>VSOC01000033.1:16650-25646 GCA_009774615.1 Lachnospiraceae bacterium
TTTTTTAAAAATGAAAAAATGAGTGTGTTTGATTACCAGGAGATCGATGTAGAATCAGCCGGCAATTTTGTGGCAGCACTTGAAAAAAAATATGAAATTATTCCGACAGAATTTTACATGCATATTGGGGATGAAGTATGTGATATCACGTATCAAAATCTGCCTATTGCTTTGAAGCGGAAGGTAGACTATTTGGTTATTTCGGTAGTAGAAGTAAAAATATCCAATCAAAATATGAAAGATGAAATATTACATAAGATATTTGCAAATTTAAATAGCGGCGGAGAAAAATTATCTCATCAGGAGCTGAGAAATGGAATATATAAAACACACAATGAAGCAAGGCTGTGTGGTTATTGATGAAATTGATAAATTTCTTTTTCCTTATAATGGCGGAAGAATTATTAAAAAGAGCAGGAGAAAAACGGCGTAAAGAAAGAATGAATCCATATATAAAACAATATGAAACAGGTTTGCTGTGAACGTGTGAACAGTAACATCAGCGGCGTCATATCATCAGGAGAAAGTAAGTTTAACTATTGCAAATCTCCTGCTTTTGTTATATAATCAGGAATAGATTGCGGCAGAGGCCGGATTTGTGCTGGAAAAGTTTGACAGGAGCGGCGGTATCCGGCGGAGTGATTATGGCTGTACAGTAAAAACTGCTGCGTGTGCGGCTGGAAGAATATAAGAGATAAAGGATGGAATGTAAGATGGCTATTTTGCAGACATGGAGAGATTTGGCATATGGCGAAGGGTTGAACGATAAAGAGAGAGAAAATCTGTGGACCGGGTATTTTACCATTGAAAAGGGGATTTATGAGCAGATTCTCTCCAATCCGACGCAGGTAATCACCGGAACGGTTAAGGAACTGGCAGAAAGGTATAATACGGAAATTTTAATTATGACTGGTTTCCTGGATGGGATTAATGAAAGCTTAAAGGGCTATGAGAACCCGATTGATACGATGGAAGAGGATACCGAGGTTCGGATTGAGATTGACCCGGAGAAGCTGTATTACAACATGGTTGAGGCGAAGGCGAACTGGCTGTACGAACTTCCGCAGTGGGATACTATTTTAACCCAGGAGCGCAGAAAAGAGTTATATAAGGAGCAGAAAGCTTCCGGCACGGTGCGCAAGCCGAAGAAGGTAGGCAGAAATGATCCGTGTCCCTGCGGCAGCGGAAAGAAATATAAGAAGTGCTGCGGGAAGAATGCATAGGAAGCGCTGCATGTAAAATTTGATAATGAAACAGACAAGCCGTTGAGTTTTGAGTATTCAGCGGCTTTTTCGCAACAATTTAACTTATCCCGGAACGCCCCTGCCTTTAAGTCACAAATGCTTTTAAGTCATAAAAACGAAAGCAGTGGAGCGGGTGATAATAAAAATAATAAAAGAAAGGAAACAGAGGATGGATGCCTATACCAGTTTTGCCCGGGTGTATGATTTGTTTATGGATAATATTCCTTACCATGAATGGTGTGCCTATCTGACGGGGCTGCTTAGAGAATATGGGGTGGAAGACGGGCTGGTTTTGGATTTGGGCTGTGGAACAGGGACATTGACCCAGATGCTTGCAGAAAAGGGCTATGATATGATTGGCGTGGACTGTGCGGAGGATATGCTGGAAATTGCCGTGGAAAAGAAGCAGGAATCCGGAAAGGATATTTTGTATCTGCTTCAGGATATGCGGGAATTTGAACTTTTTGGCACAGTTCGGGCAGTGGTCAGTATCTGTGACTCGGTGAATTATCTTTTAAGCAAAGAAGATTTGGTGAAAACCTTTAAGCTGGTGAACAATTACCTTGACCCGGGAGGCGTGTTTATCTTTGATATGAATACGCTTTATAAATACGAAGTGCTGCTTGCCGATCATACGATAGCAGAAAACCGGGAAGAAGGAAGCTTTATCTGGGAAAATGATTACGATGAAGAAAGCCGGATCAATGCCTATGCCTTATCACTGTTTATTCCGGAAAAGGAAGATGACGGGGGCGTGTGGTACAGGAAATATGAGGAAGTGCATGAACAGAAGGCGTATTCACTTGAAGAAATCCAGTGTGCGCTAAAAGAAGCAGGAATGGAGTTTTTAGCCTGCTACGATGCATTTACCCGAAGCCTGCCCAAGAAGGAAAGCGAACGGGTGTATTTTATTGCCCGGGAAAAGGGAAAGCAGAGCATATAAAATAAGTCCGGGGTAAGAAAGAGAAAAAACGGACAAGCAGAGCATATAAAAATAAGTCCAGGGTAAGAAAGAGTAAACAGGAAAAGCAAACAGACAAAGCAAAGCTTAGGGAAAGGAAGCGAAACATGGCTGATTATATTATTCGGGCTACGGCAGCCCAGGGGCAGATTCGTGCATTTGCGGCAACGACAAAGGATATGGTGGAGGCGGCAAGATGTGCGCACAATACCAGTCCAGTGGCGACGGCAGCTCTGGGAAGGCTTTTGACTGCAGGTGCTATGATGGGAATTATGATGAAAGGGGAGGAGGACATCCTCACCATTAAAATAGAAGGAAACGGGCCAATCGAGGGGCTGACTGTGACCGCAGACAGCAAGGGGAACGTGAAGGGCTATGTATTCAACCCTTCGGTTATGCTCCCGCCGAATGCAAAGGGAAAGCTTGATGTAGGCGGTGCCCTTGGGCTGGGGGTTTTAAGCGTGATTAAGGATGTGGGGCTGAAAGAGCCGTACATTGGTCAGACGATTCTGGTAACCAGCGAGATTGCGGAAGATTTAACCTACTATTTTGCAACCTCGGAACAGACCCCTTCTTCGGTGGCTTTGGGTGTTTTAATGAGCCGGGACAATACGGTAGCCCAGGCAGGGGGATTCATCCTGCAGATGATGCCGGGGGCGGACGATGCAGTGATTGATCGGCTGGAGCAGAAGCTAAAGGAAGTTACCTCGATAACGGCGCTTTTGGATGAAGGAAAAACGCCGGAAATGATTTTAGAGCACGTTCTTGGCGAGTTTGGACTGGAAATCAATGAACAGCTTCCAACACAGTTTTTCTGCAACTGTACCAAAGCGCGTGTGGAAAAGGCATTGCTCAGCGTAGGAAAGAAAGAAATCCAGGAGATGATTGACGAAGGAAAGACCATCGAGGTCAACTGCCATTTTTGCAATAAAAATTATGCATTTACGGTGGAGGAACTTAAAGAACTGTTAAGCAGAGCCGTTCGGTAATACGGCAAATTAAGCAGAGTCATTCGGCAATAAAGCGCCGGGGCAGGGGAAACGGGAATGTATTATGAATTTCTGTGGAATGTGCAAAGGGAAATACAGCGGCATATTCATTATTTTTTTTAATAATTATTTATAATTGAAAATGCATTTTTCTTCATGCAATTCATTAAAATTTCGGAAAATTTAATAAAATTTTCACAAGCTGATTTTTTCTTTTTTCTTTTGCTTCCCCTGCCCCCATTCAGCTTATTTCATTCTCTTTTCTGCACTTATTTTTTACGGGAAAGGGATTCTTTCGCTTCTGGTGTATTTTCTTAAAAACAATCTCGATAATACCATGAATAAATTGTGTAAAGTTTAACAAGTAATTTCAGTCTGATTTGGGCAATCATCCGAAAAAATATCCTCTTTTGGAAGTAAAAAGAAGGGCTTTTCTATGAAAAACGATTTGTACCCCAAAAAATTTTATGTTATACTTGTATACAATGAAGGGGCTTAACCAGGTCAGGAGTCCGTTCATAAAAACAAGAAAATGTATAGAAAGAGGGTTAGATTCGATGGGTTTGGCTACATTTAAAGGCGGGATTCACCCCTACGAGGGGAAAGAACTGTCAGAGAACAAGCCGGTTTTAGAACTGCTTCCCAAGGGCGAACTGGTATTTCCCATGGCCCAGCATATCGGTGCCCCGGCAAAGCCTCTGGTAAAGAAGGGCGATCGGGTGCTCGCCGGCCAGATGATTGGCGAGGCAGGCGGTTTTATTTCTGCGAATGTACTCTGTTCCGTATCCGGCACGGTGAAGGCGGTAGAGCCAAGGCTGATGGTCAACGGGCAGATGGTGACGAGCGTTATCGTGGAAAATGACGGGCTTTATGAAACAATCCCCCATTTCGGCGAGGAGAGGGATTACACCAAGCTTTCCAAGGAAGAGATCCGCGGGATTGTCAAGGAAGCGGGAATTGTAGGACTGGGCGGCGCGGGTTTTCCCACGCATGTTAAGCTTACGCCAAAGGACGAGAGCAAGATTGATTACATCCTGGTCAACGGTGCGGAGTGTGAGCCGTACCTGACGTCGGACTACCGGATGATGCTTGAGGAGCCGGAGAAGATCGTCGGCGGCTTAAAAGTGATTTTATCCTTATTTGACAATGCAAAGGGCGTTATCGGCATCGAGAACAATAAGCCGGAGGGAATTAAGAAGCTTCAGGAACTGGTAAAGAACGAGCCGAGAATTGAGGTGCAGGAGCTTTTAACCAAGTACCCGCAGGGCGGTGAGCGTTCACTGATTTATGCGGTTACCGGGCGTTCCGTAAATTCCTCCATGCTTCCGGCAGATGCAGGATGTATCGTTGACAATATCGATACCGTGATTGCGGTTTACAATGCCGTATGCCGGCAGACCCCGTTAATCCGAAAGATTATTACCGTAACGGGCGACGCCGTTAAAAATCCTCAGAATTTCAGTGTAAAACTGGGGACGAATTACCAGGAGCTGTTAGAGGCGGCAGGCGGATTTAGCGCAGAGCCGGAAAAGATTATCTCCGGCGGCCCGATGATGGGAATGGCGCTGTTTTCCATCGACCTTCCAGTGACCAAGACCTCCTCGGCGCTTACCTGCTTTACCAAGGATATGGTAGCTGCACAGGAGCCTACCCCATGTATCCGCTGCGGGCGCTGCGTATCCGTATGCCCTAGTCATATCGTTCCGCCGATGATGATGAAGGCGGCGTTAAATGATGATGTGGAAGGTTTTGAGAAGGTAAACGGCATGGAATGTATGGAGTGCGGCAGCTGTACCTATGTATGTCCGGCGAAGCGTCCGCTGACACAGGCGTTTAAGGATATGCGGCGTCAGGTTGCAGCAGCCAGACGGAAAAAAGGGTAGGAGGGAGCAGAAAATGAGTCGATTATTAAACGTTTCATCTTCCCCCCACGTCAGGGACACGGTGACAACGAAGAGTATTATGTATGATGTGCTGATTGCCATGCTTCCGGCAGCGGCGTTCGGCGTGTATCAGTTTGGATTTCATGCGCTGCTGATTCTGATTGAAACGATGGCGGTGTGTGTGATCAGCGAATATGTATTTGAAAAAGCCCTGGGGCGTCCGGTGACGATTGCCGACGGAAGTGCCCTGGTAACGGGTATGATTTTAGCCTTAAACATGCCACCGGATATCCCGGTGTGGATGCCGGCACTCGGCGGCGTGTTTGCCATTATTATCGTAAAGCAGCTTTACGGCGGACTGGGACAGAACTTTATGAACCCGGCGCTGGCGGCGCGGTGCTTCCTTTTGATTTCCTTTACCGGGAAGATGACCACCTTTACCTTAGACGGCGTGTCCGGCGCTACCCCTCTTGCCGTATTAAAGAGCGGCGGCAGCGTGGATGCGGCAGCGATGTTTCTGGGAAGGATTCCCGGAACTATCGGTGAGGTATCGGTCGTTGCCCTGCTGATCGGCGCGGTGTACATGCTGGTGAAGAAGGTCATTACCATTCGGATTCCGGCGGCATACATCCTGACCTTTTCCGTATTCGTTCTGCTGTTCGGCGGACATGGGTTCGACCTTAACTACTTAGCGGCCCATCTTTGCGGCGGCGGTTTGATTTTCGGTGCCTTCTTTATGGCAACCGACTATGTGACCAGCCCGCTCACCCCGAACGGACAGATTGTCTTTGGCGTGCTTTTGGGCTGTCTGACGGGTCTGTTCCGCTTATTCGGCGGTTCGGCAGAGGGCGTGTCCTATGCGATTATTTTAAGCAATATCGTAGTTCCGTTAATTGAAAAAGTAACGCTTCCTACAGCATTTGGAAAGGAGGCTAAAAAATCATGAGTAAATCATCCGGTTTTATAAAAGACGCCCTGATTTTATTTGCCATCACCTTAGTATCCGGCACGGCCTTAGGCGCGGTGTACGGGATTACCAAGGACCCGATCGATAAGACAAAGAACGCAGCCAAGTATGCTGCTTACCAGGAGGTACTTCCGGCAGCCGCTGAATTCGACGAGGAAGGCATGAAGGAAAAGATTGATGCCAGCGCCGCCGATTTAATGGCGCAGGGCTGGGGCAATGTCTACATCGACAGCGCAGCAGCGGCAAAAGACGCTTCGGGCAATGCCGTGGGCTATGTGATTTCCTCGACCTCGAAAGACGGCTTTGGCGGTGAAGTAAAGATTACCGTGGGCATTGACGGCGAGAATAAGATTACAGGCATCGCTTTCCTGTCCTTATCCGAAACGCCGGGTCTTGGAATGAATGCCCAGAATCCCGAGTTCTACGGCCAGTATGCGGGCAAGGATGCACAGCCGCTTTCCGTAGTGAAGGGCGGCGGGGCAGGAGATGCCGAGATTAATGCCATGAGCGGCGCGACGATTACATCCAGCGCAGTAACCAATGCAGTCAATGCGGCAACCTATTTTGCCGTAAATTGTGCACAGTAAGGGGAGGTGGGAAGAATGAATAAATATACAGAGCGCCTTTATAACGGTATTGTAAAGGAAAACCCGACCTTCATCCTGATGCTGGGTATGTGTCCCACGCTTGCGGTAACGACCTCGGCGATGAACGGTATCGGCATGGGACTTTCCACGACAGCCGTTTTGATTTTTTCTAATGCTATTATTGCCGCCATGCGGAAAATTATCCCTGACCGCGTGCGTATTCCGGCATTTATCGTTATCGTAGCTTCGCTGGTTACGATTGTCCAGTTACTGATTCAGGGCTTTTTGCCGGCTTTGGACAGCGCACTGGGAATTTATATTCCGCTGATTGTAGTAAACTGTATTATTCTGGGCCGTGCAGAGTCCTATGCGTCGAAAAATGATGCCATCTCCTCTGCCTTTGACGGTATCGGCATGGGTCTTGGCTTTACCGTAGGTCTTACCGCTATCGGCATTTTCCGTGAACTTTTAGGATCGGGAAGCTTCTTTGGGATTCCGATTATCCCAGAAGATTACCATATTGCCATCTTTGTTCTGGCTCCGGGCGCATTCTTTGTTCTGGCGATGCTGACCGCAGTGCAGAACAAGCTCAAGCTCCCTTCTGCGACAAACGGCTCCGCACAGCAGTCCAAGTTAGCCTGCGGCGGTGACTGTATGCACTGTTCCGGTTCTTCCTGTATGTCCAACCACGAGATTCTGGAAACCAGGAAGCGGCAGGCTGAGGAAGAGGCACTGGAAAAGAAGAAAGCGGCATTAGCGGCAAAGGAAGCCGAATTAAAGGCTGCAACGGAAAAGAAAGAACCATAGGAGGATTGGAATGATAAAGGATTTATTATTAATCATCGTCGGCTCCGCTCTGGTGAATAACGTCGTATTAAGCCAGTTTCTGGGCCTGTGTCCATTCCTTGGAGTTTCCAAAAAAACAGAAACCTCCGCCGGTATGGGCGCTGCCGTAATCTTCGTTATTACCCTGGCGTGTATAGCCACAAGTTTAATTTATAATTATATTATGCTTCCTCTGGATATTTCCTACTTACAGACCATCGTATTTATCCTGGTTATCGCTGCCCTGGTGCAGTTCGTGGAAATGTTCTTAAAGAAGAATATGGTTTCCCTGTACGAATCGTTAGGCGTGTATCTTCCGCTGATTACCACAAACTGCGCGGTTTTAGGCGTGGCGCTGACGAATGTACAGAAGGAATATAATTTTATTCAGAGCG
Source organism: Lachnospiraceae bacterium (assembly GCA_009774615.1). Classification (GTDB taxonomy): domain Bacteria; phylum Bacillota; class Clostridia; order Lachnospirales; family Lachnospiraceae; genus Caccovicinus. Next base: position 24,502 of record VSOC01000033.1, read on the forward strand.
TATTTAATGGTATCGGTATCGCCGTGGGCTTTACCATCGCCATAGTTATGTTAGCCGGTGTCCGCGAGAAGATCGAGGGCAATGACATCCCCTACAGCTTTCAGGGAATGCCCATTGTTCTGATTACTTCCGGCCTGATGGCAATAGCATTTTTCGGATTTTCCGGATTAATATAGAAGGAGGAAACGGAGAATGAGTATAATGGGTATTATCATTGCCGCCGCAGTGGTCGGAGCCGTGGGTCTGGTGATCGGCGTGCTGCTGGGCGTGGCAAGTGAAAAATTTAAAGTTGAAGTAGATGAAAAAGAAATCTTAGTCCGCAATGAACTTCCGGGCAATAACTGCGGCGGCTGCGGTTATCCCGGCTGTGACGGTCTGGCAAAGGCTATCGCAGCGGGAGAGGCAGCCGTGGACGCCTGTCCGGTGGGCGGCGCTCCCGTCGGGGCAAAGATTGCGGCGATTATGGGCGTGGAAGCCGGAGGCGCAGAAAAGCAGGTGGCCTTTGTCAAATGTAAGGGAACCTGTGACAAGACCAATATGCAGTACCGCTATTATGGAATCGACGACTGCCGCAAGGTTTCCGTGGTTCCCGGCGCGGGCGAGAAAGCCTGTGCTTACGGCTGTATGGGTTACGGAACCTGTGTAAAGGCGTGCCAGTTTGACGCAATCCATATCGTGGACGGCGTGGCTGTCGTGGATAAGGAAAAGTGTGTGGCCTGCGGAAAATGCGTGGCAGCCTGCCCGAACCATTTAATTGAGTTAGTGCCGTATAAGGCAGAGCATCTGGTACAGTGTTCTTCCCACGATAAGGGCAAGGACGTTAAGGCCAAATGTGAAAACGGATGTATCGGATGTACCCTGTGTACCAAGCAGTGTGAAGTCGGTGCAATCCATATGGAAAATAATCTGGCTGTGATTGATTATTCGCTGTGTACCAACTGCGGAAAATGTGCGGCGAAGTGCCCGGCGAAGGTGATTCAGTAGAGGATTATTTTGCAAAAGAGTAAACATAAGAGTAAAAATAAAAATTATAGAAAAAACTGCTGCGCTTGTATTTTTTGCAGCAGTTTTTTCTTTTTAATTATTGGCGAAGAATTACTTTACAGGAAATCGAAAGATTAGGACAAAAAAGCACCAATGTATCA
>VSOC01000033.1:25746-33158 GCA_009774615.1 Lachnospiraceae bacterium
AATGACTAATTTATCGTTTGCATTTTCTCAAAAGCTTTGCTATAGTAAGTAGTGAAAGATAAGCCGGACAGGGTCTGGCAGAGGATAGAATTGCAGCGGGAAATCAGCTTAAACCGCTGCAGAGGATGAATAAATATTTTAAAAATTTAAACATCTGCAGACGATAAGGATTTGTCTGCGGCAAAGGAGGCTATTTTATGAACAATCAACTGCTATGGAAAGAAGAGTATAATATTGGGGTGGATATTATTGATAATGAACATCAGAGATTGTTTCAGATTATCAATAATCTTTTTATGTTAGGAAAGCAAAACCGAAATAACCCGAAGGCATATCAGGATGGAATTAAGTTTTTTAAAGAACATACGATGAGTCATTTTGAAGATGAGGAATTGTATATGTGTTCGATCCAATATGAGGGACTGGAAACACACCGCCGCTTACATAAAGGATTCCGGGAAAATACGCTTCCGGCGCTTGAAGAAGAACTGATACGGGAAGCTTATTCTCTTGCTTCAGTCGAGCATTTTCTCGGTGTCTGCGCCGGATGGATGATTGGACATACGCTGACCGAGGATCGCGCCATCGTGGGTGATAAGATAAGCCAGTGGAGAGATCTGCTGCCAAATGAAGAAATTAAGGCGATGGAAATGGTAATATCCAGCCTTATTCATGATATGTTCCATCTGGAAACCAAGGTGGTAAGCAATGCCTACGGCGGAGAACGGCTGGGAAAAAGCGTGTATTACCGGCTGGTTTACGGATCGGATGATAAGGACAAACAGTGGGAAATTGTCCTGGCATTTGAAGAAAAGCTTCTGGTCAATACGGTCGGAAAGATCCTGGGCACGCAGTCCGATAAGCTGGATATTATGCTGATTAATACATCGCGCTATGTGGCAAAGCAGTTTGTATGGCGGGTAATGCAGCATTTTCCGTCCTTAAAGCTTTACGAGATAAAGCAGGAAAACCTTCTGACCTATGATAAGTTTTTAGAGGTATTTGAAAAGAAAAAACCGCAGCTCAGCCTGCTGTTTGATACCAGTGCGGGATATTTTTCGTATTGTGTAATTGCCCCGCATCTTCTGGAAGAAGGGATTGGCGTGCCGATTGGGGCGGATAACGCGATGACGGAGATTGAGCGCTATCTTTTAAAACGGGAGAGAAACCGCAAGCACAAGATTTTGGTGGTGGATGATTCCGTAACGATAAGGCAGGGGCTTAAAAATCTGTTTAGCGCCGACTACGATGTGAATCTGGCAAGATCCGGCGTGGCTGCCATTCGAGCCATTACCCTGGAAAAACCGGATCTGGTACTGCTGGATTATGAGATGCCGGTCTGCGACGGCAGGCATACTTTAGAGATGCTCCGCTCGGAAGAAGAATTTGCCGATATTCCTGTGATCTTTCTGACCAGCAGGGGTGACCCGGAAAGCGTGAGCAAGGTTATGGATTTAAAACCGGAGGGCTATATGTTAAAGTATTTAAAACCAACCGAGATCAAGAACCGGATTGATGAATATTTTCAGAGGAAAAGCGCTGAGTAACCAAAAAACCACACCATGAATATACTATCCTATAAGAAATGGACAGCTTATTTGACGGCGGCAGTGCGGCAGCTTAAAGGTATGACGGAAAAGGGTCAATGCGGCAGGGAAGGATAATTCATGGAGAATCAGGTATTGTGGAAGGAAGAATATAATATCGGCGTGGATATTATCGATCAGGAACACCAGAAATTGTTTCAGACAATTAATGAACTTTTTGCCCTTCGGAGAGAAAAAAGGAAGAATCGCAGGGCTTACCAGGAAGGGATTCAGTTTTTAAAAGAACACGCGATGAGCCATTTTGAAAATGAAGAACTGTATATGAAATCTATCGGCTATCAGGGATTAGACATGCACCGGCGTCTGCACCGCGGATTTCGCGAGGACACGCTTCCTGCACTTGAGGAAGAATTACTGCGGGAGGACTATTCTCCGGCAGCCGTGGATCATTTTCTGGGTGTCTGCACCGGATGGCTGATTGGACATACCCTGACCGAGGATCAGGCCATTACCGGGGAGAAGATGAGCAAGTGGGCAGGTTTGCTGCCGGATGAAGAGGTCAAGGCGATGGAGATGGTCATTGCCTGCCTTATCCAGGATATGTTTCAGTTAGAAGCAAAGGTGGTCAGCGATGCCTACGGCGGGGAGCGGTTTGGGAAAGGTGTGTACTACCGGCTGATTTACGGAACAAAAGATGAGGATAAGCAGTGGGAGATTGTTCTTGTCTTTGAAGAAAAGCTTCTGGTTAATACCGTGGGGAAAATCATGGGGATTACCTCCGATAAGCTGGATGTTATGCTGATCAATGCTTCCCGCTACGTCGCCAAACAGTTTGTCTGGTGGGTAATGCACCGTTTTCCTTCGTTTAAGCTTTATGAGATGAAGCAGGAAAACCTTTTGACCTATGATAAGTTTCAGGAGGTATTTGCAAAGAAAAAACCGCAGGTGAGCCTGCTGTTTGCAACCGATGCGGGGTATTTTTCTTACTGTGTAATTGCCCCGCATTTGCTGGAAGAAGGGATCGGGGTGTCCATCAGGGCGGATAATGCGATGGCGGAGATTGAACGTTATCTGATAAAAAGGGAGCGGACACCCCGTTCGAAAATCCTGGTGGTGGACGATTCGGTGATGATTCGGGAGGAAATGAAACATCTTCTGAGCAAGGACTATGACGTCACCATGGCAAGGTCGGGGATGGCAGCCATTCGGGCCATTACCTTAGATAAGCCGGATTTGGTGATGCTGGACTATGAGATGCCGGTCTGCGACGGGATGCACACTTTGGAAATGCTCCGATCCGAAGAAGAATATGCTGATGTCCCCGTGATTTTCCTGACCGGAAGGGGCGACCCGGAGAGTGTAAAAAAGGTTTTGGATCTGAAGCCGGAGGGTTATATACTGAAGTATTTAAAACCGATGGAGATAAAGAACAGGATTGATGAGTATTTTAAACTGCAAAGCAGCAAAAAAGAGATTAAGCTGTAAAGCTTAATCTCTTTTATTCCATGGAGCATACGGGATTCGAACCCGTGACCTCCACACTGCCAGTGTGGCACGCTCCCAACTGCGCTAATGCCCCGAACGAAAGTAGTATAACATAAAACCTGGGGCTTGTAAAGAAGAAAATGATTTTTTCGGTATATTTTCAGGTATATCGGTTACTGTTCATGTAGGTCTGCGCACTTGCTGCGCTGACCGTAGGTTAAACTGGGCCAGTGAGCAAAAATCCCATCGACGAAGGCGATTTTCATGGATTTTTGCCTGTTGCTGTGAACGTGTGAACAGTAACGTATATCGGCGTATGTGCCTGTGTAGGCTTCCTAAGATAAAATAATGTTGGAGTCAAAATTCAATTTGCGTCGTTATTTGTCTAAAAAAGAAAATTATTCCAAAAAACGGGGAAAATGGTAGACTTTATCGGGTGCCTGCGATATAATAAAAAAGGCTGTATTTTCGCCTATAAACAGAATATTGTTTCTCTATATGTACAAAAGAAGGGATATTTTTCTGAAATTTTGTGCCGGAGGATTGAAGGAACAGCCTCTGCATAAAAGACAGGGGTGATGGGATGAAAAATAAGGAAACAGATAATGTATTAAAAGTAGCGATGTTCGGTGGGTTTTCGATGAATTATAATGATGTCCCACTTGCCTTTGGTCGGGCCTATCGCTTAAAGTATATTCAGTTATTTCAGCTTCTGCTGCTGAATCAGGCAAAGGGAATTGCCAAGGATGTACTGTTAGAGAACCTTTATGGGATGCAGGATGGTGCAAACCGTAACAACAGCTTGAATAATTTAATTTTTCGCCTGCGCAAGCACCTTCTGGAACTTGGGTTTGCGGCTTCAGATGATATTGTCCTGAAAAACGGAAGATGTTTTCTGGTTATGGAGGAGGAGATCGAAGTTGATGTCTTAGAGTTTCAGCGTCTGGTGAAACAGGCAAATCAGGAGAAGGACACACAGAAAAAGGCAGATATACTGTTTCAGGCAGTGGAACTGTACCAGGGGGAACTTCTGCCGCAGATTTCTACCGAGCTGTGGGTGACGGTGGAAAGTCTGCAGTGCAAGCGCCAGCTTGAAGAGGCGGTCAAGGTACTTGGCGGGCTTTTGCAAGAGGACAGGGAATTTCATCGCCTGCGCAGTCTTTACGGTCGGCTTGCACAGATCTATCCGTTGGAAAACTGGCAGGAGAAGGAAATCGAGTGCCTGATGTCGATGAACCAGCACCAGGAAGCCTGTCAGCTCTATCAGAGTACGGTTGACTTATATATAGAAGAATTAGGTGTGCCGCCTACGGGAGAGTATCTGAAGCGTTTTCAGGCGATGGGAAAGAAACTCTCCGGCCAGTCTGAAAATATCCGGGCGATCCAGCAGGAACTCCAGGAACAGAAACCGTTTTCCGGGGCGTATTACTGCTGTTATCCAAGTTTTATCGACAGCTACCGCCTGATGTCCCGCCTGATGGAGAGAAACGGACAGTCCATCTATCTGATGCTCTGCACCCTGGTGGACGCAAAAGGAGCACCGTTAAACAGCCATAAGATGGTGGCAAAGAAGATGGAGTGGCTGTTCGAGGCTATGGGTCGGGCGATGCGTTCCGGCGACGTCTATACCAAATACAGTGTCTGTCAGTATCTGGCGCTTCTTCTGGGAACGAACCAGGAAGACTGCTCGATCGTATCCTCGCGCATTGACCAGAAGTATATGGAACTGAGCGGCGGGGGAAGAAGAGAAGTGCAGTACTACGTCACCTCCCTGGCCACAATTCCCGACGAACCAGATAAGCACAATTTCCGCAGGAATCTGGGAACATGGGGCGGACAGTCGGCAGCGGCGGCAGGGATGAAAAAAAAGTAGAAGCATGGTTTGGAAATATTGTTCGGAAAGAAGAAAGGAACAGACACGATGGCACCGGTAACAGCACAGGAAAAGCAGGGGACGATGGAAGATATTTACAGACTGCCGGAGGGAAGCAGAGCGGAACTTATTGACGGCAGGATTTATGCCATGGCACCACCCTCACGAAAGCACCAGCGCATTGTGGGAGAACTGTTTGCCGTTATCCGGGAATATATCCGTCATAAGCAGGGAAGCTGTGAAGTGGATATTGCCCCCTTTGCTGTATTTTTATCCGCGGATGATTCCAAGTATCTGGAACCGGATATCTCGGTGATCTGTGATAAAGATAAGCTGGATGATCGTGGCTGCAACGGCGCACCGGACTGGATTATCGAAGTTGTATCGCCTGGCAGCAGGGTTATGGACTATTATACAAAGCTTTCCCTGTATCGGGAGTCCGGTGTGCGGGAGTACTGGATTGTCGATCCTATGAAGCAGATCGTCCTGGTCTATGACATGGAACATGACGCAGCACCTGCGATTTATTCCCTTACAGATACCATTAAAGCAAATATTTATGATGACCTGGAGATTGACTTTTCCGGGCTGGAGTTTTGATGGAGGGGAAACGAAAGTAAGAAAAAGATAAAGCCATGCCTGCTGTAAAAGAGAGCATTTGCAGGCATGGCTTTATCGGTGTTTTAGGATAAATCAGGTTTACATAACAGTGTCGTCACATAAGGTTCCATTTTCCCAAAGTTCATTACAAGACAAGTCAATATCATCATTCCATGATATACCATAACCGCCGGGATCTACCTTTACCTGTTCAAATAATCCAGTAACGGTGTAAAGTGTCTTAAACACATCCCATTTTTCAAACAATGGTGCAACGTTATATTGTTTTTTTTCTCCTGTAGCAAAGTGAACTAATATACGATAAGCTGGCAGTGGATGAACTTCTTTTATTTTGTAAAACATAAATTTCCTTTCTGCTGTCTGCCTTTATTCAAGGGGTGGAAGCTTTTTGAATTCCTGAGTATCCCAGATTTTTAATAAATCTTCTTTGTGGTGTATGGCCCATTCGCGAACGAGTGCTTGACCTTTGGCAGGTAAATCACCTTCTATCATTTCGAGGGTTTTGATATCAAAAGCCCCCATGTATTCACCATATACAGCGTGAAAATGTGGTGGGTTATGTTCACTTTGCTGAAAATACATCTTAATAATTATTCCGTAGAATCTTGAAATTACCGGCATTTTACACCTCCGTAAGAGGCAGCTTGTTGTAGAGCTGCTATTTCTATGCTTATATTCTAGCATTATATCATATCTATAAAAGCCCCGCAATGCAATATTTGCCTGTCCTGCGATAAACATCTAATCTCGACTTGTCTTTAAAAATCTGTAAAGATTCTCCCTAATTCTTACCAAAAAATTAGAAGAATGGAAAATTTGATCAGAAAAAATTAAAAATGTGATAATTTTTGTGATAGAAGATTTGCTAAAGTAGGGTTAATCAAAAACAGAGGAGTGGGCCATTCCTCGATTTTTCAGACGTTATTTAGCTGCTGATGTTAATTTCATCGGTTGATGACTAAAATTAGAAAGGAAGATCTGGGGCGTGAATGAACATCATCTTAGTTTTAACAACACCGGTAAACTAGCCACATTTGTTGTCCATGTGCAATGCCACCAGAATGCTACCTGGCAGGGACAAATCGTCTGGGCTGAGAAAAATCAGACTTCTTCTTTCCGCAGCGCACTCGAAATGATTAAACTCATGGACAGCGCTGTAGAGCAGGCTGGTGTGGATAATGATAACTTGCATTTTCAAGAAACAGGAGGAGAGTAATATGTTGAAGAAAGCAGTACCCAATCTGAAACGGTGGGTTAGCGGGTATCTTGTAGCTGTAATGACCCTTATGCTGGTTTTTAACAATTCGTTTGCATTTTCCGCATTAGCAGCAGAAACCGCATCGGGGAGCAATGCTGAAAAAGAAGCGAGTGCTTCTGATGCATTTAAAAACAGCAAGGTTTCCCTGAAGAACAGTCAGAAAGAAGATGTACAGTTCCTGATTTTCTCGGAACAGTCTTCCTATGAGCCCGGGGAAACGGTTTGTCTGGATCTTTACATAAAGAATAATACAGATAAGACCATTACCGACGGCCTTTTAAAGATTGCAAGAGCAAAAGGCATTGAGAAAGACAGTGCCTATTTTGAAGATATGACGGATCTCTACGAAGCCGCTAACCGTGAGGAAGAAAAGCCTGAAGAAACAACGGCTGAGGAAACAAAGGCTGAAGAAACAAAGACTGAAGAAACGGAAGAAGGAACTTCCGCAGAAGAGAAAGAAGAACTTACGGCAGAAAGCAGCGAAGAGATTGGTTTAGAAAGCGCAGAAACTCCGGAAATCACAGAAGCTGCTGAAAATGTTGAAGACCTGCTTCCCACAGAAAGCGAACCCGCGGTAAGCGAAGAGGAAAATTTGGGGACGGAAGTTGCAGACACAGAAGCTGCTGAA
>VSOC01000330.1 GCA_009774615.1 Lachnospiraceae bacterium
TATGTGCTTTAATATCACATATACAAAATTCTTCCGTTATAATACTTCCATTAACCATATGTTTCAAAATTAACTCTAATAAATTTGCTAAATAATTTCATATCATCAGCTTCACATCCGCCTTTTTATAATTAATTCATCACCTGCATACATTCCTGTTTCTAAAGTTGTATATTTTTGATGCTCCTGTTTCCTTTTTGTTTCCAGTATTTCTTTGTCAATGTAAGGTATGGTTTCCTCCTGTTGGTTACTTGTTTGATATTTTTCCAATTATAGAAATAAAGTCCGTTAATGCCATTAGATACACCAATAAAAAATTCTGGAATTCCGTTTTCATCAATATCTTTTACTGCGCAATAGATACGATAATCATAACATTCTTCCTTATATAATGCTGAATCCTCCATAACTTGCCTGCTTAGATAGGGTTTAAGCTGCATTTCATAAGACTTCATATCTCTTTCTTTCAACTCTTGATAAAAATTATTTTTTATTGCCTCCAGGTAAGCATCAATAAGTTTTTCATAAGCATTTTTTAGTTTACCTTTTTTCGTAGTAGGCTTTAAGCTTTTTAAGATTTATTTGCCTAAGTTCCTCATGATTTTCCTCTATATGTCTATCCATAGTATGATCGATATCTCTCTCAAGTTTTTCTTTTAGTTGTGCTTCTTCCATACTCACTTCTTCCATGTCACAGATTTTATTCCAGAATTTTTTTTCTTCACCTCTCCCTGTATATTTATCTAATACTTGTGAATATTGTTCATAGGAAGCTTCATATTTATCATCAAAATAATCCGCAGATTGATTTGGCAATTTTTATTGCATCAATATATTGAATGATTATCTCGCTATAAGCTTCTTCAATTTGCTTTTTTTATCAATATATTCATCACTCAACTCATCAACTGTAATTATATTTTTCTCTATTTCCAAATTTTCTTTTTGTAAATTGTTACTCATAATAATAAATACCTTGATAATAAGTAGCAAAATAATTTTTTCCCTACTGCCGCACTGATACAGCTTCACCACCAGTCGAAGAATCGAATTCAGCTTGTCCTTCCCCAACTGGCGAAGCTGCCTTACCGCCTCTGCTGCCTGAATTCATGTTCAAATGTTATCCCATCAAGACAGGGAACCATAAAGTCCGCGCTGTCAAAGTCCATCCACTCGATATTCCAAAGGGGAATCACATCCCTTTGAACCTGTGGATTCATTGCCCCAAAATCAATCTCTGCATCCTCCAGGCTGTACCTGAACGAAGAATTGCCTTTCCCCTCCTACTTCCCATATTCCTTTCCTTCCATCTGCGTCTCGGATTGATCCAGACAATATACCTATAAATTACTCCTAATGCTTTTCGACTATACCAATATGGAGATTTACGACGTACATGTGATCTATTTAAATCTATTTGTATATCTTGATTTCCCAAAGGCAATTTTTGTCTAAAGTTACCTTTTTTATTATCTATTAATGCTACATACACAAATTTTTGGAAACTGTTTTTTCCCCTTTCTTCCAACAAATCAATATCTTCTGAAATACTATTATCTCTTTTATAATCATTCTCATAAAAAACATTTACTTTTACATTTATTAACCCATCCCACCACCGCTCCATTATCTTTATCTTCCACTAAACTTTGATTCACCAGATAAATCCCTTCCACAATGCCACCGTATACTCCCATTCCCACGATTCTATTCCTTTATTCCGCGGTAATAAAACTTATTATAGAAAAAGAAAAAATTTAAAACCTTGTTTGTTTCATCATTGACCTTACCATATCAAAATTCAAAGCCTCTCTATTCCACCCAAATCATCTTCCTCTCCCTCCTTACCGCCTCACTTCCCATCCCGCCATCCATTCCACTTACCACCTGGCACATCATCTGGAAAAGTTCCTGATTTTTGGCATCCTCCGCCACCTGCCTTCCCAGCTTCCTTGCAAGATACCCCCGGATAATCTCCCGTGGCACTGCGCCGTTCTGATTCAGGCACAGGCAGGCAAAAGAAAAATCCTCGGTCTGGCTTTCCCTGCCCATCATCAAAATTTCTGCAAACTTCTCAGTAATCGACGGATCCAGCGATTGTCCCCGCAGCGCTCCCCAGTCCGCATCAATCCGGTTAATCGTATCATATTCCGTCATCCTATCCGCAAAATCTTTATACTCTCCCCTAAGCCTTGCCCCATCCCGCAGATAAAACCGGCAAATCTCTATCTCATTTCCATCTTCTTTTCCCTTATTCACTTCTTTTGTGTCAAGAACCAACTCGATACGATAAACCACCTCATCCAGAGAATCTTCCCTTTCGCTCACCAAAAGCTTTAAATACTGCATTTGCGCCGCCGGACCATAAGGTACAGCCAGTTCTTCCGTTAAAAGTCCAATCCATGAACCGCATTTTATCATCCCCTTTCCCACAACCAACTGCTTTTCTTCTACCCTTATATCGCAGCCGCAAAGTATCCCCTGTCCATAATTCTGATATTCTAACTGTGCACAAGCAAAAGAATAATCCCTGAGTGCCTCCAGCATTTCCTTTTTCAAAATCCGGTTTTTCGCAAACCTGGGATAACAGTTCTGTAAAA
>VSOC01000331.1 GCA_009774615.1 Lachnospiraceae bacterium
CCAGAAGGGAAGATTTGGCAATATTATCAAAATGGAAAACTTTTAAAAAGTACTTGGATTAGTGAAAATGGAAAAAATTAGGTTGAGGTAATTATGATAAGAAGAGTATTGATGTTGATAATAGTGTCATTGATTTTTGAAAGAAATATTTTAATTAATCAACTGCCCCAAAATAGTCATAGTATTTTTGATATTACCGTAAAAGAGGAATTTAAGGAACAGGCAAAACTTGCTTACATAGATTTTTTAAAGAAATTTTCAAAAACGGAAACTTACCAGGTATATGAATTTTCTTTGAGAGATTTTGACAAGGATGGAATTCCAGAACTGATTATTGTTCAGTCCAATGCTGTTCATGGTATATTAAGTGTATATTATTATGATGGAGATTTGAAAAAATATGGAGATTATTCTAATCCGAAAATTGGACAATCTGCACTGCGTGTTTCTGATAATCCGACATTTCCTGGATTATTTACACTTTGGTGGGGCGGAGGCGTAGAACATTATGAGTATCTTTATCTTGATGAAGGAATATTGAAGGAGAGTAAATTGTGGGAGGTAGATCGTACAAGAGAGTTTCCTTGTCAAAGATTACTTTCATCAGATAAAGAACTTGTGGAAGAATCAATGAACTTGTTTTCGAAATGTGATGATATGGAAAACTTGCTAGAATTATATTTGATTGATAATTATAGCGATATTTTATAAAGAAAGCGATTATGATATAATGCGAGGGAAATATTATGGATAAGTATGGATATGTATTAAGAAAACCAAAGCCTAAAAATCAGGAACAAAAAAGTACAGATAATCGTCAAAAACAAAATAATGCGGGAGCGGATATTAAGATAACAACAGATGAAACAAATCGTGGAGAAAATAAGGCAGGAGAAAGTGTAGTTACTATAGTAGGTGAGAATCAAAATAAAAGACAAACTTTATCGATACAACAGATGTTATTAAATAATTCTTTAGCAATAGCTCGAATGAATCAATACAGGCAAAATCACGGAATTACTGGCGAAGAAAGTTATGTTGTTTCTGGTTCATTAGTTCAATGCAATTATGGCTATGAGATAACAAGACTTGGTGTAGTGCGTGATCATGGTGTATATGATAGAAATGGTAATGCTGTTTTAACCTGTAGTGACTGTAAAGCAGGAGAGAATGTATATGGTTTTGGAATCTGTACTTCGCCTTATATTTTGCATAAACAAAACGAATCAATAACTATACACAGTGAAGCTTCAAATACAACGATTAGTGGTTTTAAATGCAGGCTTGCCCTGACGACGGACTGGATGGAAGATGACAATGTACATACGCATATCTGGAATGAAGAAAAACAACAGTATGAAAAGGTATTGTTGAAAAATGCAAATTTAATATGTACATACGGTTTTGGACAGATTAGCATTAAAGAAATAGTGAATACAGTGCCAGAAAAAGTAAAAGTACTATATACGATAGATTCGATAAACATCAGAGAGTCACCGGGAGGTGATAAGGTAGTAGCCATATTAAGTGACGAAATCTTATTAACCATTCCATCATCGCCAATTAAGAAAGTTATTGATTCAGAAGGCGTAGAACAGGAGTGGATAAATATCCGATATTATAATCAAAAAGATGAAGCTCATCCTGAAAATATGGGGTGGGTAGAGGGCTGGGTTGTAAAGGATTTTACGAAAAATATGTCAGAAAAGGAACCTGAAAAAAGTGAGTTAAGCACAAAACCGATAAAATTAGAGCAAAGAGAAATGTTGGTTGAGGCGAGATATATCTATCGTTATTTATCTGAAAAAGGTTGGAGTGATAATGCTATTTATGCAATACTTGGAAATATGGAAAAAGAAAGTACTATAAATCATATGAGAAGGGAGGTTAAGGGAAGAAATGCCATAGGATTAGTTCAATGGACACCTCCAACAAAGCTTTATGATTGGGTATATGAAAAGACTTTAAAAAAAGAAAATAATGATATTGATATGCAGCTTGAGAGAATTATTTATGAATCTACTCAAGGGGATTTACAATGGAGTATAAATGAGCATCCCGCTCATATAAGTTTTGCAGAGTTTGTTCATTCTACAGAAGAGGTCGGGAAGTTAGCAGAAGTTTTTTATATGTGTTATGAGCAATACTCTGAAGAATTACAACCTGAACGTGGTAAGTGGGCAGAAAAATGGAAAGAAATACTTGAAATTTTAAATCATTGAGGATAAAGGAAAAAGCAATGGAAAAAATTATTTTGCTACTTATTATCAAGGTATCTATTATTATGAGTAACCATTTACAAAAAGCAAATATGGAAATAGAGAAAAGTATAATTATAGTTAATGAGTTGAGCGATGAATATATTGATAAAAAAAAGCAAATTGAAGAAGCTTATAGCGAGATAATCATTCAGTATATTGATGCAATAAAAAATGATTATTATCTAGATATTCATAGAACGGATGAAGAATTATTTAGAAAAAAGTTTGGCCCAGATTTTAATCAAAATCTTTTGTTGGATTTATGGGTTCTAGATTATAATCATTATGACTTTCAAGTGTTATATGCAATTAAAGATATAGATCATAAT
>VSOC01000332.1 GCA_009774615.1 Lachnospiraceae bacterium
TTTTTCTTTTTGAAATTTGCTTGAAATTCCTAATTGCATTACTGAGGTTATTTACTTCCGATAATTGAACTTATCGGAAGTACGTTTTCCTCCATCACACCCATAGTATAATACACCTTTCGGAAAATTACCATAACATTTCTCTGTGCATTTTCTTACAGAATTATTACAGAAGTTAATTTCTATTCTTAAATTGTACGGATTTCTATACATTATTGGCTTTTTCCCCTATTTCCTCCCACCAGAGGAAGCCCCTGCCTTTTCCCCTGTTTCTTCCAAATCCCCTAAAATACAAAGCAAATCCCCTCTCCTTCCCTAAAAAAAACAGATGAAATACAGGATTGATTTTCCCACCAGATCTGCTATAATGTTCATACATCTATAATTATCGTTTTTTTTGAACATACTTTGTTTCAAAATAATGGACGCAAACATAACACATATAAAAACAGCGCATACAAAAATAACGCAAACATAGCACAGCCAAAAACAATACACGAAAAACGCTATACACAAATATCATTATTAATTATAGAAAGGATTACACCATGAACCGACAAGCTCTATTATGCAGAACCATTCTGGAACAGCCCGATATCACGCAGCGGGAACTGGCGGAAAGGCTGAATGTTTCTCTGGGAACGGCAAACAGCCTGATAAAAGAGTGCACGCTCTCCGGCTATATTGCCCTGGACGCAGGAGGCAATCGTTATCTGACCGAGGATGGCCATGCGTTCCTGGCTCCTTTTAAGGTGGACGGCGCTCTCTTTATCGCTGCGGGTTTCGGCTCCCGTTTTGTCCCGCTTACCTATGAGATGCCCAAAGGTCTTTTAGAGGTACAGGGCGAGCGGATGATTGAGCGTCAGATCCGTCAGCTTAAGGAAGCCGGGATTTCCGATATTACCATTGTCGTCGGCTATCTAAAAGAAAAGTTTGAATACCTTATTGATAAATACGATGTCACTCTGCTCTACAATCCGGAATATGCCTGTAAAAATACACTGGCTACGCTCTATCATGCCCGCGATGTGCTTAAAGGGCGCAATATGTACCTTCTCTCCTCCGATAACTGGATGCGTGAAAATATGTTCCACACCTACGAATGGGGGCCTTGGTACTCCTGCGTCCATATTCCCGGTGAAACTTCGGAGTGGTGTCTTTCCTATAATAAACGCGGTTTGATTACCGATGTAACCATTGGCGGCAGAGATGCCTGGATAATGTACGGCCCGGCTTTTTTTTCCAGGGAATTTTCTGCAGACTTTCTTCCTGTCCTGGAAGAATACTATCATCAGCCGGGAACAGAAGCTTTTTACTGGGAGCAGGTCTACATGGACTTAGTCAACGGCAGCGCCCAAAAACGTCTGTCCCTGCACCAGGCACCCACTGCCCCTGCTCTTTTCCTAAACCGCCAGCCGGACAATCAGGTTTACGAATTTGAAAACCTGGAGGAACTTCGTCTTTTCGATTCCCAGTATAATAATCGTTCCAACAACCAGGCTATGGAACTGGTTGCCTCGGTTTTTCATGTGCCGGAAGCCGAAATTACCCATATTCGCTGTCTTAAAGCGGGGATGACGAATAAATCCTTCCTTTTTCAAATCCACGGCCGTTCCTATATCTGCCGCATTCCCGGTCCGGGAACGGAGGTTTTAATTAACCGAAAGGAAGAAAAAGCCGTCTATGACACGGTTGCCCCCTTAGGTATTACGGAACATGTTCTTTATTTTAATGGAGAAACCGGTTATAAAATCTCTGAATTTTACGAACACGCACGGACAGCCGATGCCAAAAACCCTGACGATATGGAACTGGGCATGTCGCTCTTGCGAAAACTGCACGGAGCAGCCCTTCATGTAGACCATTTTTTTGACCTGAAGGAAAAAATTCAGTTTTATGAAAGCCTTTGCCTGTCCCACGGGGGAATTCCTTTTGAGGATTATGCCGAGGTTCGCCAATGGATGGAACGGCTGCTGACGGAACTTCAGCGAAAGAACCGTCCGCAGACCCTGTGCCACATTGACCCTGTCGTCGATAATATCCTGATTTTGGAAGACGGTTCCCTTAAATTAATTGACTGGGAATATTCCGGAATGGCGGATCCCATCCTTGATATTGCCATGTGTGCCGTCTATTCCTATTACAGCTTTGACGAGGGACTGCAATTACTGGAAATCTATCTGGAACGAAAGCCCACGGACGAGGAAGCATTTATCCTTATTGCTTCCATGGCCCTTTCCGGCTTCCTCTGGAGTTTATGGGCCATCTATAAGAGCAATCTGGGCGAAGAGTTCGGTGAATACACGATTACCATGTACCGTTATGGAAAGCAGGGCTATTCCCGTCTGCGCCCCGTGCTCTATCTATTGGAACGTGCCTGAATCATTTCTGTCCATGTGTATTCATGCTAACCTCATAGAGGACAATATTTTCAGTATTGCCACTGCACTCCGGCGAAATCGTAATAAATTTGTTAAGCAATCTTTTTACACTTATGTTATACTAGAATAGGTTTAGTTGCTGTTCATATGCAGTGCAGCAGGTGTGCAGACCTGCATGAACAGTGAC
>VSOC01000333.1 GCA_009774615.1 Lachnospiraceae bacterium
AATAACTGGCAGAGGAAAAAGAAGTATGAATATTCTGATATTGAGTTGTGGTACTCGAAATAAAATTGTACAATATTTTAAAAAAGCATTTATTGGTACAGGAATAATTATTGCTACTGATGCTAATAAGTTTAGTCCTGCTATTTATGATGCTGACAAGTATTACATTGTTCCTCAAATTACTGCACCAGGCTATATTGATTTTATTTTAGATATATGTAAAAAAGAAAAGATTAAAGGCATTTTAAGTCTTATTGATCCTGAATTATCGCTATTAGCTAAAAATGAGAAGAAGTTTAATGCTATTGGAACAACTGTAATTGGTAGTTCATATGAACTTTGCGAAATTTCATTAAATAAATATCAAATGTATGAGTGGCTATGTTCGCACTCTTATAATTGTGCTTTTTCCTGGACAGATAAAGAAAAATTCTACAAAGCGGTCAATGAAGGGTTCATTACATATCCAGTATTTATAAAACCTGTTACTGGCTCAGCCTCTATCAATGTATCTAAGATTTATGATAAAGACACTATTGAATTGCTCTTTAAGCACAGAAATGAATTAATCATCCAGGAATTTCTTAATGGACAGGAAATTGGAGCAGATGTATATATTGACATGATCTCTGGTGAGGTTGTATCAATATTTACAAAAAAGAAAATTAAGATGCGTGCAGGTGAAACGGATAAAGCTGTAAGTTTCAAAGATCCTAAATTATTTTCTTTTCTTGAACAATTCGTACTTGAAGCTGGTTACAGAGGGCAAATAGATATTGATATTTTTGATATAGAAGGTCAATACTACATTAGTGAGGTTAATCCGCGCTTTGGAGGAGGATATCCGCATGCCTATGAAGCCGGCTGTGATCATATGAAGTTGATATTAAATAATCTAAAAGGTATAGCTAACCAAAAAAAAATCGGGAATTATAAAGAAGATATTTATATGATGAAATACAATGAAATAAAAATTCTTCAAGAAGAAGGAGTTTGTTTAAATTAAGTTCTAAAAGCAATTCAATAGAATTCATCAAATAAAGATTGTTCAATATACAGAAAATATATAAAAGTGGGGAATTAGATGGATATTGTTATTATATCAGAATTCTGTGAAGATTTCTCAAAATCAGATAATGATCGTTTTTTTTATTTGGCAAAGATGCTTGCAGATGATAACAATGTTGAAATTATCACAAGTAGTTTTCGCCATACAACTAAAAGGCAAAGAAACAAACCAGCGACAGTATGGTCATTTAAAATCACTTTTATTGAAGAACCTGGTTATTTAAAAAATGTTTGTTTAAAAAGATTTTATAGTCATTATATATGGGGAAGAAATGTAGAAAAGTATATTCGTACGCGAAAAAAACCTGATGTGATATATTGTGCATTACCTTCATTAACAGGACCTAATTTAATTGCAAAATATTGCAGAAAAAACGATGTCCGTTTTGTAATAGATGTTCAGGATTTATGGCCTGAGGCATTTTATATGATTATTAACATTCCTGTGCTTAGCAATATTATTTTTGCTCCATTTACAATTTATGCAAATTGCATTTACAAAAAAGCAGATGCAATTTGCGCAGTTTCTGCTACATATTGTCAAAGAGCAATGAAGGTAAATAAGAAATGTAAAACAACCGCTACTGTGTTTTTAGGTACTGAACTAGAAGTCTTTGACTTGTATGCTTCTGAAGACTCCGTATTTGTAAAAGAAAAAGATGAGATTTTTCTGGTATATTGCGGAACTCTTGGTTCTAGCTATGATATTACCTGTGTAATAGATGCACTTACATTTATTCGTAATGAAAAAATTCGATTTATTGTGATAGGTGATGGACCAAAGTTAGCAGAATTTAAGGCCTATGCAAAAAGAAAAAAAATTAAAGCCACATTTACAGGAAGACTTCCGTATAATCAAATGTGCAGCCTTCTTAAAATTTGTGACATTACAGTAAACCCAATAACACACATGGCAGCTCAAAGTATTATAAATAAGCATGCGGATTATGCCGCATCAGGTCTTCCGGTAATCAGCACACAAGAAAGTACTGAATACAGAAAACTAATTGAGAATTATCAAATGGGATTTAATTGCCGAAACAATAATGCCCAAGATTTAGCCGATAAAATAAAGATTTTGATTGAAGATAAAAATAAGGCAATGGAAATGGGAAAAAATGCGCGAAAATGTGCCGAAGAAAATTTTAACCGAAGCATCACCTATCAAAAATTGAAAAAAATAATTCTTGATTCTATGGAGAACACATAAATGAAATCATATAAAGCATTGTTAAATTCTCTGTCAAACGATTCTTCTTTAAGGCAATTAACAGGTGATGAAATAAAAAAATTAAGAAATGTATTTCTTACGACATTTCAGGATCTTGCTACCTGCTGTGAAAAGTATAACCTTACTCTTATGCTTATTGGAGGAACAGCTATTGGCGCAGTACGGCATCAGGGTTTTATTCCATGGGATGATGATTTAGATGTTGCAATGCCTCGCAGAGATTTTGAGAAAT
>VSOC01000334.1 GCA_009774615.1 Lachnospiraceae bacterium
AAAATTAATTTTGTTAAATCTTCACTTAATTCTTCGGTTTCACTAATATTCTCTGCGGAAACTTGAAATCTGGAAAAAATACTCTCTGCAATTTTTCGCTCATCTGGCACAGAAATAATCCTTTCAATATCCTCCCTTGACTGTGCAGCACTCACTAATGCCAGACGCCTTGACGTAAACAAATACATAGATTTGGGAAGCAAAAGTTCCGTATACTTTTTACAAATTTTTTCATATAAACGCTTTAACAGGAAACCATCTCTTGAAGGAAACAAGACGAAATCACTTCCTGTAGTTTTCAATTTTTGCGTTAGCCACAACATATATTTAAAAATAACAGGAGCAATTATATAGCGGATAATTTCCTTCTCCGTTTCAAGAAATAGTCTACCGTTTCCTTCATATCGACCAAATGGATTATTATATGCTTCTGCCGCAAAGCCCGCAAGTACAATATTTTCTTCCAGTGAATTACAAAGTTCAATCAAATCAGCATAAATACTACTTTCAAGCATTTCTATCGGGGAATATATTTTATAAGTATTTATTCCTGATCTTTGTGCCGATAATTCATCTGTAAACCTATTATCTCCTATGTGCAGACATTTTTCTGGAGTTATATGTTTTTCATGAAGTAATACTTCAAACAAACCATTCTCTTTTGTACATTGATATTCACAGGAAACCAATAATTCTTTATAACCGGTTATTCCTAATTCAGATAGAATATTTTCCAATACTCTTTTGGACAAATACATATCAGATACCAGGTAAACATCCTTGCCTAATGATAATGTCCATTCTAAAATCTGGCACATCGCTTCTCTGCGATATAAAAAATCTTTTTCTGTCTGTATTTCAAGCTTTTGCAGTTGTTCAATTTCTGTATCCTGCAAACCTAAATTTTTCTGCATTTGCTTATAAATCATTTCTATCTTTGGGGATTGCATATTATCCAAATCACCTTCTGCTTGGATGCGTTCTGCCACAAAATCAAAACCACGATTGCCCAAACGCTCTCTGACTATTTTAAAAATATCCTTCGGGCGTATTACTTTCCTTGTAATCAGAGTATCAAACACATCAAAAGATATAACTTCAGACTGTTCTATTTTCCTTTTAATGCTTTCTTCACTTAATTGAAAACATTCTTTCTTTGCATCTTCTTCTGTATCATGAAATAGATTCCCATTAATATCGTATACGGGTATTCCATGTTGATGGACAAAAGACATAATTCTTCGGTATATTACATAAATAACTGCCTGCCTTGCCAATATAACAATACAAGGGTTCTCTAAGCCTGCCACTTCGTTTTCGGACAGAACACATTTTCCCCATAAGACCTCCCCATTTCTCTTAGCATCCATCAGTCCTGCAATACAATCATTATCTACTGCTTCCAACAGCCTTTGTGTATGGATGCCTGTTCCATAAATAATAATATTTTTATAGTTTTTATCTCTTAAAAAATTCACTTTAAATTGTTCTTGTATATATTCATCTTCTATATACATATTGCTCCTTTAATATCCATATAAATAATTAGTTATCTTATATTGGTGTAGAATACTTTCAATTTCCTCCCGAAATTCATAACTTACACCTATAAGAATCCCTGTATTTTCATAAACAGACAATTCTTGAATTTCTAATACCTTAACATTTTCCAACATCCTGCAAGTTCTTCTTTGCGGACTTACAACAAAACCATCAATAGAATAGTTACGATCTCTTACAAAATGATATAAACTTACCGCATAGTTTCCGGCACCATAAATATATACTTTCTCGTTTTTTTCAAGAAATTCTTTTATTTCTTTTTCTCGTTGATCCATGTTCAAAATTTGTGCCATATTATGAACATGTTCCCTTTTTTGTAATTGAGAAAACATCGCCTTCATATATCGTTGAGATTCCGAAATTAAAAAGGATGCATATTCTGTATTCATTATTGTTTTAACTTCATAACCAGAATCTTGAACCACAAAACTAAATATGCGTTCTATCGCATGATTCAATGTCCCGTCAACAGCCATCGGTTCTTCCGGAAAATCATGATAATTCCATGGTTTTTCAAAAATCCTTTTTATCGCGTCTGTTCGTGCCCAAAATGCTGTACCCAGTCCAAGAGGACTTACATCTGAAGATATTTTTACTTGTAATCCTAATTCTTTACTTAACTGCTTTACTGTTTCATAATTATCCATCCATGTATTTGAATACCAATGAAAAAGATAATTGCCAATTGGATCTGGTGGAACAAGCATCCCCAAATATTTATTTTCTATAAAAAGACAAACAACTTTTTCAACATAGCCTTCTTTTCCTATCAAATTCCCCCACAAATTATTAATCCATATATTTGTATCCATTTTTAAATGTCGTGCATGTTCTTTCTTATCATGAAGAAAACAAATAACATCTGAATTTAAAATTGTTTTTTTTGCAGCAATAAGAAGTGTACTGATATCTCGGCCTTGATTTTTCTTTAAAAAAATTTTTATATTGTTAGAAGAATAAATC
>VSOC01000335.1 GCA_009774615.1 Lachnospiraceae bacterium
CTCTGGCAATGCGTGGATTCCTTGAAAAACGTGTGTCACGGATATTGTCTATCGTAACAATAGATGGTAATTTGCCCGGACTTAAAATCTCAAACCTGTCATCAAACATAGAAACCTTAATATAGCTTCCTGTCATTCCATATTCCCGATGCGTAACCGCATTCACAATACCTTCCAGCCATGCAAATTCAGGATATTCAGGAACTATTTGGAATCTTCCTGTCGCCTGATTTAAAGCTGTAAATTCTCTTAACTGTACGGACACAAATTCTTTTGCTTTCTCAATAATCCTCAGCAAAGGATACTCCAAATTTACGTCCTTTATAATGTTTATCTTCGTTCCTACTTGCTCTGCTGTTCCATCATAGCGCAAAAAACGTATCCTGCAATTTGGATAAAACTGGAATATATTTTCTGCAAATAGAAGAACAGCCGCATTCGTCAGATATTCCCCTTTTCCATTCTTTTTTATAAATCCACGAGCTTTTAGTACCCTTCTCGTATCAACTTCCTCCGCACCTATTTTTCTCTTATAAGCTGTTAATAATTCCTCACTTAAATCTGAAATCTCCGCGTCCATATTACATTCATCTTCATAATGTCTGGTACTCTTGCTATATTCCAGATTTTTTAAATCCTCACCTTTTATCTCTTTTGTTCTGTCACCAATACGCAAAAAAGTTGCGTCACTGTTTGTCCGTATTACTTGATCAACACTGGTAAATATATGAAGCAGCAATATCCTGTCTTTTTCTCCAGCAACATTGATTACATCAAGAAATTCTTCTTTATAATTTGGCATTGGTTTACAGCAGTCTTTTGGCGCAGAAATAAAATTGTTGATTTTTTCTGCATCAAGCATATTGATTCCCTCAACCTTTTTCGTTTTATCGCTGATGCCAATAACGATAGTTCCTCCTTCCGCATTGGCAAATGCAGAAATTAAATCTGCAAGGTCAGATACTTTTATTTTTGCTGATTTTCTGTCAAAGTATTTATTTTCCTCTGCTGTTGTCATGTAATCTAATGTAAAAAATGGATTTATATTGGATTTTATGTCTTTTATAAGTTCCATATATTCCTATTATCCTTTCCACCTTTTCTTCACTATTACAAATATCTCAACTTTACTCATCCTTAACTCCATATAACGGCACACTCTCTGCAACCATAGATAAAGGTTCTTCTGGTTGAAATTGATATACAACATTATTTGACTGATTGAAAGGTGAATCGCCAGAAAATTTCTTGAAATTTTCTGCCTGTGCCATCACTTTTTCAAATATTTCTTCATCCCATTCAGGTGGATAACCATTTTGGTAAAGGAGAACCGTCAAATCCATATTAAGCTGGTTTTTAATATCATCACGGGTAGACCAGTCAGCATATTGAGCCTTATCATCTACGAGTTCTTTTATCTTCTTTGCAAGCACCAGGCATTTTTCATCTGCGTAAGGAAAACCATGGTCATCACGAACTTTTACCAAAATATCATAAAATGCCTTTTCCTCATACGTGATACCCAATTTTTCAAAAGATATTTTATCCTCTTGCAAATCCTGAAAAATATTCAGCAGCTTATCAGATAAGTCATTTACAAAATCCGCAACCACTTCGCTTGTAAATACCAGCTTATCCCTGTTATTATATGCCTCAACAACCTGCTTCAATCGTTCGTCAAATTCAACTGCCTTAACCTTATTAGTTTTCCCATACGCCGTAATCGCTTTGCGGAGCAGCTTTAAAAGGGCATTAAATTTGGTTATAGGCATCTTAACTGTACTTAATTCTTTCAGAAACTCATCACTAAACAAGTCAACCAACCGATTCTCATCTACAATACTCTCAATACCTGTACAAGTGATTGCTTCACGCACCATATCTTCTACAACACGATTCATAACTTCTGTGTCAGGAGCTGTTCCTCTTACCTGCTTGTATATAATAGAACGAATCGCCAGATAAAACTGCGCTTTAGCGACTTCTTCAGCTGTAAGCTCCCCAGAAGGAAAACATATATGATAAGCCTCCTTTAATCGGCGGGAAAGCCCCATAAACCTTGTCTGCATTTCTTTCTTCACTTGAATATATTCTGCTGCCTTATTCAGACAATTCAATCTCTCAAGCGGCTGACCAGCAAAAAAATCTCTTGCGTCAAAATGAACCATCAATTCATCTACCATTGTCAGATAATTGTGAAAAATACCCAATGTAATGTTTAACTCATCAACTGGACTTTCCTGTGAAGCTCCGTACTGTTTTACTGCCTCCAACATATCATTTTTAATGCCAATATAATCCACTACCAGCCCTTTATCTTTCCCGTCAAAAACTCTGTTGACACGGGAAATTGTTTGAATCAGCGTATGCTTTTGCAATGGCTTATCAATATACATGACTGCCAGAGCCGGAACATCAAAACCTGTAATCCACATATCCACAACAATCGCTATCTTAAAATTGGAATCATTATTTTTAAACTGCTCATCCAATTTCTTACGATATTCTTTCGTACCACATGCC
>VSOC01000336.1 GCA_009774615.1 Lachnospiraceae bacterium
TATCGACTTGTATTTGAATATATCAACACATTTTACAATACTGTGAGGCTTCACAGCCATTGTAAATATAAATCACCTCAGGATTATGAGGAAGAGCATTTGAAAAAGATGGAATTTGGCATAACGGGATTAGTGGAACATTCGGGTTAGTTAAAGCTAATTACATGGGCAATATTTCCCGATTTAATTTGTACCAAAACTTGACCTAATACCACCTGCAAGCTGTTCTACTTCTGCGACACTAAGACCTGAATCCTCTGCAATCTCCTCGATTGTCAGTTTTCCCCTTTTCAGCATCCTGAGTGCTGTTTCTTTTTTCGTTTCGCTAATACCCTGACTCTTTCCCTGATTTAAAATGGTTCTTGCACTTGTTTCAATCAATGCGCCTCTCATCATATCACCTACGCCTTTCTGCACATTCTCATACTTCTATGCGATTTCCTTAATCACATCACTCGATAAATCAATAATCGTGCGTTTGTCAAACGCCCCGATCACTCCCTGCTGTTCCAGCACGTCCAGCCTTTCTAAAATTTCCTGGTACTCTGCCTTTAACTCCGTTCTTATCTCTGTTCTCTATACTCTTATCTCTAATCTCTGGTGAACAGGATTTTTTATATGATACCAGGATCAAAAAACCTTTTGACCCCAACATCATCATATACAACCACCAAAGAAAAATCAAATTAAACCCAAGCGTCTCGCTTTTCTGCTCTAAAATTTACTGTTCAAAAATACCTTCCAATCTGTACTGCAATCCCTGCTGGCCTCAACATTATAAATACAATTAATATTAATATAAATTGCATAAAATTGATTAAATAATCAAAATATGATATTGTTAAGAAATAGTACATATACAAAAAAGAGGAGATAAAACCATGTTTAAAAATCATTTTGGGGAAACGGTGATTGTTGTATTGGCAATCCTGATGGGACTGATCATGTCCATTGCATCCATTATGGTAAACCGTATGGCATTCAATTTTTCAAACGTATTTAAAATTTGGGCAATGATCACACTGGTTATCCTATTGGCAAGCATATTTATTCCGTATAAAGAATGGTCATCAAAAATAACCAGGGCGATTGTACACAGCCAAAGGGGCGCTCTTTATCAATTAATCGATAATATCCTTCCTTCCCTAATTTTAAATACCTGCAATACGGTAATTGTCTCTGCTGCCAATATTTTTTTCAATGAAACAATCCCAGCCCAGATGCAATTTGAAAAATGGGTAGAGGGAATTATACATGACTGGCCAATTATGTTTGTTGTGTCCTATTTTGCAGCATTTATCGCTGAGGCGGCAGGCATATGGGTTGCAAAACGAAATGTAAACCAATAAGAAGGAGGTTCATTTTATGGAAAGAAACTACTTAAACCTATGCCGTCCAATTACCATCGGCGGCATAACATTCAGAAACCGGATGTTTTCGGTTCCAATGGGCAGAACGGATATTACCAATGACGGATGTATCGGGCCGAAATCCACAGCATTTTATGTATTGCGTGCAAAGGGCTGGAAGTGACGGCCAATGGCGTTCTTTGCGCCCATGAAAATGGAGAAAAGCTGTTTATTCCAGGTTCTTCCATCATCTGTGCCCTTGGGCAGCGTTCCAGGACGGAAACGGCAGAAGAACTTAGTGACGCCGCTCCCTACACGGCAGTAATCGGAGACGCCGCAAAGGTTTCTACGATTACTAATGCAGTTTACCAGGGATACCATGCCGCACTGGATATTTAGCCGCTGTTTGCCGGCTGGACATTTAACAGAAAATATTGGATAAACCGCTTCACCGCAAAAGACGTATAATTCCGGTTTGGCAAAAGGATGTAAAATAACCGTTTTGCCAAATCGGAGTTTATTTTATAAAACATCAGGGGAACCTCCGTATTCCGGATCATCCGGTCGCTGATAAACGTAGCTGCAAAATCATTGGCAGCCAGATGATACGCCGTGGCCAGCTGGGACAGCTGCAATTTGACCATTGGCTCGAAACCGGCCTCCTGGAAAAATCCTAATGCCCGGTCATAAAGATTATTCCCTGGCGTCAGCAAAATGTATTCCAACTCACGGAATTTTTCAAAGGGAACATCCGGGCATGACTGTTTTAGATGCTTTTTATGAACAACGTCCCAAGGGGTTAAGGCGGCATGGAATACTTTCTGGTTTATGGGATGACTTTTTGGGACAGCCAGCAAAATATGATCGTAAAAAATTTCGTAGCGCTCAAAATCTTTCATAAATACAGGATTGCAGCTAAAGGTCAGATCAATTTTTCTCTCTGACAGCATATCCGACAGCACATCCGAGCTTTCTTCTATGATCTCAAACCGAATGCCAGGATACTCCTTGGAAAATCCTGATAATATTTGGGGAAGGATATAGGCATTTAAATAATGGGAACCACCTAAACGGATAGTTCCTGTATTTAACTGCTGGATATCATTGATCTGCTGATCCAAATCGTATTCCAAATCCTGCATCTTTTTAATGGCCTGGATATAGA
>VSOC01000337.1 GCA_009774615.1 Lachnospiraceae bacterium
CGGGGAATTGCCTTCAATATATATTTTTTCTTCTGCATAGCCATCCTCAAAATAACGTATCTTGCCGCTGTTATCTTTTACCGAATCCGCCTCATCATATACCAAAAACCATTCCAGTTCACTCCCGTTCCACCTGGGATGAATTTTATAGAATCCGTCCTGTTTTAAATAGTAATCCAGTGTTCTTTCCCAAGTCAAATCGTAAGCATCTGTCGGATAGTAATCCCCCTGTTCCACGTCATATGTATCTAAATAATTTCTTGGATAAAACAAACGCTGTTCCTGCCGGTAATCTTCCGGTCCGTAATCACGTTTTATTGGCGCTATCAAATACCATTCCTCTACGATAAAGACCAATTTCTTATACTCTTTAAGATAGTCCGTCAATTCATCATGGACATATCCCTTAACCAGAAAACTGTTGCGCTCCCGCCCCATAAATATTTGTGACAGTTCATTATCCGGGCGTTTTCCCATCAGAAATATTGATTTTTTTTCTGTCCCGTCCCGATAATACCATCTGGAAAAATCAAATTCGTCCTCGTCAGAATCTGGAATCCTGACAATGTAACATTCCTTTTCTTTTACCATCCCCCTGGCCATATCCATGGAAATTGCCGGCAATACTACCTCTTTCGGCTGAAAAATATTTATTTTTTTGACTAAGGACATAGTGATAACGATGATTATAAACCATCCCTCCAATATATATTTTATCCTGTTCAAAACTTGCTCCTTCCTCCACCATGTATTTCTTCATTCTTTAGAAGCTCTCTTTTATCAGGCCAGGCTCCTACAGTAATCCGCTAATCATCAAAATCATTTTCTGCATTTTTATCAGTACATATATTCCCTCCCCTATTGATAAGTAATGGGGTTTATCAATTACATACTTTTCTGGAATAGTTGGCAATTTGAGTTTCTTTTCATGCATTTCTATTTTTGCACTTGGTATTTTCTCTTGAGGTGTACCATAAAAATCGTATGTCTTTGCATAAGCAATTTCTTGTTTAATATTTGTTCCAGCTCATCTATCCGCTCATCAAACCAAGACACCGCTTGTTTTGGGAAAAGGCATCTTGCTGCCTACTTATTTTATATCTATGATTTGTGTTTGCAATGCACCTATTTTACTTGAAAAATAGTAATTAGTAATTTGACAGTTTTCATAGTAAATTCCCGAGAAGCTTTCTCCGAATCTTTCCATATCCGCTTCTGAAAAATTCCACTTCTTCAATGGAATATGCATATCTTTTTTAGAATCAAAATAATGCACTGATACATATGGTTCGTCTGTAAGTGCATGGATTGATACAAAAAAATTCTCCTCAACAATAATATTTCCAGGAAGTCCATTAAAAAATATCCATTCATCCATATCATCAATTTCTACTTTTTCAATCGGTTGAATATCCGTCCCATCCCACAGCATAAGGTTCCAGTAAGAGTCCGTATTCTCTTCAAGGTAAAAAAGACCTCTATCATTATAACTAACTAACACACTATTTTTTGCGTCAAATATAGGTGTTAGCCTTTCATTTTCAAATTTAAAAAATAGGGTTTTATCCTTTTCAGGATGCTCACAAACGATTATTTCCTTGTTACTATTTATCATAAAATTGGGTCTTTTTATCAATTCTAACTCACAGATTTCCTTTTCCTCTAATGTTTCTAAATCAATTGCTATTATTTTTGTATACTCTGTGGAATTGTTATGCCCATAAAGCAATGTACCACATATGTATTGTGGATTGAAGAACGTGATTTTTCTTTTATTTTCTATCTCCAAATCCGAATTATAAATAATAATCTCGCCATTTCTCTCTTCTGTCTGTAAGACGCAGACTAATTGATCCTTATATTTAAAATGACGATATGTTCCCATTACTTCAGGCAAAAGTAGCTTTATTATTCAGAGAATATGCCTGTCCATTTTTTGTTTCTATTTCAGTTTGGATTACATCCTCCACGGAAAATATCTTTGATGATGGTTCATTGCTAACTTTTGGATATGTTTGTGCATTATCTTTAATTTCATTGCCACTACAAGCACATAGGCCCAGGCACAATAAAATAGTCCAAAAAAATTTACGGATAAGGATCTGCATTTTTAAAACCTCCATTAAACACAAGCATATCAACATCGTTCATATATTGAACTTTATAAGTCGAATTACCATTATACTCTTGCACAGCAAGCAATGCATTGCCATTTGTAACTTGTAATTTAATTGCGTATGTTTTAATGCCCAGTGCTATACTTAATAGCGGCGATGCAGCCTGATAATTGTAATGATAACAACCATCACTCTGTAAACTAAATAATCTGTCGGCAACAGGAGTATTATGAGTAGTTCTTGTTTTTTGATGGTTATATCTTGGATCAATAGCTACCGGTAAAACATAAGAACCAGTTAAATCAACAATTTTTACGTTTGTCGTTGTATCAAGATTATATGTACAATATTCATAAATCGTAGAATTTCTAGGATCTAAAAC
>VSOC01000338.1 GCA_009774615.1 Lachnospiraceae bacterium
ATGTAGCTGAGGCCGAGTGTTTCAGGAACCGGACAATAGCGTTTTGCAAAAGCATCCAGAACCTTATGGAGGTCTTCCGGATTGATCCTGTCTGAGAGTTTCTGGGCGGCTTCCACATCCGAGATTTCCAGGAAAGCATTATCATGCATGCGGTAAGTAATGCCCTTCTTCTGCAGTTTATGGGCGAGCAGGTTATGGCCGTTCATATAGAACTGCAGGCGGAAAGGCGCCCAGGCAGGGACACGCAGATAGCAGAGTCCAAGTTCCTTGTCAATGAAATAGAAATAATAATGAAGACATTTGCTCTGGTCAAACTTAAGGAATGTCTTCCCTGTGGTTTTATCATGCCAAGGCTTATAAGTATTGCACTGTTCCATGGCGGAAAAGATGTGGATCAGACCCTTGGTCTTTCCGGTTTCCTGAATGATTTGCTGAATCCGGTCATCCTTGCGGAACGCCCGAAGCTTACGAATGAATTCGATTTCAATGCCGTTTTCATCTGCGATGCGCTGGGCGTTTGCGCGGATTTGTTCCGTAAGAGGCTGGGAGAAATTTGAAAAATCAAAAATACGGATGTTGTTGGCATTCAGATAGCCGGTCATGCCTTCAGCATGGCTCCATCCGGGGATATACCCCTGGATGATCATACGGTCATAACAGGTGATCGTAGCATAAATTTTGTCAGCATATTTATCTGTAAGTAACATGAACACATCCTCCAACGTTTTTCTTTATTGTACTTGAAATGTGGAGGAATTGCAGAACCCGGAGGACACCGCCCACGCCCGGATATATGACCGCCTTATTGAAATGTGTATCCCCGTCCGCATTACCGGGGAGAATTTCAGAAAAGCCAGAACAAGGGAGAAAATGGAACGGCTTAACACGCTGCTGAACGGAAAGGAGATTTGCCTATGACCGACACCACGAAGAAAGACTGCCCCACCCGCCGCCCGGATTGAGTGACCGAGGTACGCCGGGGGAACACCGTCCTTGTGGTTTCCGGCTACTTCAAGCAAGGTACTACCGCCACAGCCGCCAACAAGATGATGAAAGTGCTGGAAGCCGAAAGCGCAGCCGGACACAAGCCGCCTTTTACCGCATAAACCGTGCATGACTGCTGATTGCGCTTAAGCTGTTTATCCCAAAACAAGCTCATAAAGATGAAATGGCATGGGAATACCTATATCGACATAAGTAATATCCACAGTATCCACATATTTAAAACCGTATGACTGATACATTTTGACAGGTATATCATTCCCTTTCAGACAGTCTAACCGTATTGCCTTCCAACCTCTGCTTTTTGCTGTCTGGATTGCATGTTCGACAAGCTGCTTTGAATATCCACGCCCGCCATAATCCGGCAGAACACGAAGTGCGTGCATAATGACTACTTCATTTTTTGCGGCGTTGATTTGCCAGCGAACTGTATTATATGCACTGTCGCAATCATGGTTTAGAATATATGCTGCAACGATTTTATTATCTTCTATGCCAATAAATTGACATCTGCCTTTGATAGATTCCTCTACCATTGCTTGCGAGGGAAAACCACTTTTATCCCCGTTTGGAAGGAAACTTTTTTCACCAAGGACATCACACATTACACTGTAAAAAGACATTAGCTCTGTCAAATTGTCATTTGTAGCCTGTACAATTTTCATTCATTACACCACCTTAGTATACAGATTTTGATGAAAATAGTTTACCACAGAAAAAATAAAATTTCCATCATCAACTTGAACGATAAGCCTTGATATAAAAGTAAAAATATTATCTTCTATAAAGAAGCGGGTAGCCATACACAGCAAAAGAGCCAATGAAATCCCCTTTTTTGCGCTTGATTTCCAACTGGCTCCTGACTTTAATGGAAATATCCCGTCAAAATGCATCGTTTATCAGATTTTTGAAGGGAATTAAAATCCAGTCGGAAGAAGTCCTGCCATTTACACTGTCATAATGGTCGTTAGGGGGTGCGGACAGAAAGTTGTCATTACCGGGTTCAATGGAATTGGAAAGTCAACGCTGCTAAAAACGCTGATTGGGCAGCTCCCGGCTCTGCATGGACAGTTCAAGTTTTCGGCGCAAGTTACGTTTGAATACTTTGAACAGGATTTAGTATGGGCTGATAGCAACCGAACTCCGATAGAAATTCTCTCTGATGCTCACCCCGATATGGTAATGAAAGAAATTCGGAAACACCTTGCGCAATGCGGAATTTCAAGCAAACACGCTATGCAGCCTATTGGGTCATTGAGTGACGGTGAACAGGAGAAAGTGAAAATATGTCTGCTGACACTTATCCCTTGCTCCAGCAGATTGAGTGTGCAACAGACGTCATGTTCAAACAGCCGGGTAACCTGGAACCCCTTTATGACGAGATCATCCGGACGGCACCATTGAAAAAAAGCATTTACAGCCTTTACCAGCTGTTCACGATTATGAAAGCTGCAAACTACCGGTACCTGGAATT
>VSOC01000339.1 GCA_009774615.1 Lachnospiraceae bacterium
ATACGAGGGTGCTGCGGTCGATTCCGTTCTTTTCATCCACTATCCGCTTGCAGACCAGACAGTCCCGCAGGTCGTATCCCCGTGATTGTAAGCGAGGTCATTTTCCTAAAATAAGCTTAGCACTTCCCTAAAAACATTATTGTCAGACAATTATAATTATTCATTTATGCCTTGATTGTTATTATTAATATATTATTGGGAAATCAAGGATTTTAACCGCGATAGCGGCGCAAATGAGTCCTTGAAATTCCAATAATATATTGATATACTGCATTAATGCATGAATATACGATGCTGATTATAGGGAATGTCCACGACGAAAACAGGGAAATGTACTCGCAAGAAAACACATCGGAAGATCTGGTAGCCTTCCGGTGTGCGGATCTGGATGATGTTCCCATTGGCATCCCATCTGTAGGTGGTGACCGCCTCCTGGATAATCCCCTTGGCCCCTCTCCCATCCCATCCGCTTTTCCCGCGGCAGCCATGTTTCTTTTAGTAATTTCATTGCATAAATATTATATCATTTCACTATCTATAGCCATAGTAGTATTAAATCCGCCATCAAAGTTTGTTCTAAAATGTTTACTATAAAAATCAACATCAAACATCTTTCCAGGGGTTTTCGATAACCTATTAGTGATTGTATTAGACATCTTCCTGTTTTCAATTTTGAATGGTGTTTGTCTTTTTGAGGCCATTTTTTGAAAGTCTGGAGCATCTGAACTCATTAATAAGTAATCCTCTGATGAAAAAGATATAGTTGCTTTAGCATTATGGCCAGCAATTATATGCGCTAACACAAAATAATCAGAAACGCTTGAAAATCCACCACATACAAAATCAAAATCTCCCTTTTCTACTTTATAAGCCGAGTTATAATACAATGTTTCTTTTTTATTACTATACCGAATTTCTAATCCTTTTACTCCATCTATAACTATTTTAGATCTCCCATAGATCAAGAGACTTTTGTATTCAAAAGAACAATTTGTAATATCTCTGAATGCTCTTTTGTTCTCCAAAAATATTTTTTCAATCCTATCACTTATATTAAGTCCAAAATTCATTAACCCTAATTCATAGTGACACATTGTATCATCAAAATGATTTAAATATATAACAGGATACATCGGTGCGCTATCAAAAAAAAGATCATAATTGATCACAGAATCAAACTCTTTTGTTATATCTATACAGATGTTCATAATTTTCTCCCCTATTCAGCAATCTTATCGATATTATCAGGCATATCTGCCAAGTTTTAAACTCTACTAAAATTAATATAACTATCTTTGGATCATCTGATACTGGAGTCCAGCTCATCAAATTATCACCAAATATGCGGACCGCATCGTCAACCAACTTAAATCTTATGTAGAAGCCTTACTTTTTGATATCTCGCCCATATAAAACCACCTATGTTTCCATCTCTTTCTATGAGACTATAAATACAGATATTATATTAAAATGCTTTACAGTGATCGGTATTTTCTTAATATCCATAAAATACTTATCGACACCCAATAATCAGATTCTATCCAACAACATATCGACTTCTATAAATAAACTCAGATAAGTACCACTATGTCTAATGAAAATCTATGATCACCTAAAAAGAGCTTTTCGTATAGCTCGTCACGTCTAAACGAATTTTTAATATTTCATAATATACGCTTCTCCTCTTCCATCAAATTTTAGCCTATTCATGGAGAAATTTCCAGGTGCTTTTCCTTCTAAAAAGCACCTGGAAAATAACCATCCCTCCTTCAATCACATAATCATATTTTCATTTTCCAATAAACCACAATAAGCCTTTTAATCAACTATCTTTTAGGAGTTCTCGGCATTCGCATCATACAAAAAATTCCTAATCTGTAGATTTCAATATATATTTCACAAAACTTTGTGTTCTTTCAGGTGATATTACAGTTCCATCTGTAGTTGTAAATTGTCCTATATTATGTACAATTTCTTCTGTAACAGTAAACCCTAATTGCGAGGCTCGTTTAGGAGTTTTATTCACATATTTATTTGATCTAGCTCCAGTTATTTCAATGGTTCCATTAGCTTCTAATACTCTTAATATTTCGGGATTTAATGGATCATACCCATAAGGATTTTCAATAATGATTGTTTTTTGACTTCCTGATGCAATGCCACTTAAATCTGTAGCATCTCCCATATAAACCCCCTCCACAGTTGGGTTTGTATCAATGTTATATGCTCCTTCTATTGGCTTTTTTCCTGCTCCAATGCTTAAAACCCCATCTTCAAGAGCAGGCTCACTTAAATAGCCAACTACTCCAGTTGCTCGCTGTCCTGTTACATTTTCCTGCTGTACATTCTCCTTCGCATTCGGAAATTTTTTACAACCATTCCTCCCACTAGTACAGCGTTGCTTAAATATCAGTGATTAAATTGCTAATGGTATACCGGCATATGTCCACTTAAATGGATGTG
>VSOC01000034.1:0-10398 GCA_009774615.1 Lachnospiraceae bacterium
TTTCCTCCATCTAATGCGTGCTGCAGCCTGCTAATCTTCCCTATTTCATCCGTTCAAACCCTTCCAGAAAAACACACCCGATTCCGTAACAAAGTATATCCTTTAAGTCAAAAACCGATCCCAAAACAACCCTTAAAAAAGTATTATTCCCTACCCCCAATAGCTCCACCAGATGAAAATACTGCAAAACTTCCACACCTGCTGCAAATAAAAAAACATAAAGCGGCAAAAGCCTGACCCCTTGGGGAACCCAGATACGGGCAAAGCAGTAAACCACTACAACCACCAGTACATCTCCCACATAAGGCCGGATAAACCGATCATGAACATAACACGCAATCACCACTTCCACAGCAAGCCAAAAAACAGTCATTGCCAGATAAAAGCTGCGTTTATTTGTTCTTAGACAATATATCGCTTTACTCATCTATTTCTCCTCCATTCCTATCGCTGAACATTTTTCCGCATCTTATGTCCTCCATCTTTGTATTCCCGTTTATCTTCATTCATCCCCCCAGCTTCTCCAGCAAATCCACCCCCATTAATAAAAATCCATTCTTCACCACCCAGTTCACCCCGACAATCCACACAGCTGCCAGCACCCATCTGGCGTACCTTCTCTGAAAACCGTCCCTCACCTTCATATCCTTTAACCCTTTCGCCATCCCCACAGCCAAATACCCCATCTCCACCACCACCGCAATCACTGCATAAAGCACAAAGGGATGATAGCAAAAACTTTTTAAAAACTCCCCGTGAAGCAATGCCCGAACTGCCCTCGTCCCCCCACACCCGGGACAATAAAGCCCTGTAATGAAATGAAACAGGCAGGGAAACCCCTGCCCAGATTTTATCCAGTCAATCACCCATACGAAATGCGTCATGTACCGTCCTCACCGCCCTGTTTGCGTCAATCTCATCGATCAGCACCGTAATCCTGATTTCCGACGTTGCAATCATCTTAATATTAATATTCGCCGCATAAAGCGCCTCAAACATCTTCGCCGCCACGCCGGGGTTGCTGAGCATCCCTGCGCCGACAATGGATATCTTTGCCACATCCTGCTCACAGGTCACATCCTGCGCCGTAATTGCGGCCTTGTTCTCATTAAGAAGCGTCATCGCCTCCTGCAAGTCCGTCCGTGCCACCGTAAAGGAAATATCCTTCCTGTCCTCGCGTCCCACCGACTGGATAATAATATCCACATTAATATGATTCCTTGCCAGGATATTAAAGATCTTAAAGGCAATTCCCGGCTCGTTCTTTACGCCGATAACGGAAATCCTGGCTGTATTTTTATCTGCGGCAACGCCGCTAATTAACATCCGTTCCACCCTTGCATTCTCCTTTACTACAGTTCCCGGCTCCTCGGTAAGGCTGGAAAGAACCACAAGCTGTACGCCGTACTTTTTCGCCATCTCCACGGATCGGTTGTGCAGAACCTTCGCCCCCAAAGAAGCCAGTTCCAGCATTTCATCGTAGGAAACCTCTTTTAATTTCAGCGCACCGGGAACAACCCTGGGATCTGCGGTATACACCCCGTCCACATCCGTATAAATCTCACAGGCGTCCGCATGAAGGGCAGCCGCCAGGGCTACTGCCGTCGTATCCGACCCGCCCCTTCCCAGGGTTGTTAAATCCTCATACTTATTCACCCCCTGGAATCCGGTGATAATCACCACCCTGCGGCTGTCCAGTTCGTGGCGGATTCTCTCGGTATCGATTCTCTTCAGCTTTGCCGCACCGTACACCGAAGTCGTATGCATGGCAACCTGGGCCGCATTCAGCGAAACCGCCGGAATCCCAAGCACATGAAAGGCCATCGCCATCAGCGCCACCGAAACCTGCTCCCCCGTCGTTAAAAGCATGTCCAGTTCCCGTTTCGGCGGGTTAGGGTCAATCTCATGGGCCTTTTCAATCAGCCCGTCCGTGGTCTTTCCCATCGCCGAAAGAACAATAATCAGCTGATTTCCCTCCCGGTAATCCTTTGCACAGCGCTTGGCTACATGAAAAATCCGTTCCTTATCAGCGACCGAACTGCCGCCAAATTTTTTCACAATTAACATCTCATCTCTCCGCCCGAATATACTTAACGATACCGGAAATCTTCCCGACTGCCTCCAAAAACTCTGCTTCCCTCATCGGCTTGGACAATATCGCAAACTCATCCAGCTTGTCCAATGCCACGATTTCCCTGGGACTAAACTCCATGAATTCGCTCATCCTCTCCTCCGGCTGCCCGGAAAGGCGGATAACATAGCGAAATTCATTCATTCCCATCGGTGCCAAGGTTTGCTTCTTTTCTGTCCAGCCCATCGCCACATTCTGGTGAAGATGCTTTGCCGCGTCAATAATATCCGCCACAACCGCACTTGCCGTAGGCAGCTTTCCTGCCCCGCTTCCGCTGTACATGGTTACGCCCAGCATATTCCCCTTAACTAAAATCCCGTTAAACACATCATTCACCGTAGAAAGCGGGTGATCCTCCTTCACCATCAGCGGTGCCACAAAAGCGCTGACGGTTTCCTCCCCGCTCATCCTGGCTGAACCGACCAGCTTCACCGTCATCCCCAGCTTCTTTGCATACTGGAAATCAATATCCGAAACCTGGGTAATCCCCTCGGTATAAATCTCTTCATAATTAACCTCGCGCCCTGTCGCCATCGCCGTAAGGATGGCTAACTTTCTGCAGGTATCATGCCCTTCCACATCCGCCTCCGGGTTCTGCTCCGCATAGCCCAGGCGCTGTGCCTCCTTTAACGCCGTCTTAAACGACCAGCCCTCCTTATCCATCTTCGTCAGGATAAAGTTCGTCGTCCCGTTTAAAATTCCGGTAATCTCCTCAACCTTTTCCCCGGTCAGACAGCGGTACAGCGGACGGATAATCGGAATCCCCCCGCCCACACTGGCCTCAAAGAAGAAATTCACCTGCTTATCCCTGGCAATCGCCAAAAGTTCTGTCCCATACGCTGCCACCAGCGCCTTATTCGAGGTCGCCACGTGCTTTCCCGCCAAAAGACAGGCTTTCACAAAAGGATAGGCCGGATTCAGCCCTCCCATACACTCCACGACAATCTCTACCTCGGGGTCCTGTTCAATCACCGAAAAATCATGCACCAGCTTATCCTCCACCGGACTCCCCGGAAAATCCCGAAGGTCCAGCACATATTTAAGCGAAACCTCCTGCCCCACCGTATGCATAATCGTATCTTTATTCTTCTCCAGCACCTCTGCCACACCAGAACCAATCGTGCCGTATCCCATTACTGCTACCTTTATCATCTTCGTCTACTCCCTGGCTAATATTTTCACATAATGAATCCCGTCCATCTCTTCCATATCCCCGACCATCTCCGAAACATTCCCCGTATTCGGCCGGACTTCCACGCTTACTGTCAGCGTAGCCACGCCATTCACCGGGATACTCTGGTGAATCGTCAGAATATTTGCCTTATACACCGCAACCACATGAAGCAAATCCGACAAAAGCCCCTGTTCATCGTCCATCTGCACGACTAAAGTGATGGTCTTTCCCTTCGTATTATCATAAAAAGGAAAAATATCATCCTTATACTTATAAAAAGAACTCCGGCTGATGCCCACCTTATCCGTAGCTTCCTGAACCGTTATCGCCCGCTCAGACTCCAAAAGCCTTTTCGCCTCCACCACCTTAAGGAGCACCTCCGGTACAGCCTTCTGCTTAACCACAAAATACTTGCTCTTATCCTTCATTGCTTCCTCCGCCCGTATTTCCGCAAAAAAACAGGCACCGCAGAGCATTCACGGATTTCCTGCCTGCAAGCTGCCTGTCAAAGCCAGCCGCAAAACAAAACATCCATTCCCACTCCCCACAGGCGCCTGTCCGTGTCCGAA
Source organism: Lachnospiraceae bacterium (assembly GCA_009774615.1). Lineage (GTDB taxonomy): Bacteria > Bacillota > Clostridia > Lachnospirales > Lachnospiraceae > Caccovicinus. Next base: position 3,875 of record VSOC01000034.1, read on the forward strand.
AAACATCTGTGTTTACATCAAAGATATTAACACAGTCAAAGGTTTTTTGCAACCTTTTTCCACGTCTTTCCAAAGCCTTTCTAAACCTTCATGCTATTCACATACATTCACAATAAGCAGCATCTATGATTAATCCATCGCTGCACTGTGCTTATCCGGGCATCCAAGGCTTAACCACTTCAAATAAGCACTGATAAACCCGTCCAGTCCCCCGTCCAGGACATTGTCCACGTTCCCGCTTTCCTCCCCTGTCCGGTGATCCTTAACCATGGTATAGGGCTGAAGCACATAAGACCGAATCTGGTTCCCCCAGCCAATCTCCTTCACATCCCCGCGGATATCCGAAATCTTCTCCGCATTCTCCTGCTGTTTCAAAAGAAGAAGCTTCGTCTTTAACATCTGCATCGCCTTATCCTTATTCTGAAACTGCGACCGCTCATTCTGACAGGTCACCACAATTCCCGTCGGCAGATGCGTAATCCGAATTGCCGAGGACGTCTTATTAATATGTTGCCCGCCCGCCCCGCTCGAACGGTAGGTATCAATCCGCAGGTCATCCATATTAATTTCCACATCCAAATCTTCCTCAATATCCGGCATCACATCACAGGATACAAACGAGGTCTGGCGCTTCCCCGCCGCATTAAACGGCGAAATCCGCACCAGCCGGTGAACACCTCTCTCCGATTTCAGGTAGCCAAACACATTCTCCCCGTTAATCTGAATCGTCACCGACTTAATCCCCGCTTCATCCCCGTCCAGAAAATCCAAAACCTCCGTAGAAAATCCCCGGCTGTCCGCCCACCGGCAATACATCCGATAAAGCATACTGCACCAGTCACAGGACTCCGTCCCGCCTGCCCCCGCATTCAGCCGCAGAATCGCATTACAGTGGTCATACTCTCCCGTCAGCAGCGTACTGAGCCTTAACTTATCCAACTTCTGGGTAAAATCCGAAAGCATCTCCCCAATCTCAGGAATCAGCGAGGCATCATTCTCCTCATACCCCATCTCAATCATCAGCCCGATATCTTCATACGCCGTTTCCAGTTCCTTAAACCCTTCCACCGTATCCTTTAAATTCTTCGCTTCCTTCATCAGCCGGGTAGACCTCTCCGTATCATTCCAGAACCCCGGCTCCTCCATACTCCTGTCCAGTTCATCAATCCGTCTTATCTTCCCGTCCAGGTCAAAGTGAATCCCTCACTTCCACTAATGGTTTTTCATACGTCAATAACGTCGATTTAAACTGATCCAGTTCAACCACAAGCTTCACCTTCTTTCTTAATTTACTATCTGATTTGTATTAATTTTTATCATTTAACAAAACCTTTAAATCGCTCAAACTTCCTGTCCACCCAGCGAAGGGGATGCCATGTTCCGTGAGGAATCCCCTAAAGAACGCCGGCGCTTAACGAGGTCTTTCACGAGTTTAGCGTCCGCTGCGTTCGATGCGGAGCGAAAGCGCGGTTCCGATGGAACATGGCATCCCCGCAGCGGAAAAGCATGTCAATCTATTCCAACCAGCATAGACGCCCCTTCTACACCGGCTTCCTCCCACAACACTGCTTATACTTCTTCCCGCTCCCACAGGGACAGGGATCATTCGGGTAAATCTTCTGCGCATCCCTCTTCTTCGGTGCCCGTGCCAGGCTCTCATCCTTATTCGTTCCCGTCACCTTCGCCGCCGGTTCGCGCTCCACCTTCTGCTCAACCCTTACATGATACAGAATCCTCACGGTATCTTCCCGAATCGCCGCCGTCATCCCGTCGAACATATCAAAGGCATTCATCTTATATTCCACAACCGGATCACGATTGCCGTAAGCCTGCAGCCCAATCCCTTCGCGAAGCTGATCCATATCGTCGATGTGCGCCATCCACTTATTATCAATCACCTTAAGCAGAATCACCCGCTCAATCTCCCGCATCTGCTCTGCCTCAGGGAACTCCGCTTCCTTCGCCTCATAAAGCTTAATCGCCTGCTCTTTAAGCATGTGTTTCAGTTCATTCTTCTTCATGCTCTTCATCGCATCCGTCATCACCACCGGCTTAATCGGGATAATCGGAAGCAGCAGCGTATTCAGTTCTTTCAAATCCCAGTTTTCCGCGGCAACCTCATCAGGAATCGAGATATCCACTGCGTTTTCCACGATATCCGTTACCATCTTCATAATAAAATCACGCATATTATCGCCGTCCAGAACCTTGCGGCGCTCGGCATAGATAATCTCGCGCTGTTCATTATTCACTTCGTCATATTTCAGCAGGTTTTCACGGATGCCGTAGTTGTTATTTTCAATCTTCATCTGTGCCTTCTCAATGGCATTCGACAGCATCTTGTGCTCGATCTGCTCCCCTTCCGGCACACCCAGGGCTTCAAACATCTTCATCAGCCGTTCAGAACCAAACAGGCGCATCAAATCATCTTCCAGCGACAGATAAAACCTCGACTCACCCGGATCGCCCTGACGCCCGGAACGTCCGCGAAGCTGGTTGTCAATACGCCTGGACTCATGCCGCTCCGTACCGATAACCTTAAGTCCGCCCAGTTCCCTCGCCTCGTCGTCCAGCTTGATATCCGTACCGCGGCCCGCCATATTCGTGGCAATTGTAACCGCGCCGTGGATACCCGCGTCCGCAACAATCTCCGCCTCGAGCTCGTGGAACTTCGCATTTAACACCTTATGCGGAACCCCGCGCTTTTTCAGCATCTTACTTAACATCTCTGAGGTTTCAATCGTAATCGTGCCCACCAGCACCGGCTGTCCCTTCTCATGCGCTGCTTCAATCTCATCGACAACGGCTTCAAACTTCTCTTTCTTGCTCTTATACACCGCATCGTTTAAATCTACGCGGGCAATGGGCTTATTCGTGGGAATAGCGATAACATCCATGGCATAGATATTCCGAAATTCCTTCTCTTCGGTCAGTGCCGTACCGGTCATCCCCGCCTTTTTATTAAACTTATTAAAAAAGTTCTGGAAGGTAATCGTCGCCAGAGTACGGCTCTCGCGGCGCACATTCACATGCTCTTTCGCCTCAATCGCCTGGTGCAGACCATCCGAATACCGCCGGCCAGGCATAATACGCCCTGTAAACTCATCAACAATCAGAACCTCATCATCCTTCACCACATAGTCCTTATCGCGGTGCATCAGGTTATTTGCCCGCAGGGCCAGGATAATATTATGCTGAATCTCCAAATTTTCCGGGTCGGCAAGATTTTCAATATGGAAGAAATTCTCCACCTTCTTTACACCCTGCTCGGTTAAATTCACTACCTTATCCTTTTCATTGACAATGTAGTCCCCGGTTTCCTCAATCTCTTCGCCTAAAATCGCATTCATCTTGGAAAACTCGCCGGACTCCTCGCCCTTCTCCAGCTGCCGCGCCAGAATATCGCAGACTTCATAAAGCTTCGTGGACTTCCCGCTCTGCCCGGAAATAATCAACGGTGTACGTGCCTCGTCAATCAGCACCGAGTCCACCTCATCGATAATGGCAAACTCCAGACCCCGAAGAACCATCTGTTCCTTATAAATCGCCATATTATCGCGCAGGTAGTCAAATCCCAGTTCATTATTCGTCACATAAGTAATATCACAGGCATAGGCTTCTTTTCTCTGCTCGGACGTCATGCTGTTTAAGACCACGCCTACGGTCAGGCCCAGGAAACGGTGCACCTGCCCCATCCACTCGGAGTCACGCTTTGCCAGGTAATCATTGACCGTAACGATATGAACGCCCTTGCCTGCCAGGGCATTCAAATACGCCGGTGCTGTAGATACCAGCGTCTTTCCTTCACCGGTACGCATCTCCGCAATACGCCCCTGGTGAAGCACCATCCCGCCGATCAGCTGAACACGGAAATGTTCCATATTTAATGTCCTTCTTGCTGCTTCTCTGACGACGGCAAATGCTTCGGGAAGAATATCATCCAGCGTTTCCCCGCCTGCAAGACGTTCCTTAAAAATTCTCGTCTTATCCCGCAGTTCTTCGTCAGACAGAACGATCATCTCCGGCCTTAAGCTTTCTATCCGGTCAATCACCGGATTAATCAGCTTTAATTCACGTTCACTATGCGTTCCAAACACTTTTTCGATTATATTCATCGGTAATCTCCTAACTTCTTTGCATACGGACTGCGTTCAAGCCTTTCACCGTTATGCATACTGTTCTCTGTCACTGTTCTTCCATACTTCAATCCTTGCTGCAGCCCGAATATTTTACTGCAACCAATCTTTCTTATTGTATCACTAAGTTTCATTTTATTCAATGTGTTCATAAAAAATTTACGTTTCCTTACATTTACTAAAGAAGATTATGGTAAACTGAGCAAATTGCACAAAAACTGGACAAGTATTCCACTTATCCACAGTATCCACATTTTTTTGTGCACAACCTTGCAAAAAGTTATCCACAATAAAAAGATTTATTTTATGGGAAATGTGAGTTATACACCAACTTATCCACATTATCCACAAAAACAGATGATTTAAGCATTTTATCAATTTACCATAATTTGTCATATTTTTTTGTACAGATGTCATAAAGTTACTTATTTCGACAAATTTTTCACCTTTTCCTCTTGACTTTTTTCCGGATTTATCCTTTCTGTTTTTCCTTAAAATGCCGGCCCTTTTTCTGCCCCAGCCATTGCCGCAAAACCGCAGTCTTTCTCTTATCTCCTGGATTATGTCTATTTCTCCTCCTGTATACAATCGCCTAAACAGTACATAGGTTCTCTTAAAATTGTCTTTGCAATTTCAAGCTTTTCCTTGTCTTTTTCTAATAAATATGCTATACTTAACCTATCTCATAATAAAGGAGCTGATTTTATGCGTTATACGATCGTTGGAAGAAACATTGAAGTAACCCCAGGACTGCGTGAAGCTGTAGAAGATAAGATTGGTAAGCTGGATCGCTACTTCACTCCCGACACCGAGGTTAATGTAACCATGAGTGTGCAGCGGGAGCGCCAGAACATCGAAGTTACGATTCCCATTAAAGGATCTATCATCCGTGCAGAGGAATCCAGCAGTGATATGTATGTGTCCATTGATTTGGTTGAAGAGGTTATTGAACGGCAGATTTTAAAATATAAGAAAAAACTGGTAGACCGCAAGCAGTCCTCACCTTCCTTCTCAGATACATTCCTGCAGGAAGACACTCCGATTTCGGAAGATGAGATAAAGATCGTCAAGACCAAGAAATTTGCAGTAAAACCCATGGATCCGGAAGAAGCCTGCCTGCAGATGGAACTTTTAGGCCACAGCTTCTATGTATTCCTGAACTCCGAGAGCGACCAGGTATGCGTAGTTTACCGGAGAAAAGGCGGAACTTACGGATTAATTGAACCGGAATTCTAGGGTGTATTTGATACATCCTTACATGCCCATTTAGTTTTAAAACAGCCTGTAGTCCACATGAACTACAGGCTGTTTTTTATCGAACTGTGCTTTTTAGCTTATCGAACCGTATTTTTAGCTTACTGTCTTTTTGTACGCCTCTCTTCTGTATACCTCTTTTTTCTACTCTTCCTTTTCTTTTCGCCTCTTTGCATGAATCCCACATGCCACCATAAACGAACTTATCATCATTCCCAGCAAGATTCCTGTGGAAACTCCCCGATCTCCTGTCCTTGGAAGACCAAACAGCGGAATTCCCTCATCTTCAATAGGAACGAAAACAACCTGATTATCCGACGGAAGAGATGCCAGCGGCACTTCTTCAGGCTCGAAGTTTGTCAGCGGTACTTCCTCCTGCGGAATCGTTGTGGGCGGCTGCGGAGTTGACGGTGTTCTGTCCCTGCGGGTTCTGCCTCCGGTTGGGGGATTCGAATTCCCTGGATTGCCTGGGTTGGTTGGGTTCTCCGGGGTGCTGGGTTCGCTTGGCTCGTTTGGTTTCTCGCCTTCGGGCGTGTGGGTGTTGGTAATGGTGAATATACTCGTTTCTTCATCGTAAGAATAAGTCACCGAATAGTTTTCCACTACTGTATTTTCTACCACACGGTAAGCAATTATCTTGCCATTCTTATAGGACGGCAGATCCTTCCATTCACAACTCCATTGGTTCTCTTCATTCAGTGTTACCGGATTTCCTGCCGGTTCGTCATCTGCCATAAGCTGAACCTCTACACTTGCCGGACGCAGATTATCCTGGTTATTATGATCTTCCCATATCTTTCTTGCCTTTAAAGTCCTTACTTCTGGCACGTATCGGTTAGTAACTATAAATACCTCTGTTTCTTCGTTATAGGAAATACTTGCCGTATACCGTCCTAATGCACTGGTTTCCTGAACCTCATAGGTGATTTCTTTGCCGTTCTTATATCTGGGCAGATTTCTCCACTCATGGCTCCATAGGTTTCCTTCATTTAATGTCACTGCTGCTCCCTGCAAAACACCATCAGCCATAAGCTGTACTTCAATACTGGAAGGACGGAAACCTGCTTGATTATCCTGATCATCCCATTCCTTTACAACCTTTAAGGTTCTTTCTGCAGGAGTATGCCTGTTCGT
>VSOC01000034.1:10498-33154 GCA_009774615.1 Lachnospiraceae bacterium
GGAGTATGCCTGTTCGTAATCGTGAAAAGTCTTGTTGTTTCCTCATACGTAACACTTGATGTATACTGACTTAGTTCACTGATTTCCTTAACTTCATACAGGATTTCTTTGCCGCCCTTATTCTTGGGAAGATTCTTCCATTCACCCTGCCATCCATTTGCTTCATCAAGAACCAAAGGATCACCTACCGGAGAACCATCTGCAAACAATTGTACAGTAATACTTTCCGGGCGGAAGCCATCCTGGTTTTCTCCGTCTATCCATTTCTTAATGACAAATCGCTCAACCTCATCCGGCACATAAGTATTGATAATTGTTCCATGATAGTTGTTGTCCAGATTTTCATTCGGATGAACAAATTCTGCCGTATAACCGGCTTCTCCTGCACCGGCTTCCCTGAATGTATAGACAATCAGTTTTCCATGGTTATAGTACTTGGGCAAATTTTCAAATTTCCAGTTCCAGTTGCCGTCAGCATTCGCCGTAATTTCTTTGCTTTCAATTTTTTCATTGTTAGCATATAATTCCACAATAATGCGTTCAGGGCGCTTTCCATCCTGATTATCGGTATCCTTCCATATCTTTTCACCAGATATTTCTACCGTTTCCGGAATATGCACGTTCGTAATAATAAATCCTGTTTCTGCATCGCCTGTAATTACAGAAGTATAATCGCCTGCATTTAATTCAGAAATTTTCCAGGTTATCGTCTTTCCATCCAGAGTATATTTGGGCAGATTTTCAAACACTCCCGTCCAGCCATTTTCTTCATTTAATTCCATGGATGCTTCCGATATTGCTTCGCCTTCCTCAATCACTTTAAGCAGATTTACGGTTATGCTCTTCGGTCTCAAACCATCCCGGTCATCGTCATCTTCCCAAATCTTTTTAACTCCAACCTGTGTTTTCTCCACATTCGTGTAAACAATTTCAACCAGTGAATTCTCTTCTTCTGTAATGCTTCCTTCTGCTGTTGCTTTTTCACTTAATTGATGATCAACATAAACCAGATATTTACCGGAATCCTCCGTTACCGTATAAGTCGTTCCCACAGGAATTCCTTCAATAATAAAGCTTTCCCCTGCCTTCAGACCAATTTTAATTGCCGAGAGATCATCATAAATAGGTTGCAAATCACCTTCTGCTTCATCGGTTACTATACGATAAGCAAATGGTCCTTCTGCATCAAGACTTACCGTAAAATTAAAGGTTTCATCCACATTGTCATTACTTGACTTTAATTGCTTTGTTACCTTCAATGTTCCCAATTTGGCATTTGGATTTTCTAAATTGGTAAGCGTGAAAATATAATGCTTGCCTACTCCCGACCATGCTGTATCTCGTACAGGCCCGGTAATGGTTCCGGTATATCCGTTAATTGCCGCCTCAGATACACTCCAGTCTACCGCACTGCTGTCACTAAGGTTCTCCCATGTATAACTCCAGTTTTTGTCCTGATTTAAAATGACAAAAGCATCATCCGGACGTTCCCCCAAAGTGACTTTTTCCGCTTTCTCTCCGTTTAAGGATTTCATCAAATAAACTAAAATTTCTTCAGGAATATTTGTTTCACTGCCTTCCCACTTCTTATTTACGGTGAGCGACAGTTCCTCTGTTCCTATCATCAGGTTTCCATTATTGGCAATTGCAGCTCCATAGCTTCCAGAATAGTTATTTTCCATAACCACGCCATCTTTTCTGGCAATTGCCTCTGCGGTAGCCTTACCTTCCGAAACCACATGACTTACAATGGTAAAAGAATCCTTTGTTCCCCAAAGATCCGATGCTTTATCTCCATTTGTTTTCGTCCAGTTTGCAACCGCTCCTCCTAAAACATAATCGGAAACGTAAGCCAATGCACTGTTACTTCCCACAAAGTTAATATCCGCGGGATTTCCTCCTGCACCTGTATTTTCCGCAATAAATGCACCTTCTGTCTTGAAAATCGCCGTTCTTCCTGTAGGACAGGTATATAATCCGCCTCCGCCAATTTTTGATTCAGACTGACGGTTTCCAACCAGATACAAATTCTTCATTTCCATGCTACAACCCGCATTGATGTACAATGCTCCGCCGCCTGCATAGTTCGTAAGCGTGCTCGTTGTTTTGTTATCCCTAAAATCTCCGCTGTAAATCTTTCCGGAAGCCCACTGATATAATGCAATTGCACCGCCAAGTTCGCTGGTACTGTTATTTTCAAATAAGGGGCGTCCTTCTTGACCAACATACAGTTCAGAAAAGAAGGTTACATATATCGCTCCGCCGCCATTTCCACCACATCGGTTGCCTCTGAATGTACCGCCGTCAATGTAGATTTTGCTATGTCTGCCAAATTCCTTTTGAATGCCCTCCCCGCAGATAGCACCTCCGCTGCTGCCAGCAATATTATCTTCAAGAACACCTCCGTCGATACGTACTACTGCAGAATGGGAATAAATTGCACCACCTTCTCTGCTTGCCTGGTTTCCTTTTATGGCACCGCCATGAATATTTATTTGCGGGTCAACAGAACTGGTAGAAATCGCACCACCTCTTACCGCAACATTATCTTCAATTATTCCGCCGTTAATATTCAATACAGCTTTTCCGCTGACATAAATCGCTCCGCCGCCGGAAGAAGCAGAATTATTTCCGCCGCGAATATCGGTATTGCCATTAATATTTAATGTTCCCGATACGGTAATTAATGCGGCATTAGCCAGAATTTTATCACCATCGATTTTAATGCCATCGAAGATAACATCTTCGCCATCCTTAATATTAAACAGGGCATTGTCTTTACATTCCGGACAACGTTTAAATACAATTCCACTATTATTCAAACATTCTTCATCTTCCTTAGTGATATCTACTGTACTGCAAACATAAACTTCCTGATAATTTTTTTCCTTTGCACTTACTACAGCTTCCTGTAATGTTGGCTTCACAATCACATTGTCCGTAGAAACATGGGCATCGGAGGCACTCAAGTAAACACAATCACCGATTTCTTTTGTACTATAATACCCTACAGAGTACGTACATGCAGTGTAGTTCGGAGATGATGTACTTCCGCCGTTAATATTGCCGTATTTCTGCGTCGCCGGATTTGTATGCGCAAGTATATAGGTCACATTCCCGGATGACTTCGCCGGAATATCATCAAATCCAATTAATTCTGCATTACTTTTTGCTGTTGACTTCGTGCTGCAGTTTCTTACAAAGATATCTGCGGATGGTGTATTTCCGCTGATTTTAAATGTAGCGGTCTTAGGATCATTGGGTGCTTTATTTCCGTAGAAGCTGCTTGAACCAGAAACCGTATATTTACCGCCGCCTGCGTAGGTTGCAAGATAAGCACCGCCTCCATAATATTTATTTGCCGTATTTCCGTTGACTTCAGTATCTTCAAAGCTGATCTCCGGCAATATCGAATATACTCCGCCGCCGTTTTTAGCCGCAGTATTTTCTACAATCTTACATGCCTTAAAGACTGCTTCACCAGTTGTACTCGTGCTGGGGAAGCTGATCGCGCCACCATTTGCTCCGCTGGTATTGTTCCGTAGTTCACAGTCTTCAAACTCGTATTTTGCACCTGCGATATTAGCAAGATAAAGAGCCCCGCCATCTTTTTTAGATTGGTTCTCATATATTTCTGCATTTTTCATCGACAGGTTTTTAACTTTGCCGGAAATGGTACCGCCAAATCCATTTGTAGAATTACCATGCATTACAATATTCGATACGACCAATGCTACACCTTTTGGAAGCTCGCTATAAATAGCACCGCCACCTTCAGGTGCAAAACTGCCTGAAGAACTGGATATATTTTTTTCAAATGCACAATTATCCTGCAGAGCAATCACACCGGAAGTTGCCTTTGATGCATTGAGCGCCAATGCTCCGCCTATAACTGCCTCATTTTTTACAAATCTGGTTTCACGAATGCTGGCATTCACTTCTGCTGCATAAGTATTGTCAATGAAAACTGCACCGCCCTTTGAACCAGATTTATTTTCTTCCAGATTCACATTCTGTAAATTCAGAGCAGATTTTGTATTAATTGCGCCACCGTTGCTGCTTTTCGCGGTATTTTTTGTAAAATAGCAGTCCGTTATCGTCAGTGCATCATTTTCAAATACATTTCGATTATCAAAATAAATCGCACCACCGCTAGAAGTTGCTTCATTCCCTGTAAACTGGGTATCTCCGCTTATCTCTGCCTTCATGGATGCTTTTGCTCCAGAATTATTGCTCTCCAAACTTATTGCACCGCCGCTGGAAGCCCTGTTATTCTCGAAAATACAATTATCCATGGTAAACAGAACTTCTCTCCCTTTCACGGAGTTCATCAGTTCTACAGAAATAGCGCCGCCTTTTCCTGATGTTACATTATCATGAAAGTGACACTGCGTAAAAATTGTTTTAATTTTACTGTCTGTACTATAGGGAGAAACCGTTACTGCTCCACCATTTCCGCCTGCGTTTCCATCCCACAATTCACAGCTATCCATATAAATATCTGTGTCAAGAGCGGCTATAATCCCGCCAGATTTCCTGGTCGTTCCATAAAAGCTAATACCTTCACTGTTTACTAATGCATCCTTACTGCCTTGCAAATCAACCCCGATAATGTTAAGTTCTCCATGGGTGTCTGCTCCATAACGGTTAATATCCATTTCAACCGCACGATACCCACTGGCAGCTACAATCTTTCCTCCTTTTAACGTAAGCGAAACATCTTTTTTGTTCATGTTCGCAGTAATGACCGTATCGTTTCTGCCCGTCCAGGTATGGCCATTCAGGTCGATGGTGAAACTTCTATCCTCCATCTCCACGCTTTCCGTAATATCATCTAAAAGTGTAATGATTGCACCATCTTCTGAGGCAGCAACAGCTCTCGTTATTGTTGGATATGAATTTCCATCCACAGAAACCTTTGGTGTCATTACCACAGCAAGCAAATATTTTGAAAAACTGTCGGTCTGGAAGGAAAATTCCGTTGTATCTGTATTTTCTACCGTAGTTACTGTTTCTGCCTGTGCACTGTCCGGCAGATGCACAACCGAAATCTCTTTTACCTCATTTGCATCTTTATCAGAAACAATAGCTTCCTTGAAATTCATGCTAACCGCTACTGGCTTTAACGGCTCTACCTCTTCACCGGTTTCCAGGGAAATAAAAGAAATATCATAAGCCAATACATCTACAATCGACTGTTCTTCTTTTAATGCATTGTTAGCCTGTTCGGTCAGTTCCTGCAATTCGGTTTCTTCTTCAATCCTGGAAGCCCTAAGTTCTACCTCTTCTTCAAATGCACCCTCCGGCACATCTACCGTAAATATGGCATCTGATGTTTCAGCAGTATAAACAGCAGCGGCAATAATGGTTTCCAGCTCTGCTATTTCAACTTCTATGCAAAGATCCTCAACGACATCTTCCACCCGATATACATAAGCATATCCTTTCCAGGACGAACTAGCTTCAAGACTTTCGGGGGCTTCTACAGCCTCCGCCATATTTCCGTTTACATGTACAGAAGCAATTTCAAAACCTTCCTTCGGTTCAACCGCAAAATACAGATCTTCACCTTCTGCTACATAGGCATCACCGATGATTTCTGCAGCTTCATCTACATTCACCAGATAGTCTACATGGAATTCTGCCTGTTTTTCTTCTGTTCCCTGACTTAATTCCACTGCTTTTTTCACATCTTCCAGATCCACACAATAAGCCTTTGCGGTAATGGTCTGGCGGATGGTTACTGCATCATAGGCTTTTCCCGGAATTTCCCAGTCATCATAATTTCCGTCATCTTCCCCGGAAACTTCGTTTTCTTCTTCATCGGCGGACACTGCACCATCTGCTTTTTCTTCTTGCTCTGCAGATGTTTCTTTGATGCTCTCCTGAAGAGTTGTTTCTTCGTCTGCCTTGGCACTGGTTTCTTCCTGCATAGCTGCCTCGGTTATTTCTTCAGTTTCTAATGTTTCCGAAACACTTTCCTGAGGAATTTCTGATATCACCTCGTTCGCCGTACTTTCCTCTTCTGTCTGCGCTTCCCCTTCGGCAACCGTTTCTTCTGCTGTACCTGCACTTTCTTCCTGTACCGCAGTTTCTTTTACAGATTCTTCAACTGCTGTTGTCACTTCTGCCGCCGTTTCCGGTTCTGATGTTTTCTGACTTTCTTTCTCCTCTTCTGCCGGTTCCTGTTCGGCTGTTGTTTCTTCCTTCGTTTCCTCCTTGCTTACCTCTGCTGTTGTTTCTTCCGTAATTTCTTCAGCTTCCTCTTCTTGCGTTTCCTCTTTTACATCTTCCGCTGCTTCTGCCGCTGTTTCCGGCTCGGTTTCTTTAGCTTCGCCTTCTGCCTCTAAATCTTCAAGCGCGTCCAGAGAAACAAAAACCATAGCGGTTTTATGATTAGACAGGGACAGATCTTTTCCTTCATCATTGCTGCTTCCCTTATCATGACTGTCCTTTTCTTGGGATGAACTATCCGATTTTTCTGCGCTTTCTCCTTTAGATGACTTATCTTCAGACGATTTATCCTCAGAAGAACCACGATCCTCGGATTTTGCGGTATCTTCCTTTACCGATTCTTCTTTCTTATCCGACTGTTTTTCTGCAGGTTCTTCTTTTGCTGCCTCATCCTTCTTTTCTGGTTGTTCTTTTGCAGAATCGTCCTTTACCGCTTCATCCTTCTTTTCCGAATTCGTTTCTGCGGAGTCTTCCTTTACCGCTTCGTCCTTCTTTTCCGAATTCGTTTCTGCGGAGTCTTCCTTTACCGCTTCGTCCTTCTTTTCCAAATCTGTTTCTTCCGAGTCTTCTTTTGCGGCTTCATCTTCTCCGGCTTCTTTTTCATCGTTTACTTCTGCGGAATCTGCCTTATCCACAGTTTCCTTTTCATCTGCTTCATCTACTTTTTCATCTGCTTTATCATCATTTACCTTGCTTTCCGATTCCCCGGCACCTTCCGGTGTATTCTCTAAATTATCCTTGGACGTGCTTTCAGATGTTTTATCCGAAGTATCATCCGATGTTTCGCCAGACAGATTGCCTGATGTTTCCTTTGTGCCGCCTCCAGATGCTCCTCCAGATACACTTGCGGATGTCCCGCCGGAATTTCCTCCGGACACAGTACCATTGTCTTTTTTGCCGGAACCTTCCCCGGGTTCTTTTTCATCCTTGTTTTCTTTACCTTCCAGTTCTTCTGATGTTTCCTCTTCCCCAGCTTCCACTGCTGCCGTATTTGATGCTACCGTTACCAGTTCGGTTTCGTAGCCGTCAATGTTTACGCAGAAGTCGATATCCTGGTTACTTTCATTCAGAAATAAGAAAATAACTTCTTTTTCCTTACTGTGATAAAAAATCCTCAGTTCGGTTCCTTCTGCCGCAAGATGATCATCAATATCAACATCCAGTTCGTAGATTTTGCCTTCCTCCGGTAAAAACAGCTTTTCATATTTTTTTATTATGCTGTTTTTGGGAGCATCCAGCCCCATCTCCTCCAAATCCTCTTTTGTAAACTCCTCCTGATCCTGTAAATGCGCTGCTGCTTCCAGGATCTTTTCTCCCTCTGCCATAAACAGAGAAATTTCCCGCTCTTCGCCTGCAAAGGCTGTAATTGCATTTCCGCCCATGTTCATGATTATCATGGTTATGGATAAAAGAAATGCTACCAGTCGTTTGTAGTTTTTGCGAATTTCCTTTAACATGACTTTTCCCCTTTCTTTTGGTTTGTTTTTCCAATATTATCTATATTTATCGTCTATGTATTACTGCACATCCATCCGCACACCCATCCTATCCGGCTGCATTTTCGATTCCTGTGCTGACGTTTTCCACAGATTCATCGATTAATTTAATCAGTTCCAGGAAGCTTCGGAAGTTCTTTGTTTTTTCCTGGTTCAGCCAGGTTACGTTTCCCTGCCATGTGGCGTTTTGATTGTCAACAATGCTGACCAAAAACATTTGGCTGCTTTCCATTTCACACAACCTCCTCCCTGGCAAAGTCATCCATTGGCTCAATTTCCAGCTTGACCTCCAGTCCCTCCTGCTGTTCAAATTCCTTCCATCCCTTTTCTAAGCGCAGACGAAGGCAGGGAATAGCATCCTCTCCGCTGACGATTAAAAGGGCCAAAAACTGGTTTTTGCTGTATTGCGTATAGGCATCCTGCTTGCGCAGAAGACCAGATAAAACATCGCCAAATTTCTCCATCTGCTTTTCCAGGCACGGTATTGGTTCTGGACTTTCTCTTCTTTTTTCTCTTTCGTTTTCACTTTTGGTTTTGTTTTCGCTTTTATGTTCTTTCATGCTGTCTTTTCTGCTGCTAAATCTGCCATCCGTATTTAGGGTACAAAGCAGAAAAAGTGGAATTTTTTCTTCCCGCCTGGCAATCTGCCCCAAAACCCGGCACACATCAACAAAGTGCAGGTAACTGCAAAAATATGCCTTGCTGATTTCTCCGCTTTCTTCCAGTTCTTCTTCCATTAACTGCATCAGCTTTAACTTGCCCTCTGCTGGCACCGGCATCTCTGCTTTTTTCCGGAACGGAACAATGCCGAATTCTTTTTCAAACATCTCATTCGCCTTTCTCGAAACCTCCGCTGCCTCCTGATATTTTTCCTGAGCCAGCAGGCACTCAATCTGCAGTTCCTGCCATCCGTCATAGGGGTGGAATCGACTGGCTCTGGTACTGAGCCGCAAGAGTTCGCTGTAATTTTTCTGTTTTTGGACAATCTGGCAAAGTTCTTTTAAATACTTGCTGTAAATCCTGTGATAATGCGAATTTTCTACTACAGCCCACTCTTCTGCCCCCAGGGACGGTAAAAATTCTCCCTGATAAATGCTGCAAAGTTCACGAAGCTGCTCATCCCGGTTTTCCTGAACCTTCGTACTTTTCAACTGCTTATCCAAATCATCCATACGTCCGGTATCGCTTTCCACACTATAATCCATGCTGAAATAATACCTGCCCTTGACTGCGGGAAGATATTTGCCTGCCGGAAAGCCAGATTCATCCATATCCTTGCGCAGCTTACAGATCTGACTTCTTAAATTCCCCAGTTTCTTCCCAAAATACTCGCCTTTTATCTCCAGCATCTCTATCAGGTTCTGACAGGAAACTCCTTCTTTCCCTGCTTTCAGGAGAATCAGCAGCATCTGGATTCTTTTCTGTTTAAGATCTTTTACTATAACGATTGGTTTTCCATGAAAATTCAGGGAAAAACTTCCCAAAAAATGGACATTAAAATCAATATTTCTTTCTTCCAATGCCTGACACCTCCTGTCTGGTTCTGGAAAAATATAGGTTTCTATCCTGCTAAGCCTACCTGAGCTACAATGAATCTTTCACCGATTACCTTTATTTTTCTCATCATAACATACCAAACATTGCCAGAAACATTTCATCTCCTGTATTTAGAAGTTAAAATCTTAAAATTATTTTCTAATTTTGGAGTTAATCGGTCGAAACATCAGCTTTTCTTATATTTTTTATTCATGCACAAATCATTGATGTATAAAAAAGAGTCCGGCTTTTTGATAAGCCAGACTCTTAGACAGGCTGCAGCATTTAAACATCTGCCTGTTGATTCACTTACTTCGATTTACTTAAATTCACTTGCATCAATTCCCTTACTTCGTTCTACTTGCTTCGATTCCCTTACTTAAATTCACCTATTTATCGGTTTGCTTTTACTTTTTTTCTTCTTTCCCCGTCGGTGTAAGGTTTTCCACCAGGGCAATCATACTGTTCCAGGAAATGGTCTGGGGTTTGAGTTCTTTTCGCGCCTCGCAGTAATGCTCTAAAATCGGAAGAAGGATCAGGGCGGTTATCCCGGTGGTAAACCCTCCGTTGTACAAAACAAAGCCGCCGTGGAGGGCGCCGGTTGCCGTACACATGGAAGCGCACATAAAACCTGCCAGAACTCCTGCGCGTATGCCGTAGCGCCCTACGATGGGGCACAGACCCGTTGCAAATGCCACGCCGTTTAGATAAGCCTGCGTCGAGAGCGCCCAGGTTATCTCCCTGCCATTTGCCCGGCAGAAAAACATGGTGACAAAATACAGGCATTGATAGCCAACCAGGATCGGCCAGACATTTAAGGGATGCTGTCCCATCGCGGTAAAGGTCAGGGCAGCAAGAATAACCCCGATGGTCGGGCCGGTGAATCCTGCACCGTTGGTAAAGGTTATGGTCAGATTTAAATAAAGAAGAAACAGGCTTCCGTGAATCCCGATATTCATCAGACAGACCGGCATCCCGTATTTTTCAGAAAAGTCACTGCAGTGACCTGTATCTTTGAGCATCTGGCGGTAGCCGTGTACCGTTTTCCCGTTAAGAAACCAGCCCCAAAAGAAGCAGAAGGCAAAAATCAGCAGAAAAAAGAGATTGGCATAAAGCTGATAGGAATGACCAAAGCGGTTATAAATCTCATTATTCCTGGAAATCCGCCCCATGGAGAGAATGCCCATCGTTTTATACATAAAGTTAAAGACAAAAAACCCAAAAAATCCAAAGGCAAGTCCGCCGTTATACAGATTATAGCCCTTATGCCATGCCTGGGCACCCGGAAGAATCGCAGGGATAATAAAGCCCAGCAAAAGACTGAAGGCCAGCGCAAGTACAACGCCCTCGGGTTCTAAATTCAGCTGCCCGAACTGATAGCTTCCCCTCTGCGTATAGCGGAAAAGAAATTCGCTGATAAATGGACTGAAGCTGGTGGAAAACATGCAGATATGTAAATTTTGCTTATAATCTAACTTTTTCAGATGCAGGTAAATAAAGGGAGCCAGAAAACAGGGCCACATATTTAAAAAATTCAGCCCGTAAAAACAGTGTGCCACCACCAGAAAAAAACCCGCCAGCGTGTTTACATGGGATTCTCCTTTCAGTCCTAGCATAAAAAGAACACAGACCAGCCCGCAGGCTCCTGCATTCAGCATAGCGCTTCCCAGCCCGCCAATCGAGAGGTAATCCGTAACCAGGGGACAGGGGGAAATCATAATCAGATACCAGTCATAAAAAACCGTGCCGAATTCACCGGTGTAAACGGCGGCAGCCAGCGATGAGATCAGGAAAAAAACCGTAAAAGAAATCGCGGTTAGATGAATCAGCTGGCTGTTGGTCAGAGAAATCGTCTTCTTTTTGTTCATCGATACATCCTCAGCTTCCTGTTATTTTTATCTTTCGGGTGTTTTTTGTTTTTGCCCTCTTGCTGTTTCTATCTTAATTATAGCAGGATCCGGCAAAGATGGAAACTGTTTTTCGTCGCTGGTTATTTTTTGCCCGCCGCCGCAGCCCCGTAAACGATAACCGTTGCTGTGAATGCACGAACAGTAACTTGTATTTTAACCGCGGGTATGCTATAATTTGCGGGTATGTCAGAAAACCATGGATTTTTCAGACAAAGAGAGGTTTTTAAACAATGTTATTTAATTCGATAGCATTTATGCTGTTTTTTCCGCTTATTTTTACCGTTTACTGGACAATCCCTCATCGATACCGCTGGTTTTTGCTTCTGCTTTCCAGTTACTATTTTTATATGAGCTGGAATCCCAAATATATTGTGCTGATTTTATTTACCACGGCAGTTTCTTATACGTCTGCCCTGTTTTTAGATTGGGAAGCGCATGAAGGACGGCGAAGATTCATCCTTTTTCTTACTCTGGCCGTCTGTCTGGGTGTGCTGTTTTTTTACAAGTATTTTAACTTTTTCAGCCTTAGTTTTTCTTCTCTGGCCAGCTTTTTCCTTCCTGTACATCCGGTTCTTTTACAGCTTGTGCTCCCTGTGGGCATTTCTTTTTATACCTTTCAGACGCTGAGCTACGTCATTGATGTTTACCAGGGAAGGATAAAGGCCGAACGGCATTTTGGCATCTATGCAGCATTTATTGCCTTTTTTCCCCAGCTTGTTGCCGGTCCGATTGAAAGAACGCAGAACCTTCTTCCTCAGATAAAAAATCCGCACAGCTTCAATCGTCAGAAGGGCATTTACGGGGCAAAGATTATGCTCTGGGGATATTTTAAGAAGATGGTGATTGCCGATCTTCTGGCAGATTTTGTGGACGGGGCATTTGCCGATGTTTACGGATACAGCGGTTTTGCCTGGATTCTTGTGATGTTCTTTTTCAGTCTTCAGATTTACTGTGATTTTTCCGGGTATTCGGACATTGCTATTGGAACGGCTAAGCTTCTGGATATTGATTTGATGACGAATTTTAAAAGTCCTTATTTTTCTTCCTCCGTTAAAGAATTCTGGAGCCGCTGGCACATTTCGCTCTCTACCTGGTTTCGGGATTATGTCTACATTCCCCTGGGAGGAAACCGCTGTTCTAAGGCAAGGCAGCGCTTTAACCTTCTGGCAACCTTTCTGGTCAGCGGATTATGGCACGGAGCAAACTGGACATTCGTTATCTGGGGCGGAATCCACGGCATTGCTCAGATCCTCGAGAACCTCTTTTCCCGGCCTCTGTCATGGCTTCGCCGCAGAACCTGGGGAAAAGTTTTATGCGGGCTGTCTGTATGCCTGTTCTGCGGTTTTGCCTGGATCTTCTTTCGTGCCCCTGCCTTTAGCGATGTCCTTTACATCCTTACCCACAGCTTTGACGGATTTGGACATCCCCTTTCCTATCTTATGCAGGGGTTTGCGGCGCTTGGACTTTATCCTTTAAAAATCCTTTATCTTTTTGGACTGATTATGATCCTGGCGATGTATGATTTCCTGCACAAAGACCGGGATATCCTTCTTGAAATTCCAAAGAAAAAGAAAGGCTTAGTATGGAGTCTTTATCTTATGCTTGGACTGCTCGTGGTATTTTTTTCACAGAAAGGAGTAGCGGCTGCGTTTGTTTATTTTCAGTTCTGACCTGTTTCTGACTGACTAAGGAAGTTTCCTGCTTCCCGGACGCTTTGCCCGAACCGATGCTTATGAAACGTTTTTTAATGACGATTGCCCTTTATACGGGAATCCTGGCTTTTTTAACGCTTGGAATCAATGCCTGGTACCTTGCCATGGATCAGTCCGATGATCTCTGGACGGATAAATTTAAAGATGTCCCTGCACACATCCAAATCTGCAATTTCGGTTCGAGCCATGGCCTATACAGCTTTAATTATGAGGATGTCTGCGGGGAATTTACCTGCTTTAACTTTGCCCTGGCCAGCCAGTCCCTCTCCTACGATCTCCGTATCTTACAGCAGTATAAGGATCATCTTAAGGAGGGCTGTCTGGTCTTTATCCCGGTTTCCTACTTTTCCTTCTTTGGCATAGAGGAAACGCAGGAGGAGGAATTTCTCTCCAAAAACAGGCAGTACTATGACTTTCTTTCTCCGGGGCAAATTAAAGAATACGATTTTTCCACTCATATGTTTAAACGTTTTTTCCCTGCTCTTGACGCCTATGAAACCCTACCGACCGTTCTTTTTTTCGGTAAAGCTTCGGGCAATGAAGAATTATGGTCAAGATCTGCACTGGATATGGATGTTTCGGCGGATGCCGCCCTTGCCTTTGAGCGCCATTTCATCCAGGAAAAGCTTAATCCGTCCGGAGAACGCATCGTCAATAAAGAGGAAGTTTCGGCCCTTGGACAGATGATTTTGCTCTGCCGGGAGATTGGTGCAGTCCCCGTCCTTATCACTACCCCTTACCTTGAGGAATACCTGGAGGAAATCAACGCCAACGCCCCGGACTTTGATGAGGAGTTTTCGGCCATCCTCTCCCCCATCCTTACGGAAACGGGAACAGCCTACATGGATTATTCCTCAGACCTGCACTTTACCGCCAGAAAAGATTTATTTATGAATGCCGACCACCTGAATAAAGAAGGTGCCAGGCAGTTTACCAATCTTTTATTGGAAAATTATGGGAATATTCAGAAATAGCCAAAAATTTCATGATGCATACCGCCGCAGATGCGCAGACCTGCCGAAAGAGCAACATTTTTTCCCCCGCAGCGCTGATTCCCTCTTTAGTTTTTCCTGAAATTGCCGATATAGGTAATAGACGCCACATAAAATCAGCGTAAAAAAGGAGGAATATCATGCAAGTAAATCAGAATCCAGCAGTTAATTCGTACACGCAGGGCATTAATGCGTACAATCCTTCATCCGTTTCCGCAGTTACCGCACAGGCCGCTGACACCAAGAAGGCTGAAGCCGCCGGCAGCGAAGCAAAGAAACCGGATATGGATCGGGTAGAAATCAGTGCTGAAGCCAAGGTTACCACCAAGATGACCGATGCAGAACGTGCAGATCTGGTAAAGAGTTTAAAGGATGACTTAGACAGCCAGATGTCCCGTTTCACCAATATGATGATGAGAACCTTCCAGAAGCAGGGAATCACCGCAGCTAAGGGTGATGATTTCTGGAAGCAGATTGCCAGCGGCAACTTTACGGTAGACGCACAGACCAAGGCTGACGCTGAAGCTGCCATCTCTGAGGACGGCTACTGGGGCGTAAAGCAGACTTCTGCGCGTATCTTTGATTTTGCAAAGGCTTTAGCCGGCGACGATCCGGATAAGATGAAGAAGATGCAGGATGCGGTAGAAAAGGGCTTTAAGCAGGCAGAAGATGCATGGGGCGGCTCCCTTCCGGGAATCTGCGGCGATACAAAATCCGCAATCAACAAGCTGTTTGACGACTACTACAAAGAGAACGAAGCATAAGTTCTTCATTTTGTCAAAAACAATGAGGCTGACACAGGGAAGTGACAGCCTCTTTTTTTTGCTTTGTATAAACTTTTTACGGCTTATTTCTCAAGCGTTTCCTCCTGAAGCCGATCCAGTTTCTCCATACATTCATCTACCGTAGCCCCGGCCAGCAAATCACGTACAAGGAGGCAGGTATTTCCCCACTGTTCCAGCCTCATCCCTGCGTTTGAACCAAGGACAAAAATATTTTCTGAAATCCGGTCATTCAGCGGCTTTAAGGCGGGAATACAGTCTACCTCAACATTTTTTGACGGTGAAATCACTTTATTTGTTTCGGAATACAGCTTTAATGACTCATCCGAAATAATATCATTCAATAACTTTATCGTATCTTCTTTATGTTCGGCGTTGACCGAAATCCCATATCCGGTTATGGCTACTACCGGCATCTGCCCGCGGCTGCTGGGAAATCCGATAACTTTCAGATTAAAATCCGGATTCCCATAAGCTATGTCCGTATTCGCCGCTCCCCAGAAAGCCATAACTATTGGCGTTTTCTGTGCCAGGAAATCCGGGCCTTCTCCTTCGATAGCTTCATAGGTATAGGCTTTTTCGGCGTCCACATAACCTTTATCTATCATTTCCTGCAAAAATATAAAGCCAGGGCGCATATAGTCGCTGTATTTTGCCTCCCCGCGGTTTAATGCCAAAATCTCTTCCTCGGTGGTGTCACCGTTATAGAGTTCAGCATAAGCCTGGGCAAAGACAAAGTTTTCCAGCCACCAGCGATTAGCCCCTACCGGCGTTTCAATCCCGTTCTCTTTAAAGACCCGGCAGCACTCTAAAAACTCCTCCGGCGTATTGGGAAGCTGCAGATTATACTGGTCAAACATATCCTGATTGACAAATAAACCGTTGGCGACAATCTCCTGCGGGACGGCAACCAGCTTTCCGTCAATGGTATTGGCTATTCTGACCACATCTCTTAAATTTTTTGTATTCTCCAGTCCGGACAGATCCAAAAGCCTTCCCTCCAGACCCAAAATATGAATGGAATCCGGGTTTAAGAGGTAGAGATCATCCATATCATTGCGTATCCGATCCAGGGCAACATCATCATAGGTTTTTTCCTGATAATTTTCCGCAGTGTAGGTTCGGTACTCCACGGTCAGGTTCAGCTTTTCTTCGGCAGCAACAATCGTCATATCAAAAGCTGTCCTTGCCAGGTTTTCAGCGTTGGGATTTGACTTTTCCATCGGTCCAAACAGGTTGACCAGCCCGCGGGTTTCCTGTTCGTTCTCAATTAAATTCTGTGGTGAATCCGGTTTTATACTGCAGGAAACCATGACCAGTACAGCCAGCACGGCTGCTCCATTTCCTATCCACCAGCTCTTCTTTTCTTTTTTGCTTTTTTTCATCCCCATCCTACAATCCTTTCTGTTCCCTTACGATGAAAGGCCATCGCCGATTAGGCGATTTAATTTAGGTATTCCAAATGCGCCCAGCAGACTTTTATCCTTGGTGGTGCGGCTGCTTGTGGGCGCATGATGGCTTACTGTATACATGTTTCACAGTAACGCTAATTATGACGAATGGTTCTTTTTAATAATTCCATATCAATCGGCTTGGCAACATGGGCATTCATCCCTGCATCCAGGGCATCTTTTACATCTTCAGCAAATGCATTCGCTGTCATGGCAATCACCGGGATTTCTCCGGCATCACTCCGCGGCAGGGCGCGGATCGCCCTGGTCGCCTGATAACCATTCATTACCGGCATCTGGACATCCATTAATATCGCATCAAATTCTCCCTGTGCCGCCGCACGAAAACGCTCCACGGCCAATGCACCATTTTCCACAATTTCACAGCTGGCGTGTTCAAGGCTCAACAGTTCCGATAAAATCTCTGCATTGATTTCATTATCCTCGGCAACCAGAAAATGCATTCCCTCCAGGCTTTTGTCCGGCACTGGTTCGATTTCCTTATTTTCCTGCTTATACCTGGCCTGCATTTCGAGAATCTTTTCCTTAAATGCCGATACAAAAAACGGTTTGGAAAGAATCCCCATATTTTCTTCGTGAACAATCTCCTCGTGAATTTCTTCCCCGTCATAAGCGGTTAAGAACAAAATCGGAACAGGTTCAGGGATGAGTTCGCGGATTTTTTCTGCGGTTTCGCCCCCGTCCATGCCCGGCATCTTCCAGTCAAGCAAG
The DNA here is from genome assembly GCA_009774615.1 of Lachnospiraceae bacterium. Lineage (GTDB taxonomy): Bacteria > Bacillota > Clostridia > Lachnospirales > Lachnospiraceae > Caccovicinus. Next base: position 27,344 of record VSOC01000034.1, read on the forward strand.
ATCATCTGGTAAACACATTCTGCGCCGGAATTCTCTAAAAGGATGCGGACAGCTTCCTCTCCCCCGAAGGCAGCATCCACAACAACCCCGGTTTCCTTCATCAGGGTCTGTATGCCCTCACAGATTTCCCGGTCGTCATCCACCACGAAAATCCGATAAATTCCATGGTTTTCCCAGAACTGTTCGTCCTCTCGCCCGTCGGGTATGCGCAGTTCCAGTTCCACCCTAAAAAGGCTTCCCTGATCTACTTCACTGGTCACTTCGATCGTTCCGCCCATAAGTTCCACGATGTTCTTCGTAATTGCCATCCCCAGCCCTGTTCCCTGCACTTTATTCGTTGTGCTGTTCTCTGCCCGGGTAAAGGCATCAAAAATAGTTTTAAGATATTCCTGTGTCATCCCGTAGCCGTCATCTTCCACCTCAATACGAATGTGTTCAAACTGACTGGAATGCTGCTTTAATCCAATGATACGAAACCAGATATTTCCCCCTTCCGGCGTATATTTTACCGCATTGGACAGAAGGTTAATTAAAATCTGGTTGATCCTTGTTTCATCTCCGATAAGATACTCATGCTTGATATCCTTTACGCTTACATAAAAGTTCTGTCCTCTGGCTGCCGCCATCGGACGGATAATGGCATCGACCGAGGACACCAGATCATTTAAGGTAAATTCGCCAATCGTCAGCACAACCTTCCCGCTCTCAATCTTGGAAACGTCCAGGACATCATTAATCAGGCTGAGCAGATGCTGACCAGAAGACATAATCTTTCTTGTATACTCCCTGACCTTCACCGAATTTTCGGCATCCTTGGCCAGCAAAGTCGTAAAACCAAGAATAGCATTCATCGGGGTACGGATATCGTGGGACATATTGGAGAGAAAGGTCGTTTTGGAATTGCTGGCAATCTGTGCTGCCTGCAGAGCTTCGGCAAGCTGCTTGTTATGCACCTCCCGCTCCTCTTCCTGTTCTCTGCGGATTCTATTCTGTTCTTTCTGATTAAAATAATACAGGGTACAGCAGAGAAAAAATGCCGCAAGAGTAACCAGCATAACCACAAAAATATTCTGATTAACTGTCCTTCCCTCCTGCTGGATCGCCTCAATAGGAACATAGCCAATCAAATAAATCGCACCGTTATTCACCGACCACATATAAATCAGCGAATCCTTATTCTGAATCTTATGGTAAAACATCAGATTCTTTCCCTGTTTTACCTTTTGTTCAACCTCGTCCTGGATTTCCTTTTCCAAAATATTATTCGCACGATAAAAATCCTGCAGATTTAAATGGCCTGCATTCCTTTCCCCTCTACCTTTGGGCTTGAGCAAAAGCCTTTCATTCTCGGCATCCATAATGTAAAGCATCGCATACCCGTCGTAAAACTCGCGGGGCAGTGCTTCCTCAAAGGAATCATAAATATATTCGACATAAAGTGTCCCAATCTCTTTTTCACCTTCAAGCACCGGCGACTTCATCGTATAGGCCCAGGTTCCCATATCATTAAGATAGGAAACCGAAACCGGCAGCCCATTCACTGTCTTCCCCCTGGAAAAATCCAGGCCTTCTTCGGTAAATACCTCACCTGTATTTGAAAAACCCTCTGTTTCTCCCGCAAAAATCATGGATACCTTGACCAGGGTTTTATTTTTCTTATAAGAGCGGATAAAACCCTCCAGATCTTCAAACATCACTGCTTCCTGGGCAATCAGCTTCTGAAACTCCGCTTCCTTCTCTAAAATAGCCTCTATCGTGCCCTTAACCAGGCCCAGGCTTTCACTTAAATTATTGATTGCCGAAGCGGACATCTCCGACGATATCTTCCGGGCAACAGAAAAAACAACCATTCCCAGGATACAAAAAACCAAAATAATGGATAAAATTAAAGATAACCCCTTACTATCCTTATCCTTGTTCCATTCTCCTCTTTGCCTGCCTGCCACGTTCTGCACCTCAAATCCAATATACTCCACAACCCATGCAAACTTCCCGGACACCCCCGGCAATCCAGGTTATATACATCTTGGTAATTATGCCATTATTCGCATGGCTTGCAGTAACGTAATTTCCTCTATTGTAGCAGAAAGGGAGGGCAGATGTCAATTTTTTCTGTTTCCAGAAGTCGGAAAATCATGCAGCATTTGTCCAACAGCTTCCTGAAAAAATTATCTTCAGAGAACTTTTATCAAGGGTAAACTAAAAAATGCAGGTCAACTGTCTTAACAAAAACAGTTTACCTGCATTATCTGCGTGCAATAGATAATCACTTCTCCCGACTGCTTTTATGTGCCTGCACAATTTCAGCAGCAGACAAACTGACAATAAATTTCTTTATATCATTTCCAATCAGAAAATGTCCTTTTGTCTTTAATGCGTGGTATCTATAAATACAATACTGGAATCCCCCTTCCGGGCCTGCTCCAGCACTGCCTGGGCCAGTATCTGAAAGGATGCATGGGAAGATGACGCTCCAGTAATTGCATCAATGCTGCCCTCGCCCTGTCCTTCCAGAAGCTGGTTTGCGTAATATCTGGTATACTCATTGGGATAGGTCCCGTCAGAATGAAGCATTGTCTGCATATAGGCATTATCCCAACTCTTGATGAAACCACTGGCGTTCTCTGCATTATACTCCACCGAAACAATATTTCCGCCCTTTACCAGGATAGTGATATATTCCTTCCAGCCATAGTTGAATTCTTCCGCCTGGGCGGTGTAATATCCATCCTGAAGCCTTGGCTGATCCCCGCAAGCCGTCAGCAACGACATCATCAGAAGCAGGCTTAAAAATATGGCAACGATCCGTTTCATCCGCTTCACTACTCCTTCAAAACAAATTTTTGTACCTGGGCCTGAAGCGCCTCGGCTTCTTTGGCCAAAGAACCGCTGGACTGTTCTGTTTCCCCTGCGTTTTGCAGATTGCGGTCTGCGATAGCAGAGATGACAGCAATCTTTTCTTCCATTGCAGTTAAGGCAGATTCCTGCCCGTGCACCGCCTCCACCAGATGATCTGAAATTGTGCTGATCTGTGTGGAAACATCGGAAATCGCCTGAAGAGAAGCGGCAGTATCCGCAGTCAGCACCACGCCGGTCTGAATGATCGACTTGGTGTTGTTGACCATTTCCGTCGCTCTCTGCGCAGCCTCAGCGCTTTTTTCCGCCAACCGTTTTACTTCATTGGCCACAACCGCAAAACCCTTTCCGGAAACCCCGGCCCGAGCCGCCTCCACAGAAGCGTTAAGGGACAGGATGTTGGTTTGGAAGGCGATATCCTCAATGTCCTTTGCAATCTTGGTGATCTGCTGCGCATTAGCGCTGATGTCATCCATAGCGGAGGACAAGGTGGTCATCTGCTCGTTGGCGTTTTGAATACGGCGGGCGATCTCCTCCGTCTGAGAACGGGTCTTCCCGCTGCTGTCCACAACAGCGACCAGCCGCTCCTTCACATGGCTCACCTCGCAGACCAGTTCCTCAGTAGACTGATTCTGCTCCAGAGATGCCTGGTGCAGCTGTGCGGACTGCCCGTTCAGCTGCTCCGCCATTGCAGTAAGCCGGCCTGCGGCGGCGCGGAATCCAAGAAGGGTTTCGTTCATAGACTGGGCAATGGTATACAGGCTGCTGCGGATCAGCACAAAATCCCCCTTATAGTCCACCTGGGGGCCGGTACGCAGGTCACCGTCCGCAACGCGGGTCAATACCTGCTGGATATCGGATATGTACCGGTTCACACTCTCCAGCGTATCGTCCAGGGTCTGTGTCATGACTTCCAGTTCATCTCCCGTGCTGACAGGAAGCACCTCTGTATGCAGATCGCCGTTGGAAAGAGCCACCATCCGGTCGGTTACCCGCTTCACCGGGCGGGAGATAGAGCGGGCAAACCTCAGGATCAGCAGGACAGAAACCATAAGTCCCGCCAGTGTGGCAAGGATGGAAACCAACATGGCTCCATTGATAAAGTGGCTGTAATCTGACTTGGGGATCTGGATAACCAGCGACCACTGGGTTCCCCGGATGGGTGAAAAAGCCACCAGCATCATTTCTCCGTCGACGGAAAATTCCACGGCTCCCGTTTCTCTGGTAGTAACCCGTTTCACCGCGTCCCCATTGCCGCCGCTGAGCTGAACCAGTGAGTTCTGATTGAGAACTACTGACTGATTGGGGTGGCCAGTGACAACACCCTCCTGGTTAACCATATAGGCCATACCGCTTCTGCCTAAATTGATGCTGCTGATAACGTCGTTGAGCATGTCATACTTATAGACTCCCATCATATAGAGCACGGTTTCTCCGTTTTCCTTAATCGGCATGCCCATGGTAATGCCTAGCTTGCCCTGAAAGAGGGTGGAGGCGTTAGTGGTCAGATTGTCCGTTTCCTTCAGCAGCACAAAAAAATCATGGTCCAGGTTTTCCGGCGCACCATCGATCCCCTGTACCAGCCGCCCGTCCAGGTCGTATAGAGCAAGCGTATAAAATTCATAGATTTCCGCCGCTTCCTTCAGAACCTCGCTGCGGTTCTCCCTGGTGGCGGCAGCATCCGGACGGGACTTCCCGTCCTGGCCAACGACAAACACCGTTTCTATCCCATGGTCGCCGGCCAGCGTCATCATGCGGTCGGCCAACATATGGATATTAGCTTCCACTGTCTTGGCTGACTGCCGGGCCATGGGCTGAAGGCTGTCCAGCAAGATACTGTTGGTCAATGATTGCAGTGACACAGCCATAATCACGCAGCATATGACCACTAAAATCAAAATATTTAGCGTTGTATTGCGCAATATCCGCCTGTTCAGGCTCCTTTTTCTCCCCTGCCCGGTGAGGGAGGCTGCTTCCTTTCCTGTCATGTTCCTGCCGCTCCTTTTCTGGATAATTTTTCGATAGACCACAAGAAAAGCCGCTCGTTCCACCATTCAAAATTTACAAACTTTTCTACGCTGGCAGACGATAGACTTTTAGAGCATTATACCATAAATTTCCTGCTGAGGGAAGTATTTTTTCACGGCTGTGGGCAAAGTTTTCTTTCAGTAAATCAATTGCTTCTCTCCTTAAATCTGTCACTTTCATCTTCGGTATTGGCATACCATCCCATGTTCTACCCTGTGATTTCAGAATTGCTTTGTCCAGTTCTTTTCCTGTTATCGTTCTCATCGTGCTACCAGAACGATAAAAATATTTACCATGACAGCTAATGAGGGACGGGTACTTGTCTACAATAATTTCAATGTATTGCAAGTCATTTTCGTATCGCAAATTGACATCTGCTACAATGCCCATTGTATCTGTAATTTTATTTGGAATAGACTCCAACTATAAATGAGCAAATTTAAAAAAGTGCACAATAAACCTATGCCACTAAAGCTATAACCTGCTCAAAGCCAATGTGCTTTGCTCCACACTGGTAGACGAAACGGACCCGCTCTTCCTGGATATGGCTATAAATATATGCATAGCCGTCTTCGAAAGACATGGTTTCACCGCATCCAGTACATGCAAGCAGATGGGCCAGCGACATCAGCAGCCAGTACCTCCTGATTCCCTGCGATGAGCGAACCTGATACCGGTCAGATGCCAGCCTGTCCTTTGCCTGGCGGAAGAACACCTCCACTGGCCACCGTTCCACATATCTGTCAAGTATCTCCCGGGTGCTTAAAGAGACATCCGCACTCTTCCCGACACTGCCGGGATTTTGGCCGCCTCTCCTTTTCGGAAAAGCAGGTGGATTCCCATAAACAGAACAATGGTTCCCCCTGCCAGATGGATGGCCGTCTGGTATTCCAAAAGGAAATCCGAAACCATAGTCAGGCCGAAAGC
>VSOC01000340.1 GCA_009774615.1 Lachnospiraceae bacterium
GTTTAAAGACACAAGAAATGAAAAAAAAGTACTGATAGAGGTTAAAGGTATTTTAGATAAACAGAAAGTTATTTCTGCTGGATATAATTATTGGAGATTATAGAAAGAAGAAAAGATTATTATCTATAGAGGATAGTAGCAATAAAATTAATCTATAAAAAGTTTAAAGATAAAAATTATATCAATAGGAGAAAAAATAAATGGGTTATCAAAATGTGTATTTTCCAGAAGATAGTGTATTTTTAATTACCGGAGGTGCCGGATTTATTGGCTCTAATCTCTGTGAAACAATATTGAAATTAGGATATAAAGTACGTTGTTTGGATGATCTGAGTACAGGCAAGCAGGAAAATGTGGATTTATTCATTGATAACCTGAATTATGAATTTATCAAGGGAGATATTAAGGAATTTGATGTATGTATGAAGGCTTGTGATGGTGTAGACTACGTTTTGAACCAGGCCGCATGGGGATCAGTACCAAGAAGTATAGAGATGCCTCTATTCTATTGTGCTAATAATATTATGGGGACGCTAAATATGATGGAAGCTGCCAAACAAAATGGAGTTAAAAAGTTTGTATATGCTTCCAGTTCTTCTGTTTATGGCGACGAACCTAAGCTTCCAAAAATAGAAGGAAAAGAAGGAAATCTTTTAAGTCCTTACGCAGTTTCTAAACGTGCTGATGAAGAATGGGCAAAACAATATACAAGACATTATAGCTTAGATACATATGGTTTAAGGTATTTTAATGTTTTTGGACGCAGACAAGATCCGAATGGAGCATATGCGGCTGTTATTCCAAAATTTATTCGTCAGTTACTTCACGGAGAAGTACCAACAATCAATGGTGATGGAAAACAAAGCAGGGATTTTACATATATTGAGAATGTAATTGAAGCTAATCTTAAGGCTTGTCTTGCTCCATCATCTGCCGCTGGTGAAGCTTTCAACATTGCATATGGTGGCCGGGAATATCTTATTGATATTTATTATGGATTGACAGAGGCTCTTGGTGTGAATATAGAGCCAAACTTTGGCCCTGAACGTGCTGGAGATATTAAGCACAGTAATGCCGACATTAGTAAAGCAAAAAAACTACTAGGTTATGACCCGGATTGGAGTTTTGAACAAGGCATAAAGGCGGCTATCGAATGGTATAAAGAGAATATATAAGGAGAACAGCATGAAACCAGTTCGCATTTTGCACATTGTTCATACTCTTAATAGGGGTGGTATGGAAAGTAGAATAATGGACTTGTATCGAAATATCAATCACGACAAGTATCAATATGATTTTTATGTGGAATCCGGTAAATCAGGCATGTTTGATGATGAGGTTAAACGTTTGGGTGGACGAGTATATCAATCGAAGGGAATTCGTAGATATAATATACCTGATTTCAAAGCATTTCATCAATTTATCACTATTCATCCAGAGTATAAAATTGTGTATGCATATAATCAGTGGGCAGGATTCTATTTGAAAGAAGCGAAAAAATGTGGAGTACCATACAGAATTGCAAACGCTAGGACTAGTATACAGACCAAGTCGCTTAGAAATATAGTAAAGAATCTCGTAAAATTAAATGTAAACAGGTATTCTACACATCGGTTTGCAGTATCTAAAAAGGCAGCAGACTGGCTGTTTGGCAAAAAGCTGGTAGATGTTGGAGATATTAAAATTTGGCCAAATGCAATAGATACACAAAAATTTATTTTTTCTGAAATGGTAAGAAATGAAGTTAGGAATGAACTTGGACTTGGAACTGCATTTACAGTAATTCATGTAGGAAATATTAGATTTGAAAAAAACCATTTGTTCCTTCTTCAGATTTTTGCAGAAGTTAAAAAAAAGTACTCAGATGCAAAGTTGATTTTGATTGGGGGCGGTGATATTGAAATGTTAAAGCCTCAAATAACAAAATTAAGGATTGATAATTCTGTAATATATCTTGGTATACGACAAGATATTCCAAGATTGCTTCAAGCTGGAGATGTGTTTGTTTTTCCCTCAATATATGAGGGATTTCCAGGTGCAGTCCTTGAAGCAGAAGCTTCTGGTCTAAACTGTCTTATTTCCGATTCAATTACCGATGAAGTAATACTGACAGATCATATTGCTGCTTTATCAATAAACGATAATCCCCAAAAGTGGGCATGTGCAATTGAAGCATTTAATAAAATAGATCGTAAGAATGCATGGAAGACAATAAAAAACGCAAACTTTGATATAAAAGATTTAGTGATTAGAACCGAAAATTTTTTTGATGGATTTGTTTAGAATTTCAGAAATGAATAACCTGTAACAGATTGTATTTAAAAGAAAGGGTATGATATAACTAACATTACAATGCGATGTAAAAATAATTAATCGAAATACTTATATCATATAGTTGAGTAAATATGTTAATAGTTTTCTTTTTGATGGTGATTATTCTTGGACTGCTACTTAAC
>VSOC01000341.1 GCA_009774615.1 Lachnospiraceae bacterium
TCAAACGGCTGCAATCATTGAGCATTGTGCGAAACACATCATCATATGGCGTATTTACAACAAAACCTTTTGTCATTAATAATTCTCCAATCTAAATCAAATTTGAAATACGATAACTATCCGGGCACTCGTGAAGTCAGATCCTAAAAAATATACCCTCCAAACTCTCTTAACTCTCATCGTGATACACAAACTTCGTCTGATAAGGCACAAGTTTAATTGCCTATAGTATACCATATTCAATTACTTATTTCCACTTTATTTTTCAATCCTTCGACAAGCTTTCAAAATTTTCTGTTTTCATATCAATCCTATGCAAAATTACTCCATAATTCCCTCATGTGTACCCTCAACCACAATCCATTCACTGCTTGGATTATTCTTTATCACATTCTTCCCAACTTCCACACAGCTTCGCACATTAGAAATCATCTTTCCCGTATACCGTTCATCCCAGATAATTTTTCTTACGGTACTTTGAATCCAGATAGCTTTTTCTTCTCAAAAGGTGAGGTAAGATAACGTAACTTCTAAAAGCATAAAGAAACCAATGGTTTAGACAGCAGACAAGCCCTTCTCTGCCTTGTAAACTGTCAAAAACAGGATTATAATCGAAAACTATTAAACGTACAACAAAAAGCAGAATAATAAAAGTCCTTTCTCCTATCATTCTGCCTCGAAATACAAACGATTCTATTATCATAAATTTCCAAACTGCTCATCCTATTTCATTTTCAAAAAACTCCCATCACTCTTCCTGCCCAATAAATCACTCCAAGCACCCAGCTCGCCAACACCCCATAAAGTATCACCGGCCCCGCAATCGTAAAAATCTTACACCCAATCCCAAACACCTGGCCTTCCGCTAGTGTCAAGTTAGGGCAAACTTTTTCTTTGGATTTGGCGATTTTAACAACTTCAAAATGATTATTTTGTGCAAAATCACGAAATCATTTCAAATCTTGTTTTTTACAACATTATATTCGGTTATCAAAGTACAAATTTATACGGCAAAAGAATTAAGTCCTTTTGACGCTTTAATCGTATAAGATTATACCATATTCTTTTTCTAAAATATTAAAATTTGACCAGAGCTCGGTTTGTGTACGGGGATTTGAATGTATATGATTCCATCCGAAAAATTGGAAAAATCCCTCTCTGTTCCCACCATATACACGTATAAGCGATATTATATTTTGACCATCAGGATAAGGGAAAAGTACAACTTTTTCTATTGCATATTGCTCCGCAATTTGTTTGATGTTTCGGATCTGTTCAATGTCCAATCCCATAACAGACACAGTGGGGATTGCGGATTTCTGTGTCAATTTTAAGATAGAGGATAAGCAATCAACGCCTGACTTCGCCCACTCTTTCTCATCTCTCGAACGTCCGCTATTCTCAACTCCAAACTTTCCCCACGCTGCAATAGAATCTATAAAATTGTCATTCATAATAATAAATATACCTCCTTTTCCTAAAATATTTCTGTATCAATAATTTTTTATTATTTCCAGTTTATCCAAACTTTTCTGAATTTACAATCCAAATAATATTGCTCTGGCTCTTCTATATATAATCCTCATGTGCTTTAATCCATGCAAGTATCTTATCATATCCAAGACTCCCATTTGCCGTTCCCAATCCCAATTCGATCAATTCCTTTTGAGAATAACTTAGTTTTACATCATTTAAATTCAATGTTAACAACATTGCAAGTACACCAATCCTTTTATTTCCGTCTAAAAAAGAATGATTTTTTACCAATGAATACATTAAACGTGCTGCTTTTTCCTCAATTGACGGATAAACTTCTATCCCATCAAAACTACTCAAAATATTAAATACCGCAGACTCCAACAAAGCCCTATCCCTGATCCCATTCAATCCACCTGTTTTTTGTATTAATCTGCTATGAGCCTCTATGATTTCTTCTACTGTCAGTATTATCATTTAGCTAACTCCAAAAATGCCTCTTTATTATCTTCTATTAATTGCTCTGTCATTTCTGCGATTTTTCTTTTTCTGAATTCCTGAATCGCTTTTATTTCCTCATACTCTTTAAAATCTACTACAATATAAAATGGTTTATTATTTTTTAAAATAACTGCCATACCTTTCTCATCTACCACATGAGCTACTTTCGAAAAATTTTGATTTGCCTCTGTCATAGACACAAGCGTATCTGTATTTACCATCATTTTCATCACCTCTTTTTAATAGTATATACTACTTTTAGGATAAATACAACCTATTTCAAATCACATCCCCAAATTATACCTTTCCTATTTCGTTACTACTCTCATCTTTATCTATCATCCCTTTCAATAAACCACGCCCAATAGACAACTGGACAAAACCCAATATAAAATTCACCAGCCCAGATATTGTAAATATTTACAGACTATTACCAAATGGAGTGGTTATTTCCATTTTGGAAACAACCACTT
>VSOC01000342.1 GCA_009774615.1 Lachnospiraceae bacterium
TATCTGGATTTTAATGCTGTGATTGTAAACCTGGACAGCCTCTCACAAGAAAAACAGAATGTATGTCTGGCAAATATTGAGAACAACATCAAGCAATTAACGTCCTATTTGGAAGAAAACTTTCTTGCGAAGGAAAGTATACCGGATGTTCCTGAAAACGGAATGGCAGTTCTGCAGCAGCAGCTTATTCTTGCCAGGGCAATCGAAACATGGATTTCTTCGCTGAAGAAAAATGCCAGTAATTCTTGCCTGGACAATACAAATACATGAGAACCAATAAATATAAATCGGAAGTCACGGGAGGAATAAAAAATGTTTGAAGGCGAAAAACATCATGGTGTATCTCCAATCATTTTCAAAATTGGAAAAAATGCAATAGAATTAAGGACACAGTTCCACCAGCTTTGGGATTATCTTGTTCCACCGTCAGGGCGGGCAGAAACCGCACAAGGCGAGATTATTCGTATTGCAGGGAGAGTTCGACATGAAATGTTAGATAACGGTTGTATAAATTGGGATGATGCTTTTGCGGACAGCGGCAGCCATTCACGGCTTTTGGGGAATCTTTTAATTCTGGAACCCTATATGCACACACTTCGCCAGGGCCTAGCGGATTTGGGCAGGACGGTTCCGGTTATTCTTCAGAAGGCGATTGATCTTCTCTGGGACTATCTGGAGGGAAAGAAAGCAGTTTCTGATTTTCAAGACTTTGCCAATAACCTTTATGCTGCAAAGCTGTTAGAAATTTAGCTTTACGGTTTGAAAATAGGTTGAGAAAAATAATTTTGTAGGGTGTGCGCACATGATGAGAAGAAATGACAGAACAGGAAAACGGCTGCGGCTGACACCTCTTATCTTGGGAGGTTATGCTGCATTTCTGGGCTTTGGTCTGATAGTGATTGGACTTGCTGAAGTGAAGGAAGGGATTGGCATTGTTCGGCTCCTGATCGGGCTTGGCATGGCGGGCTTTGGCTTGCTGGGCCTATGGGACGGGGTTCGTGATCTGATTAAGCCGGATAAAAAATCGGAGCAGGTACCGGTCAGCCAGTTTATTCTTACGGATACTTTGAACAATACAGAAGAAGCTGCAAAGGGGAAGAGCGAAGCGGATACCTGGCAGACTGAGGAACATATAAAATCTTTCTGGCAGCAGCTACAAAGAGAACAGATGAACCAAATGCGTAACTGGCACCAGATTCTGGTGATTTTTGGAGAGAGTTGGCATGATGAACACAAATTTTTCTCCGCCAGGGATGTGGAACTGGCTATTGACGGCATCCATGAGGGAAAATACACAAAAGCAGTCCTGGAATGGGGAATACAGGCACTTGATTTCTTCCCCGGCATTCAGAATGACTTGATGGTGATCTGGTGTACCAATAACACAGGAAAAGGGGGCACCAGGTTTCTGGCAAAAGAAGGAACTGTGACACAGGTGAAGTTCTGGATGTCCCTTTTTCTGAAAGAGAGTTTTTTTAAAGAAACAAGCGGCTGGGCGGATATTACTGAGCAGATAGAAAAAGCAAACAGAAAGGGAAAAAAGAAACATGGGTAAGTATTTTAGTGATGTGGTGGATAAGGCCATTGAAGACCTTTATTATTGTTGCGATAACGACAAGGCAAAAGCGGCGGCGGACGCATTATTGCTTGCGGCAAAGGAAGACGATGGGGATGCCTGCTATATTCTCTCCCGCTGCTTTTCCGGTTCCTGTTACAGTTGGGAATACCATCCCTTTGAAGAAAACGAGGCAGCGGCCTATGCCATGCTCCATCAGGCGATCTCCTTAGGCAGCGCCGCTGCGGTTTTAGGGGCGCTGCGTATGGATATGCTGACACCGGAACTGCGGGAAATCATGCCTTTTGAGAGTATAAAAGAAGCATGGGATGTCATCTATGAAAAAGCCGAAAATGGCTGTGCTTTCTGCCAGTACATGATTGGGAACACCTATTATTTTCTGGACATCATAGAGATTGAAGATCGCAAGGAAAGTGACTTTGCAAATAAGGGAGCCTGGAACGAATGGAAACGCCAGCAGATAAAACAGTGCCTCCCCTGGTTTGAGAAAGCATTTTCCGGCGGTATGATTCTGGCGGGGCGGAATTACGGTCATTATTACCAGTATGGACGGGGAGAATACATTCCGCCAGAGCCGGGAAAGGAAGTTCCCATTATTCGCCAGGGGGCCGAGCGGGGCTACCCGGAGTGGATGTATGCCTATGCCCATTATCTGGCTTATACAGAGGATAATGATAAAGAAGCTCTTCCCTGGGCACTGAAAGCGGCAGAGGCAGGACATCTCTGGAGCTGGCATATTATAGGGGATATTTATTGGAACGGCAGGGCGGTGGAGCGCAATCTGCCCTATGCTTTGGAGTGCTACGAAAAAACCGCCAGTTATGGCAATGACAGCTATGCCTGCCGCCAGCTGGGACG
>VSOC01000343.1 GCA_009774615.1 Lachnospiraceae bacterium
ATAATATACATCCCTATGATGTTTTAAAATCTGAATAACTCGTTGTAATGATGAACGTTCTAATTCTTCTGGTATATCTTCGATACTATTATAAATAGTTCTATTTATTTCAAAAAAAACTTTTCTTTTATTCTGACGATCGTAATCTAAAAAAGGTCTATTAATTGTCTCAAACCAATTTTTATAGGCTCTTGAATTGCTTGCAAGCCAAAAATAACTATCATTTCTTTTATCAGTAATTGCAACTGCAAGTTCTGCGTATTCTTGAGATAAATTACTACTAATCATTGATTGGACTATTTCGTCTGATTCAGGTACTCCTGGTACTATATCAATATTAAACCCTATGCCATTAATTTCAGCATATTTTAATGTCCAACATTTGTCCCATTCTATATTTTGAAGCTTTTCTTTATATATTTCCGATTTGCAAAGAGTTTCTTTTACAATATTTTTTACATAGCCTGGTGTAATTTTATCTTTATCTTTGCTAAGACAGCAGATAAAGTCCAAATCATAATCTGCCTCCTTGGACTCTTTGAATGGACGAACTACTGTGCCAAGACTAAACGAGCCTTGCGGAAAAATATCACAGATAAGCCCTTGCTCCTGCAAATATGTACCCACTGCCTTATATTTTTCCGTAGCATTTTTATGCATAGTTGGAGAAATATCTAATCCTTCAATCAATTTTAATATGTCTTTTTGTCTTAATTCTTGTTTATTCATCTAATTTCCTTTCATTTTATATAGAATTTTACAATCTATATTAAAACAAAAACGACCTGTTTGTGTGAAAACGAACTTTTGTTTCGGTATCCTGAATTTTGCAAGGGATTGTGTAAAAAATGCCCTGAAAACCGCATGAATAGCGGTGTTCAGGGTATTTCTGAAATGTATAAAACTGTTGTATTTTTCTTGGTATTTTGAGTTTATAAAAATTTTATATTTCTATATCTTGATACATGGATATCCGCTTGATCTCTGAAAGCGGCATAATCTTTTTGCTTAGATCCAGACCGAAGGTCTTCTCCATGGTTAGAATGACATCGTCCCGGTAATCAAACAGGTAATAGTTTTGGTCCAGGTAGGAGCACGAATAGCTTGCCAGCGAATTTCGGATCTGTCTGACAGAATGACACTTTCCTGTGAGCTGTTCTAAGACGCGCATAATCACCAGAGTTACAAAACAGATTAAAAAATGAGCCTGTATATGTTCTTCCGTGGAAACAAAGACAGGTCTGGTTTTGAATTCACTCTTGATAATCTTAAAGGATTCCTCTATTTCCCATAAACCCTTGTAGATGCCGCGTATTTCCTGGTCGGAAAGTTCCTTTTCACTTGTGACAATCGAGTAGTAACCGTCATACAGCGCTTCCCCGGCAATTTTTTCTTCATTAATAGAAAGCTCTTTTCCATCTACGATTTCCCCGGTATCTTTCGAGAAGGAGATATTGTTGATGTATGCGGTGCAGCCATAGCTGGTCGCCTTTGTATAGTTTGCGGGATGTTTGATCAGATCCCTTGCTTTCGCAACCGCTTTTTCCCTTTCATATCGCTGCTTTTTTGCGTATTTTTCGGAATAATATACCATCTGTTTCTGATAAATGGTCCTTTTAAGCCTGCGCACGCCGTTGGAATCTTTTTCTGTTACCTCTTTTGCGTACAGCCTGGATTTATGTTTGAACGGAATCTCTTTCCCATCTTTATCTTTTTCCGTGGTTATTACATATCCGTCCGGTTCCAGCACCCATTTTTTGAATTCCGCGTCAGCCCCCCGGACACTCTGTCCATAGACATAGCCGTCATTGTTTTTCCCATCGGATGCGTTGACCCCGGAAAGGAGAAAGGTATTGTCACTGGTATTGAGCCCCCTGTCGGCGACGACAATGATCCTGTCGAGGCAGAAATCTTTTTTGACTTCCCGTATTGCCGGAAGCATATTTGTTTTTTCGCTTTCATTGCCGGAAAAGGTGTGGAACGCCATTGGGATGCCGTTGGAGTCCATAAGAAGCCCCATCTGTATGATCGGGTCTTTGCGGTGTTCTTTTGACGGCCCGCGTTTCCGCTTCACCTTTCTTTCCGCGTCCGGGCTGTCTTCATCTTCGTAGGGTATTTCAAAGTAGTAGTTTGTGACATCATAATAGGCTTTTTGAGAATCCCTGCCAATCAGACAGGAGATTCTGGCATGCAGATGTCTTTGGAGATCCTGTGAATATCTGCAAAAATAGCCAAGCGCCCGGTAGACATCATCCAGCGAGAAGTCAAAACGGTCAAAAAAGCTGCCTTTTGTCTCAAAAGCGTTCTTTTTTGATGAGGGGAACAGGAACCTGTTGAATACCAACAGTGAGAAAATGCTGTTCAGGTTATACTCTGCGGGGATCTGGCGCTGTTTATTTTGGAAAAATTCACGGATTTGGAGCTTTGC
>VSOC01000344.1 GCA_009774615.1 Lachnospiraceae bacterium
GTCTGTCAATATTGTCTTACCACTTTCTGCATAAGTCAATAATGTATCTCTATAAAATTCGTATTGCTTTTGTCGTGCTTTTATTTCAGCAGGCAATCCTATATTCAAGTCAGAACAAATCGTTTCAAAACTATCCAAGACATAAGCTATTCTTCGTTGTATTTCTATCTTCGGGATTACGACATTAACCATTTCAAGCCGTGAAACAGATAATCCCGGCTGAGCTCCCGCGGTTTTATATTGATTTAAATTAGCTGCCATAAGCAAATGATACATATATCTATCATCTATTTCTTCCCCATGAGATACAACAACGGCATGTTCTGTGGCATAAAAATCACCTATTGCATAACACACATTTCCGCACAATGCCCCTTGTCTACCAATTAAACAATGTTTACCTGATTGATTATAAGTTCGTGTATATCCACGATGACCATTTGCCCCATAACAAGGATATCGAAACTCTTCCGTTTGATTCTCTGATATTTCAACAGCTGGAATAGCCTTTCCTGCCTTTAAAGAACAGCATTGGCCTAATGGCTTTTTATCTGCTTTAACCATGGCATCATAATTCAAAAGATAATTGCGATAATACTTGTATTGATTTTCTCTCGCTGTAAGCTCCGCTGTAAGCTCCGCTGTAAGCTCCGTGAAATTGTCCAAAATACGGACAATTTCACGTTGTACCTCCAAAGGTGGCACTGGCATTTTATAATTCTTTACATTTTTATCAGATATAGCAGGATAACTTGCCCCTTTTTGATTTTTCTCAACATAATCAAAAAAATCTGTTGAAGAAATCACATGATAAAGCCATCGCCGAAGCATCATTTCTTTTTTTACTCTGAGCACACAAAAACCTGTACTACATATTTGGTTATCAAAATTCTCTCCAATCATGCAATAACGCTTTAGCATAGGGCGGGTTGTTCCAAAAAGAATATCCCCATATTTTACAATCTGTTGAGCCCTACTGGGAGCAGTATCAGCAGTAATGTTTTGAGTTTCTGTGATAGTATGAGTTTCTCTATCCACTGATGTCAAATCTATATACATATACTCACTATCACCTTCATTGATCCATTTTATATTAGAAACACGCATAACACATTCCGAAATAGCAAGGTACTCCACTCCATTTGGACAATGTATTTGTATCAGTTCTTCCAATCTACTCATGTCTATCTCTCCCTATAATTGCCTGTAACCGTAGAATAAGTTTGTTTCTCAAATCTTCATTACTCTCATAAAGAATAATGTTGTCACCACTTACATCAAAATGCACTCTTTCTGTATCAAAAAAACTTCGTCTGCAAGATAGAATAAGTTTTATCGGATGATTGCAAAGTTGAAGCCCTCTTGCTATTCCAGCTTCATAATAAACCCCGCCTCTATTTCCAGTCAAATCAGCAATTAAAGCTATAGAATTTGTTATTTCGGAAGTAATTTCCCCTATAATCGAACCATTAAACTGTTTTTCATCAATACGCATTGATGCATAATTCAAAGACTGAATAACTGGTTTATATACTTTTTCATATACCGATGCCGTTTCTTCCGAGAACATCATTGCCACAAAAATCTGATTTCTCTTTGTGATTGGAGGAATGACAACCCTATTATATTTTCTTTTGTACAGTTGACGTAGTAGCGCAACCAAGTTATCACATCGTTGGAACGCATCTCCTTGTTTCTTTATCCCATCAATAAGAATCCATGCTTCCTCATTATTCTCCTCAATATTTTCTAAAAAAGCTTCTACTTCATAAACCCATTCGCTTATGTTAGGTTTTTTAGGATTATTTATAAGCTTCTCTAATATCTCTTTTTCTTCCATTTTATTATCCCTCTATCTCTGCAATAATCTTGTCAATTTCATCGCGTAGTACCTGTTCCCTCGCTACAATCTGCTTAATTTCAGCATTCAGCACTTTTATATCAATCTTCTCTCTTGTATCCTCCGCTTCGACATAAGACGAAACCGAAAGATTATAATTACTTTCCTTTATTTCTTCATAAGCAGCAATGTAAGAAAAATGGACCTTTTCCACTCTCCGTGCAAATACACCAACTATATTACCGATATTTTCCGCTGTCAATTTATTATTATTTGTTACCTTAACGCATTCATTCGATGCGTCTATAAACAAAACCTTATTATCCGTCTTATTTTTCTTCATCACCATAATACAGGTGGCAATTGAAGTTCCAAAAAAAAGATTACTCGGCAACTGGATAATACAATCCACATAGTTATTATCCACCAAATACTTCCGAAGCTTTTGCTCTGCTCCTCCTCGGTACATAATTCCCGGAAAACAAACAATCGCTGCTGTACCATTGCTGGCCAGCCAGGAAAGGCTATGCATGATAAAAGCCAGATCAGCCTTACTCTTCGGTGCCAGAACACCCG
>VSOC01000345.1:0-711 GCA_009774615.1 Lachnospiraceae bacterium
TACCTCTAATGAATAGCTGCTTACCAAGTTCATCTTCCAAATCTTTAAGCTGGCGTGACAAGGTGGGTTGTGAAAGGTGCAAAAATTCTGCTGCACCTGAAATGTTTTCTTCTCTTGCAACAGCCAAAAAATACTGTAATACTCTCAGTTCCATAAGAGCAGCCTCCTTTGCTGGTATATAGTGTAATACATTTTAGTATGCCTGTCAACTATGGGAATGTATTTGATATAAGTATTTGTTATTCTAGCTGGCCACAGATATAATAAAATTATCAGAAAAGCATTTAGCGTAAGGAGCGTTCACGATGAAAAAGAAATTAACGATTTTACTGGTGGCATTATTTTTGATAACAGCCTTTGCCGGTTGTAGCAGTAAAAACGAAGAAACACCGTCTACCCACAATGGCAATCATGGGACATCCAACACACAGGGAGAGGAACAAGCGGACGCCATGATTTTATCGGAGAAAATTACCGAATTAACGGACGGTTTATCTGCTGTCAGATATACCGGGGATTATGGATTCGATGAATTTTTAGCTGGAGGCGGCGCTTCATCGGATGCCGAGGTCGTTTCATTCCTAATGGAAAGCGGGATAGCGGATTTTGGAAATCTTCTGTTCGGCGGCAACCCCTTTGGATGCAGCACATTGTCCGTTAAAAATACAGACGGGGAAGCGCTGTTTGGCAGGAATTTTGACTGGAACACCT
>VSOC01000345.1:721-2406 GCA_009774615.1 Lachnospiraceae bacterium
TCAATGCGATGGTTATACATAGTCAGCCGGAGAATGGCTATCATTCCATATCCACAGTCAATACGGATTTTATAAGCATGAGTGGGATTAGCCTTTTGGCATTACCCGATGAGATACAGACGCTTGCCGGGCTTTATGCACCCCTTGACGGACTGAATGAAATGGGGCTTGCCGTTTCCGTCAATATGATTCAGGACAGTGCAACCATCGAACAGAATACAGATAAGCCGGACATTACAACAACTACCGCTATCCGTTTGCTGCTTGATAAAGCCGCTAATGTAGAGGAGGCAATCGAACTGCTTGGAAGTTACGATATGCACGCTTCTTTTGGATATATGGTTCATTTTGCAATCGCTGACCGAACCGGTAACAGCGTAGTTGTGGAATATGTGAACAATGAAATGATTGTTACCAAAACCCCGGCAGTTACCAATTTTTATCTGGCAGAGGGTGAAAAGAACGGAATCGGCACACAACAATCTCATGAGCGTTATGAGATTTTGGTAAACCGCCTTAATGATTCAGAAACAATGGAGATGGACGATGTCAGGGACGCTCTTGACAGCGTAAGCAAGGACAATTTCGGAGAATTTGAATCTACCGAATGGAGCATTGTAATGAACCAGACCACCGGAGAGGTTCGTTACTACCACCGTGAAGATTATAACACTGCTTATACTTTTACAGTTACAGGAGGACAGGAATCATGAACTACATTAAAACAATATTTGATTTATGGCAGCTCAAAAGAAATGAGAAAAAAACTGTCGAGGAAATCTCATCTTTGCAAACAAAAAAGCTGAAACGGTTGTTGCATTATGCGTATGAACATTCAGCCTATTATCGAAGTAGCTTTGAGCGTGCAGGGATTACGGCTGAAATGATAGACAGCCCCCCTCTTTCCGCTTTTCCCGTAATGGATAAATCAGTGCTTATGTCACAGTTTGAAGAAATCGTTACTGTGCCGGATCTTACACAAGAGGAAATCCGAGATTTTGATGAAAAAGAAACCACCGACAAAAAGCTGTTTCAGGGCAAATATCATATTGTGCATTCCTCTGGCAGCACAGGAACACCGAAATACTTTGTCTATGACGAAAGTGCCTGGAACACTATGCTGCTCGGTATTGTCCGGGGAGCGCTTTGGAATATGACAATGCCGGAAATTATCAAATTCCTGATACATGGCCCCCGGATCGTTTACATAGCGGCAACAGACGGGCGTTACGGCGGCTCTATGGCAGTAGGCGACGGTGTAAACGGTGTGGGTGCAAAGCAGATTTATTTAGATATTAACACTCCGCTTGATGAATGGATAAGCACCGTAAAGAAGTTTAAGCCGAATATGATTATCGGTTATCCGTCAGCCGTTAAGATTCTTGCGGAGCTTGTGGAAAAAGGCGATTTAGATTTGAAAGTGTTGCGTATCGTCACTTGCGGCGAACCGCTTGGGGCAAGTTTACGCAAATATTTAGAAAGCGTTTTCGGTTCGGATGTTATCAATTTTTACGGTGCAAGCGAATCCTTGTCGCTGGGCGTTGAGAGCAGTCCAAAGGAAGGTATGCTGTTGTTTGATGATATGAATATCATTGAGATTCAAGACGGCGTAATGTATCTGACCTGTCTTTACAACTTTGTTCAACCTCTTATCCGTTACCGCCTTTCCGATCAACTCACGCTGC
>VSOC01000346.1 GCA_009774615.1 Lachnospiraceae bacterium
CCTCCCGGAGTTTTTATCTCGATCGTCATCTTATCGGGAGTTGCTCCATTTGAACGAAGGAACAAAATAGCCGAACGCGGTATTTCTACTTTAAGTACATTATTCTCCAGCTCTCCCTGATCCAAAGCAATCTGTGTGGCATATTCAAAAATCCTTATCAACATGCTGCTATCCGCAGTACTCTGACATTCGAGCAAAAATTTTGTTTCTTTCTCTCCGATAATCTCAAAGCTACTGTCTGTGATCCGTTTTGTTTCCTCCCCATCCTGCTGATTCACAAAATGAATCTCTGGTGAAAAAACAATCTTCTCATCTCCACGATAGTTTTCGCAAAAAATTTCATTAATTACGGGAATAATCAAACGGCTGCAATCATTGAGCATTGTGCGAAACACATCATCATATGGTGTATTTACAACAAAACCTTTTGCCATCAATGCTTCTCCAATCTAAATCAAATTTGAACTACGATATCCCTCCGAGCACTCGTGAAGTCATATCCAAAAAATATACCCTCCAAACTCTCTTAACTTAACTCTCATCGGGATACACAGACTTCATCTGATAATGCACAAGTTTAATTGTCTATAGTATATCATATCCCATTACTTATTTCCACTTTATTTTTCAACCCTTCAACAATCTTTCAAAATTTTCTGTTTTCATATCAATCCTGTGCATAATTACTCCACAATTTCTTACATCACAATCCTTCCTTACACCTCATCTCTTACCTTACCTCACTTCGCTTCATTTCAGTTTCATTTTACTTTCTCATCTCTCCTATTTCCCCAAACACCCTTGCATAAGAATCCCTGTTTTTCATCACCAGTTCTACATCCCCTCCTGCATGAACAATCACCTTTTCCACAATCTGCCCTATCATTTTTGAATCATACTCCGTCAACACCTCTGCTGTCCGCAATTCATCCTGAACCTTCTTCCTTGCCTTCTGCTCTTTCTCCTTTGCTTCAATTTTTTCCCTCTTTCCCTGAATCTTCTGTTCCAACACCTCAGCCTGTTCCTGATGCTGTTTCTGCATAGCAAGAAATTCTTCTTTCGTCATTTTTCCTTTTTTATACTGCTCATACATTCCCCCTTTTTCCGCCTTATGTTTCAAAAGCTGCTTTTCCAGTCCTTCTTTTTCTCGTTTCAGTTTCTCTATCCCCTCCATCCTCTCTTCACGACACACCCTGGCTCCATCCAACATCGCCTGTCCCATACTTCTTATTGCTGCCAATACACAATTTTCTACCTTATCAATAGCTTCATGCGTACCCTCAACCACAATCCATTCACTGCTTGGATTATTCTTTATCACATTCTTTCCAACTTCCATACAGCTTCGCATATTAGAAATCATCTTCCCCGTATAGCGCTCATCCCGGATAATTTTTCTTACTGTACTTTGAATCCAAACGGCTTTTTCCTCTATAAGCTTCTTATTATAATAAAGTCCCTTGGCTTTTTTATACTCGGCTGGGCAAGGAATCCCCTGTTCATTTAACCATTTGGCAATCTCTGTTGTGGATCTTCCCTGCACTGACATCATAAAAATTACTCTAATCACCCATCTGACCTCTTCATCCACAAGTAAATGATACTTGTCTGCCGGATCTTTCCGATACCCATAAAAAGCAACCCCATTGAGATATTCTCCCCGCCGTTCCCGTGTTTTTCTGGCACTTTTCACCTTCACAGAAATATCCTTGCTGTACATCCCATTAATTAAATTGCGGAACGCCAGTTCCATTCCTCCTGTCGTCCCGCGATAATCCTGGCTGTCAAAATGGTCATTGACGGATAAAAATCGAATATCGAATACCGGCAAAATCAATTCCAGATAACTGCTTACTTCCAGATAATCCCGCCCGAAACGGGATAAATCCTTAACCACGATACACCTAATCTTTTTCAATTTCACCATCCGCATCATTTCCTGAAAGCCTGGGCGTTCAAAGGTAGTTCCGGTAATATCGTTATCACAATAAATATCATAAACCTGTATCTCCGGCATCTGCGAAGCAAAATCCTTCAGCATCTGAATTTGCGTACCGATTGAATCCGCCTCGATTTTCTGCTCGTTCTCCACAGAAATCCGAACATAAAGCGCTGTCTGGAATACTTTCTTTGGTGCAATCATCATTTCCAACGAATTTTCCGTATTTATAAGCGTTGTAGCAGTTTGGGTTCAAGTTTTAATATATAGTAATTTTTTCAAATTCTATGAGACCTTGATATTATGCGGAGTTATGAGATAACGAGTTCATTTCGGCATGTATATGAGTATATTATACTTACAATAGGAAAAAAGCAAGAGATTACAGACATTACTATATATTAAAACAAAATACTTGACGAAGAAAACGTAGATATTATAAAGAGTTTTATGGC
>VSOC01000347.1 GCA_009774615.1 Lachnospiraceae bacterium
TTCAGCAGCTTCTGTGTCTGCAACTTCCGTCCCCAAATTTTCCTCTTCGCTTACCGCGGGTTCGCTTTCTGTGGGAATACATATTCAATATTGAATAATATAAGAAAATCCAATATTTTACGGCTAAATCGAAACAACATCCCTTCATTTTGACACAAAATTGACACAGAATTATTCAAAATACAGGTTGCTAGAGAGGATTCAAAGTGTTAAGATAGAAAACACCAAATTTTCCATAAACAATGTTTTCATCGACAAAGGAGAGGGAGAAATATGTCAAGAAAAGATAACAGGGGCAGGGTGTTGCATAAGGGTGAGAGCCAGAGGAACGATGGACGTTATGTTTTTCGGTATGTAGAGAAAGGGGGGAAGACACATTCGATTTATGCAAAGACGTTAAAGGAGCTGCGGGAGAAGGAAAAGGAGAGAACCAAGGCAGAGCTGACCGGTATTAAATACCACGACGGCAATCGTTTAACGCTAAATGATGTTTTTGACGATTATATCCAGCTTAAGGTAGGGTTAAAGGAAAGTACAAGGGTGAATTACACCTACACCTATAATTTCCATATCCGAAACGGTCTGGGGCAGAGGGCGGTGAATGATATTCGTTATTCGGATGTAAAGGGGTTTTATTTAAGTTTGATTAAAAATGGGATGAAGGTCAGCACATTGACCACCATCCATAATATCCTGCACCCGGTTTTGCAGCTGGCGGTTAGAAACAGTTATATTTCCAATAATCCCAGTGATGAGGTGATGTCCGAGATTAAGAAGGATACTAACTGGGAGGTTCCGAAAAAACATGCGCTTACGGTAGAAGAGCAGCAGGCGTTTATGAATTTTGTAAAAAATTCCAAGCGGCATCGGCGCTGGCTGAATCTGTTTATTTTTTTCCTTGGAACCGGGTGCAGGGTAGGGGAAGTTACGGGGCTGACCTGGGAGAATATTGATTTTAAAAACAGTTTAATTTCTATTGAAAATAATCTGACTTACATCCGAAAAGCCGACGGAACCTTTGATTTTCACATGGGAACGCCTAAGACAAGGGCCGGAAAGAGGAAGATTCCTATGCTTCCGGAAGTGCGGAAGGTTCTGCTGGAAGAAAAGGAGAAGCAGTTTAAGGGCAAGAAATGCAAGGCTGAGATCGGCGGATACAGCAATTTTGTTTTTATCAATGATAACGCTAAACCTCATGTTTTTCAGGTAATTAATAAAGCCATTAAGCGAATTATAAAGGCGCATAACCAGAAGGAGCAGGAACTTGCAGAGCAGGAGGGGAGAGAACCTCTGCTGATAAGGAATTTCAGCGTACATACGTTTCGGCATACATTTTGTACAAGACTCTGTGAAAATGAAACCAATGTAAAGGTAATCCAGGAGATTATGGGCCATGCTGATATTAAAACGACCATGGATGTCTATGCCGAAGTGTCAAACAGTAAAAAACAGGAGGTTTTCCATAATCTGGAAGGGAAATTAAAGATCTGCTGACACAGAATCTGACACAGGTTTGTGACGATGCTGTGACAAAATAGTTTGCCTTTACTTGTTGCCTAGGGTTTGTTATACTATTACTATCATTATATAAAAATAAATTATACTCATCCGGGCACTCATAAACGCAAATCCTGTCAGGATAGGCGGACTTCGTCCGGTAAGCTATGCTTATTCAATAGTCAGGAGGCGATTTGATGAGGAAAAGAGTAGGAATAGGGTATCAGGATTTTGAAGAAATCAGAATGAATAATGTATTTTATATAGATAAGACAGCATTTGTCAGGGAATGGTGGGAAGAAGCCGATAAAGTGACATTGATTGCCCGACCAAGGCGATTTGGGAAAACCCTGAATATGAGTATGGTGGAGAAATTTTTTTCGGTTGACTATGCAGGAAGAGAAGATTTATTTCAAAGACTTGCTGTCTGGGAAGATGAAAAGTATCGAAATCTTCAGGGAAGCTATCCGGTGATTAGCCTTTCTTTTGCTAATATTAAAGAGGATGATTTTTTCCAGGCCCGCAGAAAAATTTGCCAGATTTTAACAAATCTCTATTCAAAAAATAAGTTTTTGATTGAGGAAGGGATTTTAGATGATAAAGAGAAGCTTTTCTTTCAGTCGGTATCGGCAGATATGGATAATATGACGGCAACCATGGCGATTTACCAGCTTTCTCTTTACCTGTCGCGTTACTATGGAAAAAAGGTTATTATCCTCCTGGATGAGTACGATACCCCCATGCAAGAGGCTTATGTTCATGGCTATTGGGAGAAATTAGTTTCCTTTATTCGAAGTATGTTTAATGCAGCCTTTAAAACCAATCCGTATCTGGAACGGGCGATTATGACCGGAATTACCCGGGTGAGTAAGGAATCCATATTTTCCGA
>VSOC01000348.1 GCA_009774615.1 Lachnospiraceae bacterium
ACTTGCAGGAACCAATGCCTTTATCGTGGGCGGAGATGGGCGTTTGTGTGCCATTATGAATGTGATGCCCCGGGAAGAAAACGCCGATGTTCTCTACCTGACCATGGAAGCGGGGATGAACTGCCGGGAATCGGAAATGAAGAATTACAGTCTGTACTGTATGGGGCGGCGGGAATCGGAACTGCTGTATCAGATTTACAAGGAAAGGCGGGATTTTCTGCCCCAATATCTTAAGGTCTTTCGGGTGCTGCTTTTGGACTTCGAGGTGAGAAAACCGATTTCCCTGTCACTGCCCATAGCTATGGATTTTGGAACATCGAATACTACGGCGGGAGTGTTTTTAGACAGGCGGTACTTTGAACAGATGGGGCTTAAGGACGGCGAACGTGGTCTGCGCTGCGACCAGGTGAATTATGCGCTCTTTTATGATTCTTCGCATTATTTTCAGGAAACAACGCTTTTTCCCAGCGCGGCTGGGGTGAAGAGTCTGGGCGGCGGGGAGCCGGAATTGCTGTTCGGGTACGATGCGGTACGCCTGGCAAATAACAGTTATATCGACGAGGGTTTTTGTGTGTTTTATGATATTAAGCGTTGGATTGGGGATGAAAATAAGTTAGAGGAAATCAGCGATCAGGAAGGGCACAGGAGCTGGCTATCCCGTAAAGATTTATTAAAGGCGTATTTTATCCATGTAATACAGGCGGTCTGTAATCGTTTTAAATGTCGGGCAGACGCGGTACATATTTCCTGTCCGGTGAAGCAGAAGGCACAGTTTAGCCGGCTGTTTGCAGAGGTTTTACCGGAATGTGCGGTGGAGGAAAAGGACAGGATTGATGAAGGGGTTTCGGTTCTTTATCACACGATTTCCGGGATGATGAAAAAGGGAAGTATCGAAGAAGGAAGGGAGTACCGTGCCTTGATTTTAGACTGCGGGGGAGGAACGACGGATCTGTGTTCGTGCAGTTTTCGGATCTGGGACAAGCGGGCGGCCTATCGGGTGGAAATCAATATGGCCTATGAAAACGGAGATACAGATTTTGGCGGAAATAACCTGACTTACCGGGTAATGCAGCTTTTAAAAGTTGCCATTGTCCATCGTCTGTATCCGTCGGCGGTAAAGCCGGAAAAGGAGATTTTAGCCGGATATGATCGGGATGTATTCCGCTTTGTGGACCAGTATGGGGCTGGGGCGCTGTACCGGGAATTAGAGGAAGAGTATGAAAAGGCGGAAGCGTATCTGCCCACCCGTTTTCGGCGTTTTGAACAGCAGAGCAGGTCGGCGTATTATCAGGTGAAGAATAATTTTTATTTTTTGTTTTCCCTGGCGGAAATGGTGAAAAAGGAATTTTATGATTATGCAGGAACACTCCGGGTGGCACTCTCCTCCCAGGCGATCGAGGAAAATGCCGTTACCTGGCTGGCGGCGGATAAGTGGAAGCTGTCCGTTTATGAAAAGGAAAAGCTGACTATGGTGAAGGAATTTCCGACCATATACATCAGTATTTATGAACTGGAACTGCTGCTGAAGGCAGATATTTACGGTGTGGTTTCCCGGTTTATGGGGAAGATGTATGAGGATGGGGTGCTGGAGGATTATTCGCTGATTAAGCTGACGGGGCAGTCCTGCAAGATTGATTTATTTCGGGAAGCATTAAAGGAATTTGTTCCGGGAAGAACGATTCAGTTTGGACGAAAAGGCGGAGATTTGCGCAGGGAATCCGAACTGAAAATGACCTGTGTGGACGGCGCGGTGAATTATTTAAAAGATAAAAAATATGGGTTTGCCGATGTAAACATTGTGTCCAGAGAACCCGCCCTTCCGTATCGTATTACGGCCTATACACACCATGGAGAAGAAGTCATGCTGATTCATTGCCTGAAACGAAATATTCCAAGCGGGATGATTTCACGGAATATGGAGGACTTAACGCTGAAGCTGTATCTTAAAGATTTGGAGGGAAAAGAGCGGTACCAGTATAGCTGTCACAGTAAACTTACGGACTTTGAAGAAAAGTTGTATGAGGAGATCCATGAATGTTATGGGGAACATATCCACCAGGCTGATACCGATGATATTGCTGAGCAGGAAGTAAGGTTTTTTATCTGGGCAAGACCGGAGGACTGGGGATTTTCGGTTGTGCCGCTTTACCGCAGAAACCGAAGGCTGTACATGGGGAAGGAAGAACAGTTTAGCTTTGAAAATGATGGATGGACACAGAACTTTTTTGATGGGATGAAGTAGAGATGTAAAAAAGCTGATGGAAATGAAGAAATGGGAATGGAAAATGAGAAGTGGAAATGAGAAATGGAACATGAGAAATAGAAAACAGGAGGAATGGGGATGAACGTTTTACAGAACTGTTATCCCAGGTTTGCGAAAAAC
>VSOC01000349.1 GCA_009774615.1 Lachnospiraceae bacterium
ACAAATGACAATATAAATATTGTCATGGCGGGCGGATCCCAATGTGTGTCATTATGGCTGTTTATTGTATTCTCAAAAAAATCAGCTAAAAATGTTGCCACAACCGCCGTTACTATTCCTATCCATAAATTTTTAGACATCATAACCGCATTTGCGCTGGTAATTGTAATATGATGGGTTGGTGGGGTGCTTGAGCCCGAATCAGTCATCATAAGAATGAATGTCAGTGCACTAATGGAAAAAAACAGGTTTGCATAATTAGCTGTTATCAGCTCTGCCTGAACAGGATAATTCTCTATCATGTACACCCCTGTGCCGCATACAATAAACCCGATTGATAATCCAAGTATCAGATTATTCCATATATGATTCTTAGATAAAATTTTTCTTGTTCCGCCTGATTCGCAGGTTCCCAAAAGTCCCGTTTTCCCGATTGTCAGACGGGTAATAATCCCCAGAGTCGCTACTGTCATTGCAACAGTATCTGTATTGAATTTACAAATATTTGCATAAAACCATTGAATCAAAAAACCTGCTACACCAGTGATACCACCTATCAGAAAAACATCCGCTTTCCCCAAGCCGTTCAGTGATGTCATGATATCGGCTCCCCCCGATTTCAGATAACCTCTTCTTCCTGCATAGGCCGCCGCAGTCACTGCCCCTGTAAAGGATATATGCGGACAAAATACAGTGCCAAAAGCGAGTACAGAGGTTGCTAAATCTGCTGCGCCTGCCATGCTGGCAATCGAACCTGCCAGAGCAATAAGGCCAACCATGATAAACGTTGCTACTCCTCCAATAACAGTGCCGAATACCCCCGCTCCGAACGCTGCCAATAATGTGCATACTTCCATACGACATCTCCTCCCAATTGTTCTATAAAATGTAGCCCCGCTTACTTCTGAATAACTTTTTTACTTTCCAGAATGTCAATTTCTTCATAAGAATACCCTAATTCTTGAAGAATTCCTGCACTATCCTCTCCTACCAGCGGGTAATTATGCCTGATATTTACATCAATACTGTCAAATTTAACAGGCGGTGTACAGCCCAATGTTTTTTCTCCATTTCTGTGTTCATATTGGATCAAATATTGATTCTCCAATGCCTGTGGATCTGTAAGTGCATCTGCTGCATGGTTTATTCTTTCAAATGCAATATCAGCATCTAAAAGGCGTTTAACAAGTTCATCCTGGCTAAGCTTAGAAAATTCGTAGGATATAATATCGGTCAGTTCCTGAGAATGAATCTTTGCGCCCACTGAATTGTTATACATTGTATCTTCCGCCAGGTCTTTGCGCCTGACTACTTTTTCAAGGAACTTCGTATAAAGCCGTTCATCAAACACACTAATAAAGATCCATTTCCCCTCACTGGTCTGATACGAATTAACCATTGGTGTATTTGGCATAATACGACTTTTCGGATATGTATCTCCGTATTGCGCAGAAGATATAACAGGCCCCAGGCACCAAAGCGCCTGTGCAAAAAGAGATACCATTACCTTTGATCCCTCTCCTGTCACTGCCTGATGGTAAAGTGCCGCACTGATTCCACCCGCCAATGAACAGGCTGTAGTCGCATCTCCAAAAGCCAATGTAGGTATGAGCGGCGGCGTATCCTCTTTGGTTATGTCCATCATTGCCCCGCTTCTGGCCCAGAATGCCACCGTATCAAAACCTGCCTTATCTTTATCCGGTCCTGTTTCTCCATAGCCATTGATAGAAGCCCAAATAATATGCGGAAATTTTTCATGTAATGTTTCATAGTCCAGCCCTAACCGCTTTAACGCACCTGGCCTGAAGCTAGTCAAAAATACATTGGCTTCTTTTAACAATTTTTCTAATATTGCTATACCTTCCGGGGTCTTCAGGTTCAACGCTATATCCCTTTTATTTACGTTATATAACCCAAAATATGGATTGATTTCATCCGTGGCGGGCATTCCCAAAATCAGGCTTGTAGTACGCCCCGGTTCACCTCCCACCGGCTCTACCTTAATAACATCAGCTCCCCAATCAGCCAAAATGCGGGCTGCGCCAGGGCCAGCTACATAATAGCTTAAATCTACTACCTTCACATTTTCTAACGGTCGTTTTGCCATTCTGCTTATCTCCTCTCTGATTCTGATATTAGGACTTTCTTTATATTCAAATACTACCATTGATTTTGTGATATCGTCCAACGCCTATTTTTTATGCTATTGTTGCCTAAATTTCAACAATTAGTATTGGTTTTCTTTATATCCGCAAATGTAACCACTTTCTTTGTTTCTTCTGTCACAATAAACGGTTTCATATTTCAACCCCCATTGTTCCATTAAAAAAATCAAATTTTTCCTAGAAATTTGATAGTGTAGTGGAATTATCTATGCATTTG
>VSOC01000035.1:0-22166 GCA_009774615.1 Lachnospiraceae bacterium
GCATAAGGTTATCTTGTAGAGTTTCCCCTTATTTCTGTAGGCATACAGCCGGCAATGCAGGCTTTTATACCGAGCTTTTACCGCAGAAAGCACGGCTTCGTCAAGCGGGTAAAGGATTTCCTGGTATTCCTGGTGCAGGGCTTCCTTCTGCCGGATTTTATTACGGGGCATTTGTCCATGCTTCTGCCCGGCTTCCTTCCACAAAAGATGGGCACCCACGGCAAAAATCCCGCCGTCAAACAGTTCCCATACGTTTGCGCACCTTTTTTTTGCCTCCGGCACAGGAAGGCTTGTGGCAAAAAATAACCGGGTTCCCATCTTTTTCAGCACCTTAAGGCTTGCCGCGGTCAGCGGATCGATCTCCCTTTCTCCTTCCTGCAGCAGAGTCCCGTCGATATCCAGAAAAACCGCCGGGAAATACCGGGGAATACGAAACAAAGGATACTTCCCAAACAGCAGGGTATTTACCCAGTCCCCGCGCCCGCCGTAGGCCAGATAACAGGAACAAGCCTTTTGCCTGCACACGGCAGAAGGAAAGGAAAAATCCTCCTGATACCAGTTTCCCGGCATACGTCCGCTGATATTGCAGGTCTGCATCTTACCGTTTCCCTCAACAAAAAGACGGTTCCTGCAGTTTTTAAAGTTTGCCGGGACAGCACTTAACTCACGGATAAAAAAGGGATCAATCGCAGAAAACGCCTGCACTTCTTCTCTGGTATAAGCCCGTTTCAGACCGTCCATCGCATTGATCCAGAGGTAAATTTCATCAGGTAAGCAGCGGCGAAGTTCCCCGATCAGGGAAAGATTTTCCGGCACGCCCACAGCTCCGGCGCACAGGGCAATCCCTTCCTCTGCCGCTTCCCGGCATTCTTTAGCAAAACGCGCAGGAGAAACCATCTCCGGATGATAAGTCGCCCAAAGGCGCAGTTTCTCTTTCCTTCCTTTGGCCTCTCTCCACAGCTTCCCCGCCTGCCCCGCAGAAAAGCTGAAATTTGTCTGGACGCCCACGGCTTCTGCCTGTTTAAGCCGACTGAGAAAGGCAAGGCCCTCCCAGTACCACGGATGAATCAGGGCTTCGCCGTAAGGAACCACCATCAGCGCAAATCTGCCCAAATCCTCTGCCCTCTCTTCCAGACTTTTACAGAATTTCATCCAATCCATTCTGTCTTTCTCCATTTCCCGCGCAGAAGACGGATGTTTGGCAAAAGGACAGTAAGAGCAGGAATAATTACAGCTTTTTAAACTGCCCCGGTAAAGAATCATCTTACTGTCCATGGCACGCCTCCCATGCATCCATTCTTTGTCTTATCTGCCGGGAAATCATCTGCGGGCCAAGGTAATCCGACAAACCCAGTCCCATCTCAGAAAGCGCCAGGAAAGAATCCCGAACCAACCAGCCTTTATCGATCCATTCCCCCAGAAACGGAAAATCCACATCTGCCCTGCTTTGAAACCGCCGGTGATATTCCTCTTCATTAAGCCCCGGATAAATCAGAAGATGGCGGATAAGGTAGCGCCTCTTTATCTCATCTTCCGAAAGCAGAATCCCATGGTTTACCTTCGTATAATCTTCGGCCGCGATAAATTGCTGAAGCTGAAAAAGACTGTCCCTGGGGGTAATGGCGTAGGGTGTGCAGAAATGGAGGTTTCCCAGATAACTCCTCCCGCCGCAGCCCAAAGCCAGGGATGTCCCAAAACCACAGTCCGAAAATTCCCGCAAATTTCCTTCTTCATCCTTTACCCGCACAAACCGGCGCATGGAATCCTGACGAAAACCAGAAGATCTTAAAAAGGCAGAAGCTTCCCTGTACTGTTCATAAGCTTTCTGCGGTTCCAGAACCAGCCCGCACTGTATTTGCTTTTCCAGTCCGGCACCATGTTTAACATAAAGAGGGTAGAGAAATATCTCGTCCGGAGAAAATTTCAGGGCTTCTTTTAATGAACACAGAAGCGAATCCTTCGTCTGTCCGGGAATTCCATAGATAAAATCAATATTTACACAGGGAAACCCCTCCTCCATTAGAAGTTCTAAAGCCTTACGGGCCTTTTTGGCGCTGTGCTGCCGGACAAGGGTTTTCAGTTCCGCATCAGAAAAACTCTGAATCCCCATACTGACACGGGTAACTCCCGCCTGTTTTAACCGCCGAAGCTTTTCCCTGCTTGTCTGGTTAGGTGCCGTTTCTATAACCATTTCTTTAATTCCCTGAAAATGCGGCATTTTTTTCAGCATCTCAAAAACCCTATCCATCTGGCTTTCACGGAAAAGCAAAGGCGTTCCTCCCCCTATGGTCAGCGAAGAAAATG
Organism: Lachnospiraceae bacterium; assembly: GCA_009774615.1. GTDB lineage: Bacteria > Bacillota > Clostridia > Lachnospirales > Lachnospiraceae > Caccovicinus. Next base: position 2,305 of record VSOC01000035.1, read on the forward strand.
AACATGAATCGGGAAGAAGAGAAACATACTGACACACCTGGCGTTCTACCGCCAAAAGATACTTGTCCATCACTTCTGCAGACTGACCAGTCACGGAAAACAGGTTGCAGTAGCCGCATTTTGTCTGACAAAAAGGGACGTGCAGGTATAAACCGTGCCCCGGACCGGCAAGACGTACAAAATAATCTTTAAGCGGGAGTGAAGGCAGGGAACGGTAAGCCGTTTTATGGGGATAACTGTACATATACTGGACATAAGGGTTAAACATAAAAGCCTCCTGGATGTAAGGATAGTTAGAAAACAGGGCCATAATTCATCGTCGCCTTCTGAACTATGACCCTGCAAATCAAAGGAATTTCCGTTTACTAATACACCAAATCGCTCTCTAAAGTCAGGATCTGCAGTGCCGGGAACTGATAGGCCATTCCGATAATATACATCGTGTAAGTTACCCCGTTCATCAGATTGACATTCGAAGAATCCATATAGGCAATGCGGGTATTATTACATTCTGCATAGGTATCGGCCATAATCACAGCATTATTGTTCGTGCAGGGCAGAGCCTCCGATACAAAGGCCCGGTAGCCTCCCTGGCCGACCGAAAAATAACCGGAAGCATCCAACTGTCCCAGACGCGATACAACACGCCCATAGCCAGAAAGAAAAATATCCACCGGGCCGCTGTTGGGCGATAAGTTTACAGCACGCACACAGGCTGCACCGCGGCGGCAGGGCGTATCCGTCAGCGTAAACGCGGTAATTCCCGAGCCGTTATTAATGATGGATACGGTATAGGCATTTTGACTGGCAAAGCGGATATTTCGCCGAAACAGGATCTGGCCGGTCTGGGCATTCTCAATCGTCACCAGCGTACTTCCCCCGCTTTCCAGATAATAGGGCGTAAAGTTTCCATATTGCAGGTTATTGATAACCGTGCGGTTTCCCAGTCTTACATGCACAGCCGGCTGGTTCACTGCGGCATGGAGAAAACGCACATTCGCATAATTGTTTCCGGAACCGGAACCGCAGTTCACACAGCCAATCTGCCCCGGGATAATGACAACCGGACGATTGATGCCTCCTGAACCTCCTGTATTTCCTGGCGGCGGTCCCCAGGAAGGCGTATCCGGGGATATCGGGGCAAAGCCCGGGGAATTATCACCTGCGGGCGGCGGTCCCCAGGAGGGTGTATCCGGGGATATCGGGGCATAGCCCGGGGAATTATCATCTCCTGGCGGCGGTCCCCAGGAGGGCGTATCCGGAGATATCGGGGCATAGCCCGGATCTGAGCCGCCTGCTGCGGGCTCTGCATCCTGTGAGGCTTCGGTCATCTGTACCTGTTCATTACTGCCTGAAACAGGGCGAAAAGGCATCCATCCGTTTTCATTGATATACATACGTTTTCCTTTCTGTTTGATTGCTTCTGCAAACGGTATACTATATCATACGTAGAATCTGACGGATGGTGTAAACAATTGCTTAATCGGTGATCAATTTTCACAGGAAAAAATGCTTATAGGGAACCGTATTGACATAAGGATGATTAATTCCGTGGAACTGACAGCCGTCCTCGCCGTAGCAGGTTCCATGATCCGAGCAGCAGATAACCAGGGCTTCCTTCCTCTGGCTCTTCCATCCCGCAAACAGGCGTCCAAGTTCCCGATCCACATAGCGCAGGGCGGCCGCATGGCTCTGGAGGTTGTCATGAGAAACGCCGTCGGCATAAAAATAATTCGGATAATGGATGGCATCCACATTAAGGTACAAAAAGATCCGCTGTTCCTTATCTGCCGCCGAAATTTTTTTCAGCAGAAAATCCACCTGGTTTTTGGTACTTTCTTTGACCGGACAGGCAAAGGACGGATTCCAGTAGCTTTTCTTAAAATAACCGGGAAATACCTTCCCAATCGGAGAACGCTTGTCAAAAAAAGCCACGCCGCCCACGCACCAGGTATCGTATCCGTCCGCCGCCAGCCCTTCCATAATCGTGCTTCCCGAAAAGCCGTAAGCGCCTTCAGGCACCTTATTTCCCAGGCCAATCTGTCTTGGAAAAAATAAGAGTTCACGGTCGGCAACGTTCTTTGCATCGTAGCGGCAGGGCATAAATCCGGCAAACATCGCATGGTGTGAAGGGTAGGTAAAATTCCCCGGAGCCTGACATTTCTCCCAGGGGCCGTACTGATTTAAGACCGGGGTTGTTCCTGCCTTTTCTTCCTGAACAGCCACATCATAGCGCAGAGTATCCAGACAGATAAATAAAATATCTTTTTTCCCCACAACTTCACGCATATCCACGGACGGCCTTTCTTTGGGATGAGAAGGGCGAAAAAGGCCGATGGGAACATCCTCAGCCGCCCTTGCTCCTGTATGGTTTTTTCTGTTATTTACATCATCTTTACGCATTTCTTTACTATCTTCCATGGCGGTTATTTCCTCTCTTTCCTGCCTGGTCTGTTCTTTTTTCGTACTTCCTTAAAGTAGGTTAAACTTAACTTACAGCAAACAGCCTTATCCGTACAGTTCGGAAAGCATCATCCTTGCCTGATGGCGGTAAATCCGGTTTTCATGGTAAATATCCTGATAAATTAAATCTCCCTGCCCGTTCATCTCGATAATTCTCGGACGCAGGCTTCCTTTTTCCAGAAGAATATCTATTCCCGCAGTTTTAAGCCCCGGGTACAGACGCACGGACTCCACAGCCAGAGATTCTGCGGCATACAGGACGGAAGGGGGAAGCTGCAGTTCGGAAACCAAAAGAGGATGGTTGTTTAAATGCAGGTTGGTAATCGGTCCTTTCGAGAGCCTGGCCAGGCAGAAATCCATCTGTCCGTCCTGAACCACAACACGCAGATCATAGGTAAATCCTTGGTGCTCGGCTTTCGCATACCACCGCTCAACCAGACAGTCCATCGCTAAAAGCCGGCTTAAAAATACCAAAATATCCTCACGCTCTTCCAGACGCCGCATCTTTTTTGTATTCATCAGACAATTTTCCTGCGGATTCCAGAATGCGCAGGTATAGAGAACCATCTTCCCGGTTTTTGGGCAGACCCGAAACGCCGTAACGCCCAAAGCTCCCGACCCGTAATTCGGCTTGATAAATACCTGGCTGATCCGTCTTTCCTCCATCATCGTCAGAAGTTCTTCCAGAGTATCTGCCGCCGGAAGTTCTTCGGTCACGGCTAACCCGGAAAAAGCAAGCTCCTGTTTGCAGGCACGTTTATCTAAAAGCTGGAGAATTGCCCCCGGATGGTTAAAAAAAGAATAACCGGACACTTTCCCCATGGTATCCAACAGTTCCAGATTCTTCCGGTAGTCAGCAGCCAGTACCGGAAATACATCCAGCGCAGCGCTTTCCCAGATCGGCGGGTCAATCTTAATGATCCCTTTTCCACCATGGTCGTCAAGCCATTCCTTCCAAAACTTTTGGTTCCACGCCTTCCAGTCGATAAAGAGAAGCGAAAGCCCCTCACTCCTGGCTGCATGTTCCAGAAAAGTCTTTCGCTTTGTCCCCGAACAGCCCAAAAGAACCGCCCACTTCTCTCCTGCCTTTTCCATCATGCCGTCCATCACTCGGTCAGCATGGCATTCATCCAGACTTCGCCGCGGTAGACTTCTTTTTCATTCTGCTCCGAAAGATCCAGATCCACCCCCGGCAGTTCGCGTTCCATCCTCTTCATCATCGCATCGGAAAGATAATGATAGTGAAGATCCAGCTTTTCTATCTGCGGATAATTCGGAAGTTTTTCCAGAAGCAGTTCGGCTCCCTTATCGGTCAATGTACCGCAGGACAAATCCAGGGTGCTAAGCTGCCCCATAAACTTGCTCTCCAAAACCACCGCCGTCAGTTCATCCTGGATTTCGCTGTCTGCAATCCCCAGATATTCCAGTTTCGGAAAATCAGCTTCTTCAAGAAATGCCCTGATGGTATTTTCATCCCCTTCAAAACCGTAGTCATCAATGCCGATATACAGGAGAAGCTTCTTTAAATTCGGCAGCTTGGCCTTTTTAATCTCTTCGATAACGCTGTTCGGAAGTCCTCCGCAGATGATCGTCAAAGCTTCCAGGTTTTCATGGCAGATCTCTCCAAGGACAAGTTCTGAACTTCCCTTAATGGTAAGTTCCTTAAGCTGGGGCATGGCCTTCCAGATCCTGCTGTAATTCCCCTGAATAATCCAGGATACCTCGCACTCTTCATAGCCCATATCGCCCACAAACAACTTTTCAATATGAGAAAACTTTTCCGGCGCATCCGCGATCGAATCCAAAAGCAGCTGACATCCATCGTCCCAGAGATCCCCCCAGCACCCGATAATGATTTCATTCAGCGCGGGAAATTCCGGGTCGTCGAGGATCTGCTTCACCATATCCTCCAGCGTAACTCCTTCTTCATACTGTTCGAAGCTGATTTCATACTTCTTTGCCTTTTCCATAAAAAAATCCTCCTGTTTTTCTTTTTTTATTTTGTTTTTTGTTTTCCGTTTACTGTCGTTATTTTCTAATGTCGTTATTTTCTAATGTTATTATTTTCTAATATCTTTATTTTCTATCATGCTTTCTATCGATCGGCTCCTATACAAATCGCCAGAAAATATACCCTGGAAATCCCTGCTTTTAAAAGTGCACGGGTGCAGGCTTCCGCTGTGCTTCCTGTTGTATAGATATCATCCACCAGAATCACCGAAGACAAAGGTTGGGGACATTTTTCCCTCCTCACCTCGAATGCCTGTTCAAGATTTTTCAGACGCTGTCCCGGAGTAAGTTCTTTCTGGGGTGCCGTCTTTTTGCTTCGCAGCAGTATATCCGCGCAGAGAGGAATTCCCGTAAGTTCAGAAAGCCGAACGGCCAGTTCCTCTGCCTGGTTAAACCCTCTCTGTTTCCGGCGCTGAGGATGCACCGGCACGGGAATCAGCGCCTCAGCGTTCATCCGACGTATTTTATCCCCCAGTTTATCTGCCATTTCCCGACTGTAAAAATCCAGGTATTCTCTTTTGTTCTTATACTTAATCTGCACCATGGATCTTGCAGAAACTTCATTATAATTAAACAGCGCGGCCCCCCGGATAAAACTTTTCGGATGGCGGACACAGTTTAAGCAGTATTCTTCTTCCCCGCCGATTAATTCCTTGCCGCATTTTAAACACAGTTCTCCCTTTACATCACTTAATTTTGTCCTGCACCCGGGACAAATCAATTCCCCTGCCAGGACAACGATCTCCTGGCACACCGGACATCTGCGGGGAAATAAAAGGTCGGCAGCCTGCTCCCTTAACTGCTTCATCCAACCCTTACCTTGTTCTTTTCCCGGATACGCAGGTTCTTTTGCATACGTTTCTTTTCTCCAATATCTTTCTTTTTTCCAATCCATAGTCTAAATCTGCTCTCCCATAACCGCCAGTTCTAAAATCCTCTTCTTTAAGCCGGAATATCTTCTCTGCTCTAATGTATTGCTGACCATGTTCCGGAATCCGGACGGGAGCCCGACTAGGCAGACACAGGTCTTTGCCCGGGTCACTGCCGTGTAGATTAAATTTCTGGTCATCAGCATCCTTGGGCCTGTATAGACCGGGATAACCACAGCCGGATACTCGCTTCCCTGGGATTTATGAATGGTGATTGCATAAGCCAGTTCAAGTTCTTCCAGTTGTTTAAAACTGTAGTTCACCATCTTCCCCTCGTCAAATTCCACCGAAACCATCTCGGCAAATGTATTGATCTCCCGAATAACCCCGATATCGCCGTTAAATACCCCCATACCTTTTTCCGTAGAAACACCATAGCGGCTGCGCACTTCCCATTCCATCTGGTAATTGTTTTTTATCTGCATCACCTTATCGCCAACCCGGTAGATGGTCTGCCCGTACTCCCTCTCGGCTTTCTCCGGCGACGGCGGATTTAAAAAATTCTGTAAAATCACATTCAGCCTTTCCACCCCCAGGGCACCTTTTCGCATCGGTGTCATCACCTGAATATCGAACGGATGTGCCTTGACATAGGCCGGCAGTTTTTTCTGTACCAGGGTCAGGATGGCGCTGATGATGGCGTCGGGCATTTCCCGGCGGATAAATAAAAAGTCCCGGCTGCGCTTGGTTAAATCCACGTCTTCCCCGTGATGAATCCGGTGGGCATTCATAACAATATCGCTCTCTGCTGCCTGGCGGAAAATCCTGGTCAGCTTAACCATGGGAAATGCCTGGCTTTCAATCATATCCCGCAGCACATTTCCCGGACCCACACTGGGAAGCTGATTTACATCGCCCACCAGAATCAGCCTTGTTCCCACCGTAATTGCCCGAAGCAGAGAATGAATCAGGTGAATATCCACCATAGACATCTCATCGACTATGACCACATCCCCATCCAGAGGATTTTCCTCATTCCGTTCAAAATGCATCCCCGCCATCGATGCATTATCCCGGTCAGCCATACCCCCGCTCAGCTCCAGAAGACGATGAATCGTTCTTGCCTCATAGCCGGTAGCTTCGGTCATGCGCTTTGCCGCCCGCCCTGTAGGTGCAGCTAAAAGAATCGTCATCCCCTCCTGTTCAAAGAAGTGAATAATCGCATTGATCGTCGTTGTCTTTCCTGTACCCGGCCCTCCGGTGATAATTAAAAGCCCGCAGTTCACCGCCTGAAAAACGGCCTCCTCCTGCAAAACGTCCAACCGGATATCTTCTTCCTCCTGAATTTTTTCCAGACGTTTTTTTATCTGTGTGCGCGGAATCTCTCCGCGGATATTTAAGTCGTGCAGCATCCTTGCGGTGTTTAATTCCAGATAATAGTACTGCGCCGCGTAGATAACCCTGGTTTTCTTCTCCCCCTCCGAACTTTCCATCTCTTTAACGATAATCTTTCGGTCAATCTGCATATCCATCAGATGTTTTTCCATTAGGGAAATATCCACGCCCAGAAGCTGTGCCCCCTGGGAGAATAATTCCTCCTCCGGTAAAAACGTATGACCATTTCCCACAGCCTGGAGAAGGGTGTATAAAAGACCGCATTTGATCCGGAAATCGGAATCGGTAAATATCCCCACACGTTTTGCCAGTTCGTCAGCCATCTTAAAGCCCACACCCGGGATATCCTCCGCCAGTTTGTAGGGATTTTCACGGATAATCCCGTACAGACGCATCCCGTATTCCTGGTAAATTTTCACAGCCAGATGAAGAGAAACCCCATATTCCTGCAAAAACATCATGGCCTGGCGCATCTCCTTCTTTTCCTGAACCTGACTGCTGATAGCCATAGCTATTTTTTCGCTGATGCCTTTAACCTCAGAAAGACGCTCCGGCTCTTCCTCCATAATCCTAAACGTATCTGCCTTAAATTTCTTTACAATCCTCGCCGCCAGCGCCGGCCCGATGCCCTTAATCGCTCCCGAACCCAGATAGCGCTGCATGGAAAGCGTATCCTCCGGCGTCTTCACCGCATAACTCTCCACCTGAAGCTGCTGCCCGTAAACCGGATGTTCGGTCATCGTTCCGCAGGCTTCAATCATCTCCCCCTCGCTGATATAGTGAAAGGTTCCCACGGCAATGATTTCTTTTCCTTCTGCGTTAAGGCTCAGCACGGTATAGCCGTTTTCTTCATTTTTAAACTTAATCCGCTCTACAAATCCTTTTACTGTTTCCATCTTGTTCATTAACCTGTCTTCTGCCAGAAAAACAAAGCATCTGCAGTTTCCCCCGTACAGGAAAAAGCAAAGGAAAATCCGCCCTGTAATTTTACAGATGGTTACTGTTCACATGTTCACAGCAACGGGTGCGCAGACCTACATGAACAGTAACTACAGATATTCCCTTGCTTTCTTTCCCTGGCTTAGTTTCTTATCTTCTTGAAAATTCCTGTTTACTGCCGCCGTGGGCAAATTCGATAAACTTCCCGGTTCCGATAGCCACTGCCGTTAAAGGGTCCTCCGCAATCATCGTGGCAATTCCTGTCTTTTCTGCAATCAGCGTATCCAAACCGCTTAATAGGGCACCTCCCCCAGTCAGTACGATTCCCCGGTCAAAGATATCTGCGGCAAGCTCCGGCGGTGTTCTCTCCAGCACATTGTGCACGGCATCAACAATCTGCATAGCGGGTTCCTTTAAGGCTTCTAAGGTTTCATCGGAGGTAACAACAATCGTCTTAGGAAGCCCGGTCACCAGATTTCTTCCCCTGACTTCCATGGTCAGAACTTCCGAACGGCGGGAAGCCGCACCGATATTAATCTTAATCTCCTCTGCTGTGCGTTCGCCGATTAACAGGTTATGTTTCTTTCGCATATAGCGCACCAGGGATTCGTCAAAATCATCCCCCGCTGTCTTAATGGAAGCGCTGACCACTGTTCCACCTAAGGAAATCACCGCAATATCCGCCGTTCCTCCGCCGATATCGACGATCATATTTCCGCAGGCTTTGGAGATATCAATTCCTGCCCCGATAGCTGCGGCTACCGGCTCTTCGATAATCGTAACCGAGCGTGCCCCTGCCTCATAGGTTGCGTCTTCCACGGCCTTTCGCTCTACCTCTGTCGCGCCGCTGGGAATGCAGACGCTGATCCTTGGCTTGCGGAGCGTCTTCTTCCCGACCGCTTTATCAATAAAATACTTCATCATCTTCTCCGTCACGGTATAATCGGAAATCACCCCCTGGCGCAGAGGGCGGACGGCTACAATATTCCCGGGGGTGCGGCCAATCATCAGGCGGGCGGCTTCGCCGATAGCCATAATCCGACTGGTATCCCGATCAATTGCCACCACCGACGGTTCCTTTAGCACTACGCCTTTTCCCCGGATATAGACCAGGATACTGGCTGTACCTAAATCAATTCCAATGTCATTGGACATCATTGTAAACATAATTCTTTCTTCCTCCTGTCCGGCTAACTTTCTCGGCAGTTATCTCTTCTATCCTTCTATTTTTCCCAGGAAATGTACCTATAAACCGTAACGACACAGGATTCCTGTATACTTCCATAAAAGTTAAGGCAAAAACAAAGCCTTTCAACACTTTTTATTATATACGAACTTCCCGTCTTTTCCAATGGTTTTTTATATTTTTATTTTCTTTATATTTTTTTAAGGTAAAGTACATAATTTGGTCACAATTTTCCGCTATACTGAATACAGTCATCCGAAAGGGTGACGGGCCTTTGTTTCAAGTTCACACTTGAAATCACAAAGCTTTTTCATACTCATACCGGATGGTGAATAACCATCCGGCCCCCCTTAGCATTTTCTTATTTTATTATATACCTACCATTCCTAAAAAGCCGTCAGTTTTTACTGGCGGTTTTCTTGTATTTTCTCACGATTCCCTTTTTTATTTTCCTTTTTAATAAGAATTTCTTTAGGAATTTTATAAATTTTACAGTTTGCCGCCACATTTAGGACACATTTATCCCCTATACTATACACAGTTACTCGAAAGGGTAACTGCTTAAAAAGCTTTTTCATACTCATACCGGATGGTGAATAACCATCCGGCCCCCCTAAACATTTTCTTATTTTATACCTACCATTCCCAAAAACGCACCGGATTGTCCGGTGCGTTTTTATTCTTAATTTTTTATGTTTTATGCTTATTCATCCCAGTTATGGTAAACCGCCTGCACATCATCGTCGGCATCGAGCAGATCCAGGGTACGGTTAAGCTTTTTAATATCCTCTTCATCGGATAATTCCACCCAGGTCTGCGGAATCATCGTAATATCCGCCTCCAGCATGGGAATTCCCTCTTTTTCCAGAGTTTCTCTAACCTGGCTGAAGCTGTCCGGATCGGTGTAAACCTCATAGCTGTCCTCTTCCTCGGCAAAATCCTCTGCACCGGCATCTAAGGCAAGCATCATCAAATCGTCCGCATCCATAGAACACTCTTCTTTATCAATAATGATCTGACCTTTCTTGTCAAACATATAGGAAACACTTCCCGGGGTTCCGACATTTCCGCCGCCCTTGGTAAATGCACTTCTTACGTTTGCTGCTGTACGGTTCTTATTGTCCGTCAGCGTATCCACAATGATTGCTACACCGCTCGGGCCGTAGCCCTCATAGGTCAGCACCTCATAATTCACCGAATTGGCATCCCCTGCCGCCTTTTTAATGCCGCGGTCAATCGTATCATTGGGCATGTTATTGGCCTTGGCCTTGGCGATAACGTCGCGCAGTTTGCTGTTATTTGCCGGATCAGCGCCGCCTTCCTTAACAGCTACGGCAATCTCACGGCCGATTACGGTAAAGATTTTTCCCTTAGCTGCATCGTTTTTCTCTTTTTTGTGCTTAATGTTTGCAAATTTAGAATGTCCTGACATACGCTCTAATCTCCTTTTTCTCTTCAACTCTATTTTTATCCGGTTCCTGAATCCAAACGTTAGTTAACCGGCACCGGAAATCTCGGTATTTAAGTTCTTTAACCACTTCTTCTGGCGATACCTCCAGTATCCTAAAACCATCTTATACACTTCCTCCAGCATTACCAGTGCATAGACCTGGCAAATCGTAAGCTTCCATACAAGCCCGCCTAAAAAGGCCAGAGGAACCCCGATACACCACACGCCGCTGGTATCCAAAAACAGGCACATCTTCGTATCCCCGCCGCTTCGCAGAACCCCGACCACATTGACATAGTTAAACATCTTCGCCGGCATATAGACGGCAAAAATCAGGATCAGGCGGTTGACATCCGCCGCCACCTGCGGGGTAATTGAATAGCAGGCAATTACCAGCCCGCGGCCCAGAATAATCACCACGGCCCCGGCTACAGTGACCAGAAACTGAAGGATGAAAAAATATGTTGCATATTTTTCTGCCTGCTTTAATTTTCCGGCCCCCATCTCATTGCCCAGGATTACCGCCGTAGCCGCGCTTAAGCCCTGGAAAAGCACCACCACGATATCCTGGATCGTCGTGGCAATGGTGATGGCCGCCACTGCGTCATCGCCCATGCGCCCGTAAGCTAAGGAATACATCGTTGTTCCCAGACCCCACATAAATTCATTTAAGATGACCGGGCTGGCTGTACGGATAAACTGGTAGATAAATGCCCGGGAATAACCCACCATCTCTGAAAATCTTGCCGCCACCGGTGAACGTTTCACATAAATTACCGATACCAGCACCAGCATTTCCAAAATCCGGGCAATCAGTGTGGCAAGTGCCGCGCCCACAACGCCCAGACCCAGGCCGTAAATCCCCACGCCTGTCCCAAAAAGTTCAACCGTCCGCGAAGGAAAGATAAAAAAGAAATTCAGGATAATATTCGTCACAATCGCCATGCAGCTGGTCAGCACCGGAAGCTTTACCTCACCCACGGCACGCAGCATGGATACATAGACATTCGTCACGGCAGTAAAGGGATAGCTGAATACGGCAACCACCAGATAAGAAGCTCCCAGACGGATGCTTGCGCTGCTCTCGGTAAAGATCCCCATAACCCCTTCCGGAAAGAAGAACCCGGCTCCGCTGAAAAAAAGCGCCCCGCCAAAGGCAATCATCAGCGATAACCCAAGAACCCGGCGGATATTTTTCACATCCATATTTCCCCAGTACTGTGCCGCCAATATCCCTCCGCCGCTGACAATCCCAAACACCAGAAGATTAAAGACAAAAAAATACTTGTTTGCCAGACCTACGGCGGCAATCGCCGTGGCTCCTAAGGTTCCGATCATCATGGTATCCGCCAGATTGACAATGGTATTTAACATCCCCTGCATGGCTACCGGACAGGCAATCTTCAGCGCCTTTCCCAAAAATATCCGATCCTGCAGCATATCCTTTGTATCCCGTAAAATCATGGTCATGATAAGTGTTTACTGCTCCTTTTCTCTGTCCATTCCCCTTAGCCCGCGCTTTCCCAGAGGTGATACGCGGACGGACTGGATCATCTTATTTTTTACTTTTAAAATCCGAAACTCATAATCTGCAAATTCCACCCGCAGAGATTCGCCATCTTTTGGAATCCGGTTCAGGCGGGAGATCAGGAAGCCGTTTAAGGTATCATACATATCCAGATCCTCTTCTTCAAAGGCGATTTCCAATGCCCCCTCCACCTCTTTTAACGGGGTAAGTCCCTCAAAGACAAAGCTTCCGTCCGGATTTTTAATGATAAACTCTTCTTCCTCGTCGTACTCGTCCATAATATTCCCGACAATCTCTTCCAGGATATCTTCCATGGTCACGATACCCGCTGTTTGTCCATATTCATCCACTACGATTTCCATATGGATCTTTTCCGCCTGCATCTCCTTAAACAGCGTATCCAGGTTTCTTGTTTCCGGAATAAAGTGAGCATCCCTAAGAAGCCCCGGAATCTCCCCAAGTTCCCTTGCACGGTTTTCTTCCTTTTCCGCAAACAGCAGGGCGTCTTTCATATGTAACAGGCCGATAATATCGTCCATATCTTCTTCATAGACCGGATAGCGGGAATTCACTCCTTCTTTTAAAATAAATTCCACGGCATCCCCCAGGAGCATGTGGCTGTCCATTGCGGCAATGTTCTTGCGGTGCGTCATAATATCGTGTGCTTCTTTATCATTTAGCTGGAAAATATTAGTAATCATCTCCGCTTCGTCAGCCTCCACGACACCCTGTTCATGGCCCTCATTGACCATGGACATAATATCCTCCTCGGTCACATTCTCCCCGCTGCTGTTCATCTCAATCCGTGCAAGTGCCAGGACAATGCGGCAAAGACCGTTAATTAAGACAATCAGCGGCAGAAAAACCCTGGTAATCAAAACAATCAGCGGAAGCAGACGATAGCCCCAGCTTTCAGGATTTCTTGCCGCACAGCGCTTGGGAATAATCACGCCAAAGCTGATCATAAGGACAAGGAGAACAAGGGCAATCCCCGCCAGCAAAAGCACCCGCCTTATCTGTTCCGGGCTCTGCAGCCAGAACTGGTTTCCTGCCAGAATCTTTTCCAGATAAAACCGGAAAGCCGAAAGAATAAACGCCCCGGTAATCATCCCGGTTAAATGCGTAATAATCTGAATCGCATTGACAAAACGGGTCGGCCGGTTTACCACGCGAAGAAGACGGGCAGCCTTCTGGTTTCCGGACTCCATCTCCTGCTCTAACTTTACCGTATTCACATTTTGTATCGCCGCGCCGAAACCGTACAGACAGGCTTCCAGCACAATAAAGCCAATAAATAAGAATAAACTCATTGGCGAATAACCATCCTCCATGTATCTTTTACTTCTCCTTTTCGTTTGTTTTCCATCATAGCATTTCCTTTTCCATTCGTCAAGGTTTGTCTATGTACCTATCTCAAGACTTACCATTAACGCAGCATTTACCCGCTCTAACAGGCCGTCATCAATATGACAGATTTTTTCCTTCAAACGCATCTTGTCAATCGTTCTTAACTGTTCCAGAAGGATTACCGAATCCTTAATCATATCGCACCTTCGGGTATCCAGTTCTACATGGGTAGGAAGTTTTGCCTTATTCATTTTAGAAGTTATCGCCGCACAGATAACGGTGGGGCTGTGCCGGTTTCCCACATCATTCTGGATAATCAGCACAGGCCGTATTCCGCCCTGTTCGGAGCCAACCACGGGCCTTAAATCGGCATAAAACACATCGCCTCGTCGAATTGTCACGGTATTCACTCTCCATTATCATTATTTTAACTCTAGCATTCCCGATTTTTTTAAACTTATACCTTGTAAATAATATGTGGAGAGATTGGGATTTTTTCGTGACAATTCAAACCAAAACCCCGGTTTTGTGCATTTTTTGTGCATCAGAGAAAGTCCGTATACAGATCTTCAAAATAATCTTTCTTCCCGACAGCCTTTCCCTGTAAATAATATATCCGCGGAATCCTCTTTCCTAAATTGCAGAGGATTTCATAGTGGAAGCCGCCGCCTGCCCGCGCCAGGTCTTCAGCAAGGATCTCTTCCTCCTTGTCCCGGCCAATCAGTGTCACCGCATCCCCTTTTTTCACCTCACCGATATGGCTGACATCCACCATCATCTGATCCATACAGACCCTTCCTAAGATCGGTGCCCGTTTTCCGCAGATTAAGACCTCGCCTTTTCCGGAAAGATTCCTTGGATAGCCGTCCCCGTAGCCCACGGGGATAGTTGCAATGGTTTTTCTTTCGTCCGCCCGGTAAGTTCCCCCGTAACTCACCTCATCCCCCGGTTCAATGGTTTTCATCCAGGTAATATAGCTTTTCAGCGCCAGGGCGGGGCGAAGCCTTACCTGTTCCTTTTTCACTTCGTCGGACGGATACAGACCGTACATGGCAATCCCCGCCCGCGCCCAGGTCAGTTCTGTTCCCAGACGGTCAATAATTCCCGCACTGTTGGCACAATGTTTTACCGGGATATCCACCCCCCGTACTTTTAAAAGTTTCAGGAAATGCGAAAACCTTTCGATCTGCTTTTCTGTTTTTGCTTTATCGGCTTCATCCGCCGTGGCAAAATGAGTAAAAATCCCCTCAAGAACGATGCAGGGAAGCCCTGCCATCTCCTGCACCATATCCGCCGACGCTTCATCCGGTTTCATCCCAATCCGGCTCATCCCCGTATCCACAGCCAGATGCAGGGCAGCTTTTTTCCCCGCCTTTGCCGCTTCCCGCGAAAAGCCTTCCATCTCCTCCCGGCTAAACATCACCGGACGGATTTCCTGCGCAATCAGTTCCCCGTACCGGCTTTCATGCACCGGACCCAAAATCAGTACCGGCTTTTCTATCTTATGGCGGCGAAGAAGCAGAGCCTCCTCAGCCGTAGCCACGGCATAACCCGCCACAAACGGGTCAATCGCCCGGGCAACCGGCACTGCGCCGTGCCCGTAGCCATCAGCCTTTACCACACCGATCAGCCGGGTTTTCAAAGGAAGGGTTTTCTTCATCTCCTGCATGTTTTCCCGAATTGCGTCCAAATCCACCTCGGCGTAAACCCGGTGATATTCCTGTAATTTTCTTTCTTTATCCATGTCTGTGCACTTCATCCTCCTGCTTAAACAATCTCCCTGCATAATCCGCCAGTTCTCCTGCCAGCATCCCGTAGCTTCCGTTTTCCTTCCGGTACTCGTCCCCGGCCAGACCGTGAAGGTAAACCCCCAGAACGGTTCCCTCCATCTCGTCCATTCCCTGGGCCAGCAGCGCTGCGATTATCCCGGTAAGGACATCGCCGGAACCTGCCTTTGCCATGGTGCTGTTTCCGCTGGTATTGATATACATTCTTCCGTCCCGCAGGGCAACTGCCGTGGCAGCATCCTTGAGTACACAGGTGATCCCATAATTGGCGGCATACTCGGCGGCTGTCCCGGGCACATCCTGCCGGATCCTGCTTATGGACTTTCCGGTGAGCCTGGCCATCTCGCCAAGATGGGGGGTGATAATAATATTTTCCGTAAAATACCCGCACATGTAGGGATGTGCGGCAATCATATTTAATGCATCGGCATCCACCACAATCGGCGTACAGGCAATGGTCAGCACCATCTCCGTCAGGGCCTCCACATAGGCAGCCTTTCCCAGTCCAGGCCCCAGAACCACAACATCTGCCCATTCACAGTTTTCCTCGAGCATGGGACGGAAATTTTCCGGATTTTCATGGAACTGCTCCCCGCTGTAGGTTTCCAGGATGGCTTCGGCAAGTCTGACCTGCAAAAACTCCCGGTTTTCTTCCACGGTCAGGATCTTTACCAGCCCTGCGCCTGCACGGTAGGCCGCCAGTGCAGAAAGATAGGCGGCCCCGCCCATATTCTTTGACCCGGCAACGATAAGCACCTTTCCAAAGCTTCCCTTATTGGCATAGGCCGGGCGCAGGGGAATCCTTTCCTTATCCTCCGGCCCATAGGTAAATGCATAGTTTTCCTTTCCTCTGTCTGCCCCTTTTTCATCATCCCAGAAAGAAAGCGGCAAAAATCCAATATCGGCCACAATCACCTGTCCGCTGTAGTCCTTTCCCGGATAAAGCACAGTTCCCAGTTTTTCCCATCCAAAGGTCACGGTAACATCGGCCTTGAGCGCAGCGCCTAAAATCTGTCCGCTTTCACTAGAAATCCCGGAGGGAAGATCCACAGCCACGGTAAGCCTGGGTTTTGCTCTTTTTAACATGGTGAAAAAATCCAGAAATTCTTTCTCCACCGGACGGGACAGTCCCACGCCAAAGACGGCATCCACCAGCACGTCACAGCTTCCGGGAATAAACTCCCGAAAGAAAATCACGCTGATGCCGAGATTTTCTGCAATCGCAGCCTGACGTTTAAACTCCTCGCTTCCTTTTTCCCGGTTTCCGATATAAACCACCATCACCGGATACCCTGCCAGATGCAGAAGGCGTGCGGCTGCTACACCGTCAGCCCCATTATTCCCGCAGCCGCAGGCACACCAGATTTTTTCGGTCTTTTTTGTCCGCTTTTTCACCTCTTCGGCCACGGCCAGCGCAGCCCTCTCCATCAGCACCATAGAGGGAATTCCGATCTCTGCAATGGTTCTTCGGTCAATTTCCTTCATCTGCTTTCCTGTAAGTAATGCTCTCATCTTCCACCCGCCCTTTCCTGAAAAAAACCGGCAACAGTTCCTTGTCTGCTTGCCGGCTTTCTCTGTCTGTTTTTCTTTCACCTTTAACCTTCTTTTTGTTCCCTCTCTTTCTGATCCTGCATATTGCAAACCCGGTAAGAAAGCCGCATCAGGCTTTCGGAGAGATGAACATTTTCCACGACAACATCGTCGGGGACGACAAGATCGGTGTGGGCAAAATTCCAAATCGCCTTCACTCCGGCCCTCACCAGACGGTCGGCAATCTCCGGAGCCTTGGTTTTTGGAATCGTTAACGCGGCAATCTGCACCTCATTTTCCACAATAAAATTCTCCAGATCCTCCACACCCCGTATCTCAATACCACGCACCACCAGTCCGATTAAACGGGGATTAATATCGAACATTCCCTTAATCATAAATCCCCTTTTTTCAAAATTCGCATAATTGGCAATGGCCTGACCCAGATTTCCCGCCCCGATAATAATAATATTATGCTGGCGGTCAATTCCCAGGATTTTTGCAATTTCCGTGTACAGATACTTTACATTATATCCATATCCCTGCTGCCCAAAGCCGCCGAAATTATTCAAATCCTGGCGGATTTGCGAAGCGGTTACTTTCATCCGGGTACTTAAATCATTGGAAGAAATCCGCTCTACTCCGTCTTCCAGCAGCTCTCCCAGATACCGATAATACCGGGGCAGCCTGGAAATTACAGCTTTAGAAATTTCTTTATGCTCCACGCATTTCACTCCTTTTTTCCATGTGTACGGATAAGCTTTCCCCTGCCCGCATACACACGATTATTCTTTTTCCTGACCTATTTCCTCTGTGTTCTATTATAGGTGTATGTAAAATCATTGTCAAACGAATTTTCATCTCTTGCAAAAAAATAGCGTCTATATTATACTGATATTGCTATTTCTATGGGTATTTCCTATACAATATTCTGTATCCATAGCACCCACGGATGAACAGGAGGATTTTCATGATTTTATCATGCAGTAATATAAGTAAAGCGTTTGGAAGTGAAGTGATTTTAGAAAACATCTCCTTCCATATCGAAGAACACGAAAAAGCTGCCGTTGTCGGCATTAACGGCGCAGGAAAAACCACGCTGTTAAAAATCATTATCGGAGAGCTTCCCGCCGATTCCGGAAATGTGGTTATCGCCAGGGGAAAAACCATCGGCTATCTTGCCCAGCACCAGGATTTAGAAAGCAGCCGGACGATTTACGAAGAAGTTCTGGAAATCAAGCGGCCGCTTATCCAGATGGAAGAACGCATCCGTCAGCTCGAAAAGGAGATGAAGCACGTCCAGGGCGATGCGCTCGAATCCATGTTTTCCGAATACAGCCGCTTAAACCATCAGTTTGAGTTAGAAAACGGCTATGCCTACCAGAGTGAAGTTATCGGGGTATTAAAGGGTCTTGGATTTGGCGAAGACGAGTTTGAAAAGAAGGTCAACACCCTCTCCGGAGGTCAGAAAACCAGGGTTTCTTTAGGGCGTCTTCTTCTGTCCAACCCGGATATCATCCTGCTTGATGAGCCGACAAACCATCTGGATATGGAGTCCATCGCCTGGCTGGAAAACTACCTGCTTAACTACAAAGGAAGTGTAATTATCGTTGCCCATGACCGCTTCTTTTTAAATCGGGTCGTTAAAAAAGTAATAGAGCTGGATCGCGGACACAGCCAGGTTTACCTGGGCAATTACGACGCCTACAGCCAGAAGCGCGCCATGCTCCGCCAGGCACAGATGAAGGCTTATCTTAACCAGCAGCAGGAAATTAAACACCAGCAGGAGGTCATTGCCAAATTAAAATCATTTAATCGGGAAAAGTCCATAAAGAGGGCAGAAAGCCGGGAAAAAATGCTTGCAAAAATTGAAGTTTTGGACAAGCCCACCGAGGTTAATGATGCTATGCACATCATCCTTGAACCGCGGACAGAGAGCGGAAACGATGTACTTTCCATCCGCAATTTATCCAAATCTTTTGGCCCGCTGAAGCTTTTTTCTCACGTCGATATGGAGATTAAGCGCGGGGAACGGGTTGCCATTATCGGCAATAACGGTACGGGAAAGTCCACGCTGTTAAAAATTATTATGGACAGGCTTCCCGCCGATATGGGGCAAATCCGTCCCGGGACAAAGGTTCATGTGGGCTACTACGACCAGGAACAACAGGTTCTCCACCAGGAAAAAACTATTTTTGATGAAATCCAGGACGAGTATCCGGACATGGACAATACCCGTGTGCGCAGTGTCCTTGCCGCCTTTTTATTTACCGGGGATGATGTATTTAAGCAGATTTCCGAGTTAAGCGGCGGCGAGCGCGGAAGGGTTTCCCTGGCAAAACTCATGCTCTCCGAGGCCAATTTTTTAATTCTCGACGAGCCGACAAACCACCTGGATATTACCTCAAAGGAAATCTTAGAAGACGCTTTAAACCACTATACAGGAACCGTCCTCTATGTTTCCCATGACCGGTATTTTATCAATAAAACCGCTACAAGAATCCTGGAATTAACCGGCAAGACCTTTATCCAGTACCTGGGAAATTACGACTATTATCTGGAGAAAAAAGAAGAACTGACCAGGGTTTTTACCGGGCAGGAAATCGCCGGAACTGATAAAATACCCGGCAAAGTTTCCGACCCCCTTGCCGGACTGACGGTGAAAAATACCGTCGGTTTTACGGGGGCTGAAAGGGAAGAAACCGCCGCGTCAGAAAACAAAGGCAGGGTGGACTGGAAGGCTCAAAAGGAGGAACAGGCAAGGCTTCGCAAGCGTCAGAATGACTTAAAGAAAACCGAAGATGCCATCCACTGCCTGGAAGTTCGGGACGGAGAAATCGATGAACTTTTAACCCGGCCGGAAATTTACACCGACGTGGCAAAGCTTGTGGAATTAAACCAGGAAAAAGAAAAACTCACACAGGAACTTGAAGAACTTTATGCGGTCTGGGAAGAACTTGCGCAAGAAGAATGAAAAAATACTGATTATGGCTGAAGGTTTAAAAGCAACCGAAAAAGATATTTAAGAACCCCTTAAACCTGAAGAAAGGAAGCAAAAATCATGGAACGATGCAAACGCCCCCTCGCCATTCTCTGCCTGGTTCTTATGGGCATTCTGATTCTTGGTGCCCTGGTTCTGGCCATTATCGGAACCGAAGACGCCCTGCGCCTTTTAATGGCCGACTTATTCTGCCTGATGGTGGTTCCTGCAGTCTTTTATGGCTATCTGCTGGTACTGAAATTCAAAAAGAGAATCGATGACGATCGGAGAGATTGAAGTATGTTTGAATTTTTATTTGTTTCTGATATAAACACTTATAAGTTTTACTAATAAATAGGCAAGAAATTAGTATAAATA
>VSOC01000035.1:22176-33130 GCA_009774615.1 Lachnospiraceae bacterium
ATAACTTCTACACATCACTCGCCCAGAACATCCTATAAATCTTATCTTTACTAATGGAACATTTTGTTCTAAATTAATAGAGGAGTGCTTAAACACCCTTTCGGGAGAAAAAAACACAGGAAACGGGTGCTGCCGTTCGCAGCAGGTGCTCCATGCAGTAAAAGAACAGGGGATAATCCCAAAGGAGGAATACTTATGGTTAGAGCTATCGTAGGCGCCAACTGGGGTGACGAGGGCAAAGGAAAGATTACGGACATGCTGGCAAAAGAATCGGATATTATTATCCGCTTCCAGGGCGGAAGCAATGCCGGGCATACGATTATTAATAATTACGGCAAGTTTGCCCTTCATCTTCTGCCTTCCGGTGTATTTTACCAGCACACTACCAGTATTATCGGAAACGGAGTGGCACTGAACATTCCTTATTTAATTAATGAAATCAACACTCTGATCGAGCGCGGTGTTCCCAAGCCAAAGGTTCTGGTTTCCGACCGTGCGCAGATTATGATGCCTTATCATGTGCTGTTTGATACCTGTGAGGAGGCACGGCTTGCCGGTAAATCCTTCGGCTCCACCAAATCAGGCATTGCTCCTTTCTATTCGGATAAATTTGCAAAAATCGGTATCCAGGTCAGCGAGCTTTTTGATGAAGAGGTAATCCGTGAAAAGATTCAGAGGGTTTGTGACCTTAAAAATGTGCTCCTGGAACATTTATACCATCAGCCATTGTTAAATCCGGACGAACTTCTGGAAACCTGTCATCAGTACAGAGATATGATTGCTCCTTATGTCTGTGATGTATCGGCTTACCTTCAGGATGCGTTAAAGGAAGGGAAAACCATCTTATTGGAAGGCCAGCTCGGATCGCTAAAAGATCCGGATCACGGCATTTACCCGATGGTTACTTCTTCGTCCACATTAGCGGCCTACGGCGCTATCGGCGCAGGTATTCCGCCGTATGAGATTAAGGATATTATTACCGTTGTTAAGGCTTACTCCAGCGCCGTAGGTGCAGGTGCCTTTGTCAGTGAGATTTTCGGCGATGAAGCTGACGAACTGCGCCGCAGAGGCGGAGATGGCGGGGAATTCGGTGCTACCACCGGCCGTCCGCGGAGAATGGGATGGTTTGACGCCGTTGCCACCCGCTACGGCTGCCGGATTCAGGGCGCAACCGAAGTTGCCTTTACCGTCCTTGATGTATTAGGCTATCTGGATGAACTTCCGGTATGTGTGGGCTATGAGATTGACGGCAAGGTTACAAAGGATTTCCCGACCACCGTTAAACTAGCCAAGGCAAAACCGGTTTACACCACGCTTCCCGGCTGGAAATGCGATATCCGCGGGATTAAAAACTATGAAGAACTGCCGGAAAACTGCCGCAAATATATTGAATTTATCGAAAAAGAAATCCAGGTTCCGATTACTATGGTATCGAACGGGCCGGGAAGAGATGATATTATTCACCGGGTAAGCAAGTAAACAATCCGAAAAAAAGAGGTATTCAGCAAACCACGGCTGAACACCTCTTCTTTATTCTCTCTTCTACACGAAAATCTCCGCTTTCATCCCCAGCACTTCTTTATTCTCCTCAAGTATCGGGTTGACCACCTCTTCTAAGAACTCTTCCACCTGTTTTGGCGCACGGCCCACGTATTTTATCGGGTCCATAGTCTTTTGCAGTTCTTCTAAGGTCAGGTTAAAGGCCGGATCGGCGGCAATCAGTTCCAGAAGATTATTCTCCTGTCCGTTCACCTTGACATTTTTCCCGGCTTCCATGGAAAGGGTACGGATTTTTTCGTGGAGTTCCTGGCGATCCCCTCCGGCTTTTACGGCATCCATCATAATATTTTCTGTCGCCATAAAGGGAAGCTCCGCCAGCATGTGTTTTTCAATCACCTTGGGATAAACCACCAGCCCATCCACAACATTCATATATAAATCCAAAATTCCGTCCACCGCTAAAAAGCCCTCCGGCACGGAAAGCCGCTTATTCGCTGAATCGTCCAGTGTCCGCTCAAACCACTGGGTGGAGGCAACCAGCATGGGATTCATCACATCCGCCATCACATAGTTTGCCAGGGAAGCAATTCTCTCGCTGCGCATAGGATTTCGTTTATAGGCCATCGCCGAGGAACCAATCTGGTTTTTCTCAAACGGCTCTTCCACCTCTTTTAAATGCTGAAGCAGGCGGACGTCATTAGAAAACTTATGTGCGCTCTGGGCAATTCCTGCCAGAACCGAAAGCACACGGCTGTCAATCTTGCGGGAATAGGTCTGCCCGGATACGGCGTAGCAGCCGGAAAAGCCCATTTTCTCGGCAATCCTCTGGTCAGCCCGGCGGCACTTTTCATGATCATTATCAAACAGTTCCAAAAAGCTTGCCTGTGTTCCGGTCGTTCCCTTAGAACCCAAAAGCTTCATCGAGGACAGGACATGTTCCAAATCTTCCAGATCCAGGGTCAAATCCATCAGCCAGAGTGTCGCCCGCTTTCCCACGGTCGTCGGCTGCGCCGGCTGGAAATGAGTGAAGGCCAACGTCGGCTGATTCTTATAGCTGTCGGCAAACTTTGCCAGTTCCGCAATAACATTCAGCAGCTTTTTCTTTACGAATAAAAGTGCTTCCGTCATAAGAATAATATCCGTATTATCTCCCACATAGCAGGAGGTTGCCCCCAGATGGATAATCCCCTTAGCCTTGGGACACTGCACACCGTAGGCATACACATGGGACATCACATCGTGGCGGACCAGGCGCTCACGCTCCTTAGCCACATCATAATTAATATCCTCTGCATGTGCCTTTAATTCCTCGATCTGCTCGTCCGTAATCGGAAGCCCCAGTTCCTTCTCGGTTTCTGCCAGGGCAATCCACAGCTTTCTCCAGGTCTTAAACTTCTTATCCGGGGAAAAAATATACTGCATCTCCCGGCTGGCATAGCGCTCAGACAGGGGACTTACGTATCTGTCGTTCATAAAATCCTCCTGAAATCTTAAAAATCTTAACTCTTTTTATTCAATCCCCAGACGGCGGAATACTTCCTGGTAAGCGTCCTCGACATTCCCCAAATCGCGGCGGAAACGGTCTTTGTCCAGCTTTTCATGCGTATCCTTATCCCACAGACGGCAGGTATCCGGTGAAACTTCGTCCGCCAGAATAATCTGACCATGGTAACGGCCAAACTCAATCTTAAAGTCAATTAGTTCAATATTCAGGGAGGCAAAATACTCCTGCATAACCTCATTCACCAGAAAAGCATACTTGGTGATCGCCTCAATCTCATCTTCGGTCGCCAGTCCTAAAGCCAGGGCATAGTACTTATTAATAAAGGGATCGCCTAAATCATCATTCTTATAGCTGAATTCCAGGGTCGGCTGGATAAACTTCACGCCCTCTTCCATACCCATCTTCTTTGCAAAGCTTCCCGCCGAAAAATTGCGGATAATCACTTCTAACGGAACAATCTCCACCTTCTTTACCGCAGTATCCCGGTCGCTCAGTTCTTCAACCAAATGTGTGGGAACACCCTTGGCTTCTAATTTTTTAAAGATATGATTCGTCATCCGGTTATTAATCGCACCCTTTCCGACAATCGTACCCTTCTTTAACCCGTTAAATGCTGTAGCATCATCCTTATAAGAAACAATTAATACATCCGGATCTTCCGTGGTATAGACCTTCTTTGCCTTACCTTCGTACAATAATTCTTTCTTCTCCATCGTTTTTCCCTGTCCTTTCCTGCATTGTTGGATTTATCTTCTTAATTATTTTTTCTGTGATGCTACAAATTATAATGCAAAGCACAGCTAATTACAAGTGCTTTATCTATTAATTTATCTTATAAACCGGAAACTAAACCGGAAACTGGTAATGTTCATGGTAATTCGTAATGTTTACGGTAACAGGAAATCCTGCTTCCTCTACTCGCCTTCCAAAACCCTCCCTTTCCTTTCCTGAAAAAATACAATCCTTCCGTCCTGCACCCGTACCTCCACGCCGAAAATCTCCCCTGACCAGTCTTCTTCCTGCATTTCCTGCGTATTCTGCGTTTCCTGAACAATGTCGGACTGCTCAAAGGAAGCTGTCCCCATTCTTAAAAAAAGCACCCAGCTTACCGCCAGCATAAGCACTCCCAGCCAGACCCAAAGAAAAAAGGAGAGCATCTCCGAAAATGCCTGTTTCTGCCATGTAAACTTACGCATGGAACTTCCCTTCAGGGCACGCGAAAGATATCGTTTTCTCTGTTTTTTTACCCGCTTTATCCAATTTTTTCGACGAATTTCTTTTTTTAGTTTTTCAGCCTGGTTTATCCTAACATTCATCCATTATCAGTCCTCTATTGACTGTCTGTGTTTTTTGATTCGCTGCTATGGAAAAGGTAATTTTGTATTTCCATATTTTTACAATTATTATATCACAATATTTATAATTGTTCAAGAGCTTTATTTTTCTCTTGATAATACGTAAAATACGTGTTATTATAGTGGTGTAAGGAGGAAACATACATGAGATTCAGAGAAGCCGACCGGATGCTCAAAGACGATGGATGGTATGTGTCAGATATAAGCGGCTCACATTACCAATATAAACATCCAACAAAACCCGGAAAAGTAAGCGTTCCAAATCATCCCGGTGACATCCCGAAAAGTATTGTTAAATCCATACGAAATCAGGCGGGGCTGAAATAAGCCCCTGCCCTTTAAAATAAATCACGGAAAGGAGCATTGATTGATGAATTATGTATACCCGGCTGTTTTCTATGAAGAAGAGGGGAAAATATCCGTCATCTTCCCTGATTTAGGAAATCTCGCAACATTTGGTGATAATGTGGCTGACGCTATGCGCATGGCGCAGGATGCCTGTGGTCTGTATCTGTTCACTGCCCTGCGTGACGGAGAAACCCTCCCTGTTCCCAGTTCATTAAAAGATATCCATCCTGCTGCCATCCTAAAAGATATTGAAATAGAATCCGCTGTAAACAATGCTTTTGTCAATATGGTTCTGGTGGATATGACTGAATACGCAAGACAGCACAGCGACAAAGCAGTAAAAAAGACATTAAGTATCCCCATGTGGCTGAATACTCTCTGCGAGGAAAAAAGCATCAACTTTTCAAAGGTATTACAGGATGCATTACTAACAAAAGTACAATCGCTATAACTATCCTGCCCAATGGATTATGAATGGAAAAAAGCAAAAGAATTTGATGAAATTTTCACGATTTGTTTATGCCCTGGAAAGGAATGGAGAAAACTATGCAAAAAAATCACCCCCTCTGAATCAAAAACAAGATAAGATTCTCGGCGGGCTTTTTGGACTGTTAATCGGAGATGCCCTTGGTGTTCCCTATGAATTTTATCCGCCCGAACAGCTTCCCGCCTACCAGGATATTGAGATGCAGCCGCCCGGACGCCCCTTGGGAAGGCACGGGAAGCGGCTATGTGGTAGACAGCCTCCGCAGTGCCTTTATGCTGCTGGAACAGACCAAAAGCTATGAAGAATCCGTAAAACGCGCTGTCTATTTGGGCAATGATACCGACACGACCGCCTGCATCACCGGCGGATTAACCGGTATATTCTACGGCTTTTCGTCCATCCCCGAGCGCTGGATTTCCATGCTGAAAGAAAGAAACCGGGCAGAAGAACTATTCCAAAAGCTTCTTTGCCGCAGGGAAACCGAAAATGTTTAGCTGCGGCAAAAAAGCTGAAAACATTTAACTGCGGCAAAGTCCGTCCGGATATTCAGCTAATGCCGCCAACGCAGGGCGTTTAGGCTATTTAAGGAAGTTCAACCAATCAAAACAGCAAATGCCTCATAAGGCCGAAGCACGCCCTCTTTTCCGGGATTTTCGTAGTTGGCAATCAGATACCTGCCGCCGGCAAACTCTTCCGGTAAAGTAAATGCCGTTTCTTGATCCGTAAAATTGCAGACCACAAGAAGCTTTTCCTTTCCCAACGTCCGCTGATAGGCAAAGATTTCTTCGCTGTCCGCAAAAAGAAGCTTGTAATCGCCGTGGACAATGATGGGATACTGTTTTCTTAAGGCAATTAACTTCTGGTAGTGATAAAATACGGAACCGGGATCTTCAAGGGCAGCTTTGGCATTGATTTCCTTATAGTTCGGATTAACCGGCATCCACGGCTCGCCCTTCGTAAATCCGGCCTGTGCGCTCTCATCCCACTGCATCGGCGTGCGGGCGTTATCCCGGCTTATCCTGGTAATGCAGGGCCAAAATTCCTCGTGAGAAACACGACCGGATTTGCACCACTCTTCGTAGGCATGAATGCTTTCAATATCATGAAAATCCTCTGGATCTTTAAAAGGATAATTGGTCATACCCAGTTCCTCGCCCTGATAAATATAGGGAGTTCCCTGCATCAGGTGAAGGCAGGTGGCAAGCATCTTTGCCGACAGTACACGCCATTGGGGTGCATCATTGCCAAACCTTGATACAGCCCTTGGCTGATCGTGATTATCCCAGAATAAGCTGTTCCACGCCTTTCCGTAGAGTTCGTTCTGCCAGCGTGAGAGAATCGCCTTTAAGGTCGTCAGGGGCATTCTTTTATCCGTCCACTTCCCATACTTTCCGCCGCAGTCCACATGCTGGAACTGGAACACCATATTTAATTCCTGCTCATCCTTTCCCGCATAGCGGCAGGCTTCCTCAGGGGTAACACCTGCGGTTTCCCCTACCGTCATCAGGTCATACTTCGACAATACTTCCCGGTTCATTTCTTTAAGATAGTTATGAACATTCGGGCCGTGAACGCAGTAGGGAGAAAAATCCCCGTAAAGTCCGCGGATTTTTCCGTCCGGCATTTCCTTTGTCTTGGAAATCATGCTGATAACATCCATGCGGAAGCCGTCAATTCCCTTTTGGCACCACCAGTTCATCATGGCAAAAACTTCACTGCGCACCTTGGGGTTATCCCAGTTTAAATCCGGCTGTTTTTTGGAAAAGAGATGAAGGTAGTACTGCCCCCGCTCTTTGTCAAATTCCCAGGCGCTTCCGCCAAAACACGCTCCCCAGTTATTCGGTGCAGAACCGTCTTTTTTTGCATCCCTCCAGAGATAATAATCGCTGTATGGATTGTCCTTACTTTTCCGGCTCTCCACAAACCAGCGGTGTTCATCCGAGGTGTGATTGACCACCAAATCCATAACGATTTTCAGCCCCTTTTCATGTGCCTTGAAAAGCAGTTCGTCAAAATCTTCCATTGTTCCAAATTCTTCCATAATTGCCTGGTAATCACTGATGTCATAACCGTTATCATCATTGGGCGACTGATAGATAGGCGACATCCAAATCACGTCCACACCCAGGGTTTTTAAATAATCCAGGCGGCTGATAATTCCCTGCAAATCCCCGATGCCGTCCCCGTTGCTGTCCATAAAACTCCGGGGATAAATCTGATAAACCACAGCTTCCTTCCACCATGCAGTACGCGTATTGTTCTCCATCATGCTCTTCTCCATTCTTTTCATGTTTTTTAACTATTTTTTCCTTTTATTTTTGGTTTTCTGTGTCTATATGGATGATGAACCTTCTGGATACTATCCTACTTGATTTTTTCAAAAAAATCTTGCAGTATTTTTTACTATACATAACACAATCTTGACTTTGTAAGGATTCTAACACGGGCAAACAGCCCAGGTCATCTACATTCGCCTAGACAAGAAAAATCCTTTTTACAGCTTCAGAAACCCGCATTCCCGTCTAAGGCATTCCTTCATATTTTCCAAAGCATGCCTAATCATCTGCTGTCCAAATTCTGCGGATGCCGTCTCCAGCGGATTCTCTCCTGCCACCCCAATCAGCCGGGATTTATCGGGAGCCTCCTGCATCTGCACCAGTTCCGGCCTTAATGCCATCATAAGCGATGTTTCATTGGCACCCGCATGGTCATTTTGGATTTTCAGCTTTTCTTCCTGCGCGAAATCCCAAGCAGTATAAAGGAACATTCCCCATTCCTCCCTGACCCTCTCTCTGATTCCCTGAAAACACTTAATGGACGGGCCATGTCCATGTCCGATTACCACCTGAAAACCTGCCCTGTGCAGCTGTTCCATAATATTCATCAGCAAATCCTCAAACAGCCGGACAGGAACCCAGTATGCACTTCCCGGAAGCTGCTGTGTGTCATAAACAGTTACCGTTCCCCCCGTGTTAATATCCATTCCATAATATTTCCTGCTGCCGTCCTCGAATATCCTGTCCGGCCCCACAAAAAGAGACGGCAGAACAATCCCCCCTACCTCTTCTGCCATTATCTTAAACAGCCCTTTCGACTGAATCCCGTCTGCCCCCAGAGGCAGATGAGGCCCGTGCCACTCCAAAGTCCCCAATGGCAGATAAGCTATCGGCATTTCATCCAGCCGCTTCCGGAATCCCTTTGGGCACAAATTTTCATAAAATACTTCTCTATATTCCTCTGCTCCCCTATCCTTTGACTGCACCTGAAAGAACCCCCTTTATAATCCATTTTTGGCAAAAAACATAAAATACAATAATTGGTATAATTGCCAGTACAAGCATCGCCAGCATCAGACCTAAGTCAATCGAACCATACCCGCCGCGCAAATATTGTATGGCAACCGGTATTGTCCTATATTCCGACCCGATAACCAGATACGGCAGCAAATAATCGTTCCAAATCCACATGGTATTCAGCACACTGACCGTAACAACAATAGGTTTCAGAACCGGAAGAATTATCTTGTTGTAAATCCCCATAATGGAACACCCATCCATCATAGCTGCCTCTTCCAGCGAAACCGGAATAGATTTGATAAATCCGGTAAACATAAAAACAGAAAGCCCTGAGCCAAATCCTACATAGATATAAATGATGCCCGGCAAATTATCAAGGTTCAGCATATTCGATATTTTCACCAGAGTAAACATTACCATCTGGAAAGGAACCATCATGGAAAAAGCAAACATAAAATACAGTATATTTGCAAACCTGCTTTTTACACGCACAATATACCAGGCCGTCATAGATGTCAGTAGGATAATAAGGGAAACCGCACATACCGTAATGGTCAGAGAGATGGCAAACGCCCTGAAAAACTGAATTTTTTCCACACCCTCTATATAATTGCCCAACCCTACAAAAGATTCCCTGTCCGGCAGCATGAAAGGCTTGTTATTAATAAACAGCTTGCTCTTAAAGGAGTTAAAAAAAACAATTACGATAGGGCTGATAAAAACGGCAGATATCAATGCCAGCAATATATTCTTCCCTATACGATTCGCTTTTCCCATCAGTTCTCCACCTCCCTCTTCCTTGTCAGCATCAGCTGAGTCACCGATATGACAGCCAAGATAACGAAGAATACAACTGCCTTCGCCTGCCCGACCCCTTCATATCCCATACGGTTATAAAATGAGTTAAAAATATCCAAGGTAATCATAGAAGTGCTTTTCCCCGGAAGACCTGCCGTCAGCGCAAGGTTTAAGTCAAACATCTTAAAAGAGTTCGTAATTGTCATAAACATGCATATGGTAATGGAAGGCATAATTAACGGCAATATAATTCTGCGCAACATCTGAATTTTAGTCACGCCGTCAATCATCGCGGCTTCCTTCACATCCTCGGAAACATTTTGAATGCCCGCAATATAGATAATCATCATATAGCCAATCATCTGCCAGTTCAAGGCGACTACCATACCCCAAAAGCCATATTTGGCACTGGCCGTCAATGTGGTTCTGGAAAACGCCAGTACCCCGTTAATGATTACCTGCCATATATATCCAAGCACAATGCCGCCCAGCAGGTTCGGCATAAAAATCACCGTCCTGAAAAAATTTGTCCCTTTTCCCGTCTGCGACAAGACATTTGCCAGAGCAAACGCAGCCAGATTAACCGTTACCACATTTACCACGGTAAATTTTACCGTAAAAAATAAAGAAGAAAGAAAATCTTTATCCTTAAAAGCCATCGCATAATTTTTCAGCCCTATCCATTGGGCATCCGTAACCGTTGTAAATTTTGTAAATGACAGATATATTCCCAGAACAAATGGTATCAGGAATGCGATGACATACGCAGCCAAAGTCGGCAATACCAGTATTGGAAAGTTCTTCCTAAATGCTTTCTGCATACAGCCCTCCTTGCGCCCCATCCCACCAGACGGAGCGCTTATTTCTCTTTTCCTTTTATCAGTCATTGTTTGTCATCTATGGTCTTTCTGTAAAAGGGCAGAAAATAACATGTTTCATTCTCTGCCCTTCCCTTCCCTCTTTCAAAGCATGTTTATCACACGCTCCAAACCTTATTGACTGATTAAACTCTTTTCGTTTTTCCAGGTGTCTTTCGTCTGTTCCACCACGGCATCCCATTCCATATTTCCCTGCGTATATTCCAGCAGGTAACTGCCGAACTGATTTTTAAACTCCTGACTCGGAAAGCTTGTAAAGTTCCATGAAATGGAAGTCAGACTCCCGTCGTTCATATAAGTCAGCATTTCCTTCACCAGCGGATTGTCCGGGCGTTCTTCCTCCGAAAAAGTTGAAAATGGAGGAATCATCCCTAAAATACCGTTGCAGTAACTCTTTCCGGTATCGCTGCCGAACAGCCATGACAGAAACTCCAAAGATGCTTTCTGGTCAGCTGCCGAAATTTTACTGTTCACACAAATATAGTTTTCCGTCCCTGTGCAGAGTCCTTGCTGCTCTTCTCCTTCTATCCCTGTATAAATCGGAAGAAATTTCACATTTTCCTCCTGTACCTTATTTCCGTCCAAATCATAAATCATTGCCCATCCCCAGTTTCCGTTCTGTATCATGGCAACTTTCTCCGCGGCAAATTCCGCCATGGATTCCTCTACATTTTTTGCCCCTACCATAGTAGGCTCGGTACAGGAATTGTTGATGATGTTGGGGTCGAATAAATAAATTTATATTGCCCCAAATTGTTAGCACCTTGAAAATTTCACACAAATTCTTT
>VSOC01000350.1 GCA_009774615.1 Lachnospiraceae bacterium
TTCCTCCAAATAGGAAAAAGCATACATTCCCAGAGGAATACGTTGAATGAACGGAACTTTCTCCAATGAAGATGTGTCTACGGCATCGTCCAGTACAGAAGCAAATTCCTCAATTTTGGATATAGCAATCATCCGAAGTTCATGTTTGGCCCGTTCTGTCTCATTGTCTGCAAACTCGTTGTTCCCGCCAAACAAGCTTTCTGGATTCACCCAGGCGATATGCTCATTCCAATTATCGATAAAGGAAACAATATAGGCACTGGCAGTACCGCCTGCTTTAACACCACGAAGCGCACGACCAATCATTTGCGTCATCAGAATGGAGGACACCGTAGGTCGGGCAAGGAATACCGTCTTTGTCTGAGGGAGGTCTACACCTTCTGTAAGAATATTGACGTTGATAAGAATTTGAAGTTTTCCATCCCGATAAGCTGCCAGCTTACGGTCATTTTCCTTACGGCTAATGGTCACTCCAGTGACAGAATCCTTGATAGCAGAAACAACATAGTCTGTCTTGATGCCGGCCTTATTGAACAACGCTGACAGTTGAATCGCATGAACGACATTCACCGCAAACACAATCGTCTGTCCATATTCCTTTTGCTTGGCGAGGTAAGTATCTACTATCAGCTTATTACGGGCTGTACTTACAGCAATCTGCTCCGCGATATCGTCCGGGAGTGTATCTAAATGCTGGATGCTTTCCCATGCGTCAAGACCAAGAGAATCACCATACATCTCCTCAGTATAGTAACTCTCAAAAATAGGCTTGGAAAGAATCTGCCGGTTGATAAGCTCCTTCAACCCAATTTGGTATGTGATGCCCACATCGCCGTGGACAACTTGACCGTTCTTGATACCGTCTGAATATATCTTGGCAAGAAGCCCTTGCTCATCCTCCGCAGTGCGGAACGGTGTGGCAGTCAGGCCAATTAGTTTCACTGCTGGAGCTTTTCCCTTTACATAGTCGATGACACGGCGATAAGTCTTGGCAGTTGAATGATGGGCTTCGTCCACAATCAGATAAATCTCCTTCTCGCCTTTCAGCCACGGATCCAGACGGTTTAGATTCCTGCCAATACTGTCCTTACTGACAATCAAAAGATTATCTGTAGACTTGATATCACTGGTGCGGTCATGGCTGGTTGAGCCAGAGACAATACGGAAACTGAAAGATGAGACGTGGGGAATCGTCTCTGTGTAGGCAAATTTCTGAAAAGATTCTGCCGCCTGATCCAGAAGCATCTGCCTATGGGCAATCCACAGGATTTTCTTTTTTTGGTCAATCGCATTTTTCAGCAGCCAAGTGGAGGCAGTATAGGTCTTGCCGCCACCTGTAGGCAAAACGACCAACGTACTGTAGGACGGGGACTGGTTTATCTTATCCAACCCAGCCATTGCCCTTTTCTGGTGTTCATAGGATATCCTGGTATTAGTGCCAGTCCGGGGAAATATATCTCCAAAAGACTTGACCGTGATAGTATCTGTTGCCATTCCGTTCTCCTGCCTTATCTTTGCCAGAGCAGACTGTGTATTACTCTGCCTTTTATAATACCACATAGCCCGACACATTTCCAGATAAACCTCGACAATATTCTATGCAGTTTCGCTGCTTGCAACGAATAAAGCATCAGAGGAAGACTTGCCAATGTCACAAGTCTCCCTCTGGTGTTCACATTCTATTGTCGATGTAAATAACGGGTACTATGCCAGTGCTATGCACAAATCAAAAATTCCGTATTTTTTACTTCGATCGCAAATGAAAAGTCTCAAATCTGTCATTTCATGGCAGACAAATTTGTGCATGGTTTCAAATTTGCTAATTTATCGTTAATTATCTGTTTCAACTCCAATCACATAACTTACAATATCGAAAAACTGTGATTTCTGCATAGCAACCCCTAAAATAAAGAATTTTCCCTATTTCTATGAGAATATAACAAAGGAACCGCTCAACTATCTACCTTAAATTTTTTATGGCATTACCTTCTTTTTCACAATTTCATCCAGGAAACGGCTCTGTCAGGCTGCTGCCCTCAGGGCCTGGCAAATCCTGTCCGTTCTCCGCCCCGGGAGGAACCAGGCTTACTTCCTCTTCCACCACCGGCGTACACGCCCCGTTTCCGTCTGCCTGATACCGCACCCCGTTATCTTCAAGAACCGTATTCGCTGCCATCTTCCCGGAAGCCTCCATATAGTAACGCACTCCCCCGATTTCCTGCCAGCCGGTAGCCATCGCACCGGATTCCAGGAAATAATACCATGCCCCGTCAAGCTACTTCCAGCCCAAAGCCATCGCACCGGTCTATTAAAAAAAATACCAGGCTCCGTCAAGCTACTT
>VSOC01000351.1 GCA_009774615.1 Lachnospiraceae bacterium
TTACTTCCGATAATGCATATTATCCCTTCTTCTTCACCTTTTTGGAATAAATTCCCTCCTGCTCTAAAAACAGACAAAAAGCAAGAATTTTCCGAAAATTAAAAATAAACTCTATTTTTTTCTGATAAAAATATTTTTTTACCAAGATTTCCTTCTCTTAAGTATCCGAATCAACCTGTAAGAACCAGTATTCATCGCAAACATAAAAAAAATATCGCAAAAATTTTGATAAAACGCGAAAAATACTTGAAAATTTCGGTAAAATAGGCGAAAATAGAAGAGAAGCATTTCTATACATCATAAGTCGTTTCTTCTTTTCTTTTTGGAGATTTTTGGAGAAGAAATTGCTATGTTGATTAAACTTATAAGATACATTAAGAAAATCGGGAGGTGAGCGTGATGGTAAAATATGACCGTTTATGGGTTACCATGAAGAAAAAGCATATGACACAATACTGCCTTATTAAATATTATGGTGTTAGTGCCGGGCAGATTGGGCGTCTGAAACATAACAAGTATGTTTCGACACATACATTAGAAATGTTGTGTTCTATTTTGGATTGTTCTGTGGAAGAAATAATGGAAATTATTCCCGAAAAAGTTGAACCGATAATCCCTTTAAGATATTGATAAAAGAATAAGACATTCACAGGAAAAATGAACAAAGCAAAACGTTTTTCTACAAATATTCTTTTTTATAAATTTAAATCCATTGGGAACATTGAATTGTTCAGGAGATAGAAGAAATATCGTTGCTGTGAACATGTGAACAGTAACGAAATATCAATTCAAAGTTGAAGGTAAGTTTATGATTAAATATGATAATTTTTGGGTAACAATGAAAAAAAGAGGAATCTCACAATATGTATTGATTAAGGATTATAATATCAGCAATTCATTGCTGCACAGGCTGCGTATGAATGAAGTGATTAATACCAATACTCTGGATACACTTTGCAATATTCTGGATTGTGATGTTGAAGATATTCTTACGCACTATAAGGATGAAGTACCTAAAATATTTTAAAAAGCATTATAGAAAATGTTATAAAAAATATTATAAAAAGGCCATATAAATTATTGTATAAAACCCAGATAAAAAACTATAATACTAGTAAAAGAATTCCGTACACAATACATAGATGAAAAAATTCCAAACATAACAAAATAAGTTCCCGGGATATAGCCAATCGTTTGGCATTCCCGGGAGTTTTCTATATAGTTCTATCAATTTCTATCAAAGAACAGGTTAAAAATATAAACAAATATACAACTATAAAAGAGCAAATTTAAAATTTATTGTCAAAATGCACAAAAAATAAGACATCAACCAATTTAAGGTGTATACTGTAGTTACCACACTAACAGTGCCTAAAAAGGAGGATGTCTTATGGGTAACAGTATATACCATTCTTCAGTAATTTACAATAGATTAATTCGGTTAAATTTAGGTCAAATTTTTTCATCAACAGTAATGAACCATATTTTATCGATCTTGATTTCTGTATTTTTACGTGGCTACCGGGGAAAAACCGTTGATTTTGCCTGTGCCAGCCCCTGCCATCGCACCACCATTGCCCATTTCCTTAACCATGGAAAATGGGATGATGCAAAACTGGAAATGATCCTTAAAGAAGCCGTTGTCCGAACCATTTATGGAGAATCCCTGCGTTCCGGCAAACCTGTGTTCTGTATTGTGGATGATACGATTTCATCGAAAACAAAGCCTTCGTCACGGGCTTTGCATCCAATTGAAGATGCGTATTTCCATCAATCCCATCTCAAACGCAGGCAGGATTATGGGCATCAGGCAGTTTCCATCATGCTTTCCTGTAATGGATTTGTCCTTAATTATGCTGTAATCATGTACGACAAATCAAAGTCAAAAATAAAGATTGTACAGGAAATTGCCCAGGAGCTACCTGCACCACCATTCCCATCCTTTTTTCTATATGACAGCTGGTATACTTCCGCAGATATCATCCAGGCTTTTATCAGAAAAGGTTTTTTTACGGTTGGCGCACTGAAAACAAACCGGATTCTTTATCCTGCCGGGTATAAAATGCAGGTAAGCGAACTGGCCTCTTACATGAAAGAAAGTATGCCTTCCATCCACACCATGACTGTGGGGAAAAGGAAATACAAAGTCTATCGCTATGAAGGATCTGTTAATGGAGTAGGGAAAGCCGTTGTGCTGTTAAGTTACCCTGAAAATGCATTTGGAGAACCCTCGGCCCTGTGTGCTTTCCTTTGTATGAATTGTACTTTAAGTATAGAAGAAATCCTGACCATTTATATTGAACGGTGGTCGATTGAGGTATTTTTTCGAGAAA
>VSOC01000352.1 GCA_009774615.1 Lachnospiraceae bacterium
GGAGGGTATTTCTTTGTTTTTGTGCGCTTTTTTGCACATCTTTTCTTTATCTGTTTTAACTTTATCATGTTTGGTGTATTGTTTCAGTGACAAAGTCACCGTGCAGGAAATGCGCCTACAACACGGAAAGCATATTGTAAAGCTTCAGCAGTCGGATAGATATCTTCCCGGGAAACTTTTAGCTTCTGGGCGAGGGCGTCGTAGTGCTCCATGTAGCCCCAGTAGGTGTTTTCACAGGTATGGTAGTTATCATAGTCTTTGAAATTCATATACATCATAATCTTATAAGCCGAGTCGGAAGTTTCAGATAAGACATCGAATACGCAGCGGATTATCAGCGCCTGATTACCTGCATGGCACCTAGCAAAACCTTTAACCTGGCAACCGACCCGGCGTATGTAAAACAGGCAGTGGAGAGAATGATTGCTGAGGGGAAGAGAGGATAAAAAGACAGAGAAGCCGTTTAATATCAAAATAAGTGAGTAAAGGCGCATGGAACAGGAAATGGTAAACCATGCGTCTTTTTGTATATTAAGATATGCCGGAAGGTGTTTCATACCTTACTGGACGAAGTCCTCCTCGAAGGGTTTTGTGTTTACGAGTGCCCGGATGGGGATGATTTCTGCGATGCAGTCATGTTTTTGGCTTTGCAGATAAGCTGGGTCATGGTTCCCATCGGGCAGTAGACACACCAGGAGCGGGGCTTGAATAAAATCATAGTAATCAGGCCAAGTACGGTGGAAGTAAGCATTACGCTGTAGAAGCCAAAGGCAAACTGAGCGACGCCATCGGAGAACAGGGTGCCGTGATAGGCCCAATGCCAGGGAAGTTTGAAGGTCCAGAGCAGGGTTACGGCGGTTTTTAAGCCGTTTGTCCCGGCAAATACCAGCCAGGTGTTCCACAGCATTTGAAAAAACATAATAAAGAAGAAAATTAAAAATCCATAGCGGAAGTACTTGGATTTCATCCACCTGGGAACGTCTTTTTTCCGGGAAAGACCAAATCTGCCGCCGATAAGGGAAAATAGCTGTCCTCTGCCGCAGTATCTGTTACAATAGGCTTTATTTCCCCGGATAATGGAGATAAGAAGGGGAATAAAGAAGCAGAGAAGCCCCAGCCAGGCGAATAAGATATTGAAAAACCCCAGGATCAGATAAGTAAGGGAAGCGATCCAAAGGTAATCATACCAGTTCTTTTTTTCTTTCATCACCCAACCACCTCCAATGTAATAACACTTGCGGGACATTCCTTCGCACATTTTCCGCACCCGACGCACAGGTCCTGATGAATATTG
Organism: Lachnospiraceae bacterium; assembly: GCA_009774615.1. Lineage (GTDB taxonomy): Bacteria > Bacillota > Clostridia > Lachnospirales > Lachnospiraceae > Caccovicinus. The sequence continues at coordinate 1,295 of VSOC01000352.1, forward strand.
GCATAGATGCCGTCGGGGATGGAGATTGCATTTCTTGGACAGACTTTTATACAGCATCCGCAGGCAACACAATCCTGAATACTGACTACTGCTTTTCGCTTTGCCATGGTCATTCTCCTTGTAAAATAAGTTTTTTTCAGTATACAGAAAATAGTAAATGGATTCAGTGACAAAGTCACGCTTTTTTGTAAAAATGATAGGGTTTGAAAGCTATTGCTTGCGAAATGATTCATTTTTGAATATAATAAAAGAAAAAAGAGAGGAAGCTATGAATGCAAAATATGGCAGTGCTGATGGATACCAATGTTTTGCTTAACTATATTACGAACTGAACAGTACATGGAAAAATGGGATTTATATACGAAATATCGGGAAAATACCGGGAAAACAGAGAGCTGCATAAGAAGAAAAGATTAGTACCGACATTGGATTATTTTTTCTGTGCAATGGGAACGGATGAACCAGATTATCGTTATATTATTGGAAAAATGGTAAAGGGAAGAATTGACCGTCCATTAGGAAGTTCACATCCCTGGTATCCTGAATTAATTTATTCCCTAAACTATGGCTATATTGAAGGTGTGTTTGCCGGTGACGGCGAAGAACAGGATGTGTATATATTTGGAGCAGACAAGCCCTTAACATATTTTGAAGGAAAAGTCATTGCGGTATGGCATCGTTTTGATGATACAGAAGATAAATGGATCGTATCTTTGGATGAAAGCGATATTCCTGAAGAAAAAATTTTAGGCGATATTGCTTTCCAGGAGCAGTTTTTTTATGGAAAATGATACCGATAATGTGAGGCAAAGGTCAGTATAAGGTGTTATTGAAAATATAAGAAAAAGACAGATTAAAGCGGGAGGAAACGGGCAATGAAAAAATTTGATATCAAAAATCTAGCAAACTTATGCCATACTTGTTCGTGAAGAGTTCAGTTGCCTAATAAATTCACATGGACAGGGACACGAACAACTGGATTCTGGAAAACTGAATACAGGAGGTCACAAATGAAAGAACTGCCAGAAAGAATCCA
>VSOC01000353.1 GCA_009774615.1 Lachnospiraceae bacterium
ATCCCGTTTATGTTCAATCATTGTTTGAAGTCTTTGAACTTCTGAAAGATATTCCTTTGCGGTCATTTGCCCCACCTTTCCAAAAATGCCCCGACAATCAGAGGATAGAAAGCCGGGGCATCTTTATCAAATTTTTATTTGCTGGCTGCTGGCTGTTCCTGATAAAACAACGCCTTTACCTTGTTATCCAGAACAAAGGCATCATAGGCAATACGCCCTTCTACCAATGAACCGCTGATACCGGGCGGGTCTTCATGGATTTTGTAATCTTCCAGTTTGGTAGGCGCAACCGTAGCGCACGGATGGGCGATCAGGAAGCCGAAGTTCTTAGGTAGGCGATTAGCAGGTACTTTGATAATCATAGCCCCGTCAAGGTTAGAGATAACGCCTATCAGCCTTAGATCATTCCCGATATCGGTTTCCATTGTAATATCCTTGCACTGCTTCATCAGCACATACACATCAGGAGTAACAACGATAATCCGCCCCGTTTCCGGCACTTCCTCATTGTCAAGGGCATTGTTGCCAGCAATGATTTCCAGATAGATGTTATCTTTGGTAAGTGCTTTTGCAGCGGGTTTCTGCCCCGCATTGGCACACATTACCCCATAGGTGTAAGTGTCCACTTCCGGGATCACCACTTCCCTGACCTGCCTTTCCAATGCAGAAGCCGCCTGTAAATTCTGTGCGGTTTCGTCCGTGTCCAGCTTGTCGATAACGAAAGTGAATGAACGGTCTTTCTTCAGGGTGAACTCTTCCGTGGTTGCGTCAAGGTCTTTCACCTCACCATACCGGGAACCCGTCATTCCTTCCGGGGTGTTCCGCTTATAGTCGTTCATCTGGGAAGTGCTGACCTTATACACCTTTACAGTGTGCGCCCCCGTCCAATCGAAGTCCTGATTGGTCAGGAGTGATTTCTTGCTTTCCGTGCTGAATTTTTCATCAACATACGGCAAAAATTTTGTTGCTAAATTGATAGCCATGGTTTAATCCTTTCCGTCAAGCGCGAAGCCCCATAGCCTTTCTGATTTCCAGATCACCAGCCGCCCCTGCATTCGGCACTTTGCCGCTTGCCCCCGGCTGGAATCCTTTAAGCTTTATCCCGCTTGTGGCTTTCGCCTTATACTCATTGAATATTTTTTCTACTGTTGCTATGCTCTTTTCCATTGTTTCCTTGTCGGTGCAGTTAAGAGCCTCAAAAAGCTGCACGGGCAATCCTTTTTCTGATAACAGTTCCTTGGCACTCATGTGCAATTCCCGCTGTGCAAGTTCCTGTTCCCTTTTCGCAAGGTCTGCTTCACCGCTGTTCTTTGCCTTCTCTTTGGCCAGGCGTTCCCCAACGATGCGGTTTACATCCTCCTGCGTGAAAGTCTTTTCCCCTGCCCCCTGATTGGCTGCCAGGTCTGTGTTCTGGTTGATGTTGTTATCTTCCATAGTCTGAAAATCTCCCTTCTTTTTACGCCCGAAGTGGGCTATTCCAAATGAAAAAGGCATGAGCAACAACCAGCCGTCAGGCTGATCATTTCCCATGCCTTGAAACCAAGACTAACCCCATAGGGCGGTACTCATGCCATATTTCATCCTATGTTTATCCTACCACATATATGGGATATCGTCAATATACATCCTTTATCTTGCGGAATCTTAGGTTTTCTTAGGTCTCGGTACTGTCAAAACTGTATGTAAAAAGCCGTCTTTTTCTGCCGTTTCTTTCACTACGGTATCAGAAAACAGACGCTTCACCGCCCATTCAAGGAGCCGCTTTTTCTCCCTCTCGTCCTCTGTATATGCAACCCTGATTTTCAATCCATCACCCACTTTGAATTTTTTAAAATTAGCAACCCCCATTTGAAATGGGGGATTAAAAGCCTTTTTCACTTAGTTTAACATTCCTTTAAACTAACATTTACTAACAATTCCGAAGGATAACATTTGATAACAACGTGAAGTTTTGTGTAGTTTTGTTAAGTCCTGACGCTCATATAAACCCATATAGCCGTTTTAAATAGGGGGCTTAAGAAATATACCGCCGCATGGTAAACTTGCCTTGCTGGGGCTGTGTGTTTATCATGCGGCTTGTCCCTCGCTTGCTTAGGTGAGGAACTTTTATTTTACCAGAAACGCCCTGATGAAATGGTATATCAGCCTGATTTGGGTTTCTGATGCCCCATCTAATAATGCAATGATCTGTTCTTTCATGCGTTCTCCTTTCTCACACTTGAAAATCAATATTTTTGATTGTCTGTTCCAGTGATTCAACGCTTGTAACCACATCTTCCAGCTTTTCCACCAGACCAGGAAGCGAAGCAATGCAG
>VSOC01000354.1 GCA_009774615.1 Lachnospiraceae bacterium
TATGGCAAAGGTTGGCATCGTGATGGGGAGCGATTCGGATATGCCGGTGATGGCGAAGGCGGCGGAGGTCTTAGACAGGTTATGGTCGGCCTTGGCTGGGATGAGGCGCAGCAGAGCAACGGAGGTGGATTTTTAAAGGAGCTTTTCGGAGGAGGACAGACGCAGGCTATTGATTGTGACGCTTCTGCAATTCTTTGTGGCGCAAATGGAAAAATTGTTGCTAATGATATTAGCCAGTGCTGCGTGTATTTCGGTAATTTGCGGCACAGTAGCGGAGCTATCGTGCATCAAGGCGATAATCTTACCGGTGAAGGCGACGGGGACGATGAGCAGATTATGGTCAATTTAAGCATGGTGCCAACCAGCATTGATAAAATCGTATTCGTCGTTAACATTTACGACGCAAGGGCAAGGAATCAGCATTTTGGAATGATCAGGAATGCATTCATTCGTCTTGTCAATATGGATAACAACACCGAAATCTGCCGCTACAATCTTTCGGATAACTATAACAACATGACTGGCCTTGTTGTTGGAGAGATTTACAGGAAGAATGGCGAGTGGAAGTTTAATGCGATTGGACAGCCGGTGCAGGAAGCCAGCAGGTTTGATTCTTTGATTCAGCTGTACAGATAACAATCAAGTAACCGTAGTCGAATAAAAGATATTTTATCACACGTTATATAGAAGGAGGAAAAAATGGCAATTAGTTTAGTAAAAGGACAGAAGGTTTCCCTAGATAATACTATGAAGTTGGCTCTGGTAGGTCTAGGCTGGGATACGAATCGTTATGATGGCGGCCACGATTTTGATCTGGATGCATCAGCATTCCTGCTGGGGGACAGTGGAAAACTTCAGAGAGATGAGGATTTTATCTTCTACAACAATCTGGAAAGCCGTAATAAGGCAGTTGTTCATACTGGAGACAACCTTACCGGTGACGGTGATGGTGATGATGAGGTCATCATGATTGATTTTACCAAAATTCCGGATGACGTTAAGAAAATCGCTATTTGCGTAACAATTCATGACGCAGTAGAACGTGGTCAGAATTTTGGACAGGTTTCGAATGCATATATCAGAATAGCGAAGATGGCAGACGAGTTTGACACTGTTGGTGAGCCGGTACTTAAGTTTGATCTTGAGGAAGAATTCTCCATTGAAACGGCTCTGGTTGTTGCTGAGATTTATTTCAAGAATGGAGAATGGAAGTTCAATGCAGTTGCGGCTGGTTACCAGGGCGGTTTAGAGGCGATTGTACGTTCTTTCGGAGGCAATGTGTAGTTAATCAACGAAAGGAAAAGAGGTGAATCGCTTGAAAGAATTTCAGAAAGGTCAAAAAATTAAAACCGCATCAGGTGGGGAACTTGAAGTATTGCAGAAGCTTGGTGAAGGTGGCCAGGGTGTTGTCTACAAAGTGAATTATAACGGCAAGCAGTTAGCTTTGAAGTGGTACTTTGGCAACAAGTTGAGCAATGCGGACAAGTTTTACAGAAATATCCAAAACAATATAAAACAGGGAGCACCAACAAGTGCTTTTTTGTGGCCTCTTGAAATCACAGAGTATTTCGAAGGAAGTTTTGGGTATCTTATGGAGCTTAGGCCTCCGGAATATAAGGATTTCTCTCTTTTCCTGTTGGCAAAAGCTAAATTTGCAAGCATAGATGCACTCATCAATGCGGCACTCTGTATTACTAATGGATTCAGGGAACTCCACAGAAGCGGATTCAGCTATCAGGATCTTAATGATGGAAACTTCTTTGTGAATCCGCAGACTGGTGACGTGCTGATTTGTGACAATGATAATGTAGCGCCTTACGGCGAGAATTTGGGTATAGCCGGAAAATGCAGATACATGGCTCCGGAGGTTGTTATGGGTAAGAAACGTCCGGATATACATACGGATCGCTTTTCGCTTGCTGTTGTTCTGTATCTGTTGCTATTCCTGAATCATCCGCTGGAGGGCAAGAAAACTATGTGTCCTTGCTTGACAGAAGAACTTGAACGTAAATTTTATGGTAGCGAGCCTGTGTTTGTTTGGGATCCCTTGGATGACACAAACAGGCCTGTCAGGGGCGTGCATGTAAATGAAATAAAGTTCTGGCCGGTGTATCCGGAGTTTGTCAGGGAAACGTTTGAGGAAGCTTTCAGTCATGAATCTATGGTAGGTTCAGATACTACACATCGGGTTCAGGAAAAGAAGTGGCAAGAGGTATTTACGGCATTAAGGGATGTGATGATCAACTGCCCGAAATGTAAAGGAGAAACCTTTATTGATATAAGCCAGAATTCTTGTACGTGCATTAAC
>VSOC01000355.1 GCA_009774615.1 Lachnospiraceae bacterium
CTAGTTACTGGACAGATACAGGTAAGCTTAACGTTAAAGACACTTCTTTAACGGCTACCTGGTCAAAAAAGATTATTGATATTAACTCTGTAATGAATATGCCGATTAAAGTTTTTAGTAATATGGATGATGCCCAAACTTATGCAAAAACAGGGGTAGCAAATCATTTATTTACGAAAGACAAATGCTCTCTCTGGTGGCACACGAAACACGGCGTCAATATCGATTTACAAAAAGCGGAGAAGCTTAATCTTTCCCCAAACTTACAATTGCCAAAAGATAATGCTACATCCATGACTGCTTATAATTCTGTATCTGGCCTTCAAGATTTAGGTACAGTATCTGAAAAATTAAGTGCTTGTGGCCTTGACATTGACTATCAGGATACCTATAAAGTAGAGCATTACAAGCAAAACCTTGACAGCGAAGGCTTTACAGAAGCAGATGAAGAAAGCCTAACTGGTGCCGCTGGTGATATAGCTGCTTATACCACAAAAACCTACGACGGATTTAAACTTGATACCAGCCTTACAACACCCGATAGTTTTATTCTGACAGGAAACGGCAGTCTGGTCATTAAGCTTTATTACAAGCGTGAGGATATAAATTACACGGTTGAAAAGTTCTGCAGAAACAAAGATTCAGACAATTCTACACACAAGACCATACATCCGGCTTGCTGAAGACAAAGTTGTCTGAATCTTTATACAATTGAAGCTATTCCATTTTTCGACAATATATGCTATACTCTTTTTGTTACCTCCCCTAAACTGGTGACAGAAAGGGGGTGACCTCATGGAATTTATTTTGTCATGCATTTCTGCCGTCGTGGGTGGTGTAGTATCCCACTATATCATCAAGTGGTTAGATGGTAGTAGGTAGGTAACTAACCCCGGTTACTTTTCCGTAAAAAAAGAAAATGCCCTGGAAGGTAGGCTCTTTCAGGGTTTTTTCTTTCCTCATGGATTTGTCATGCATTGACTGCTTTCATTATAGCACATATAATTTTTATTTGCAATATAGTTTCTAAGTTGATTAATTGGGGATAATTTACATATTTATAGTACTATTATCCTCTACGATAAAATTTTTACTGTTTTTAATTTTGATGTTTTTCGAAGATTATTCATCCAAGGTCGTGGCGGTATACGGTTTTCCAGCTTAAAGAAAAAATTTCCTACTGCACACTTTGAAATGTGCAACGGTACAGCCCAGGAAAACATGGAATATGTTTCCAAAACGGGCAAATGGGAAAAAGACAAAAAGCATGAAACCTGTGTCCCCGATACCTTCGAGGAACACGGCGAGATGCCCGTTGAACGAAAAGGCCGCAAATCAGATATCGATGATATTTACGCCATGTTAAAAGACGGCTTAAGCAATTATCAAATAATGGAGCAAATACCCGAAAGTCTTTTAAACCTGGATAAGATTGAAATTGCACGTCAAACCATCATCCAGGAAAAATACAAAGACCATTGGCGAAACCTTGATATTTGCTACATCTACGGCGCAACCGGCACAGGAAAAACCCGTTCCGTAATGGATAAATATGGTTATTCCAACGTGTTCCGGGTAACGGACTACTCCCACCCATTCGACAATTACAAAGGTCAGGACGTAGTCATCTTTGAAGAGTTCCGCAGTTCGGTTAAGTTATCCGATATGCTCAACTACTTAGACGGCTATCCTTTAGAACTGCCCTGCCGCTACGCCAATAAATACGCCTGTTACACTAAGGTATTTTTAATCAGCAACATTCCGCTAACTGACCAGTATTCCGATGACCGCACCAAAAACACAAGCGCATTTATCCGACGTATCAGCAAGGTAAAGCACTACACAGATAAAGGAATCCAAAAAATGCAGATTCAGCTTGTAAATAATGGTTTCCGTCTAATTGAAGAAGGTGAGGTAATCCCGTTTGAAAAGGTCTAAGTTATCCACAATACTGGAAGCATTAAAATTTGAAGGCAACATCTCCATCCGCCATGATGGTTTCCATGGATTGCAATATATCGGCGGCGGAAAAACGGAAGATTTAATCAAACGTTTTGGGGGCTATTTGGTAGTAAAAAGTATGATTATTGATAACGTACTTGTGATTTATGTAAACTAATCTATGCGCGAAAGAAACATTTAGCAAACAGTGTATAAACGGCGTGCTCCGACGGGAAAAAGAAATGTCGCACGCCATAAACTGTTCGCTAAACATTTACCCTTTCGCGCATAGATTCAGACAACAAAAATCACTACTGCTAACAGTATAAAACAACCCTCAATACATTGCAAGCCTT
>VSOC01000356.1 GCA_009774615.1 Lachnospiraceae bacterium
AACCTACCCCAATCAATCCTGTTCTTCCCAGTGTCAAAATAGAAAAAAGTATTCGAAATGATGACAAAATATAAAACATTTTCATACGAGAATTTTTTGTTTTTTGTATTAAATAGGGAATAAACATTATTGCAAAAGCCTGGCATACTGCCAAATCATAGGTAACTGAAGCTGCCAATCCATATCCTCTTGCAAATCCATATCTTAATTGCAGATTATCTCTTCCTTCAATAAAGGCAATCCTGGAAATAAATGCATTAAAGGGAGAAATAAGCATAGATAGAATAATGATAATTGACTGCACAAATGAGATTACTACTAACATGTGCAAAATATCTTTCACTTGCGATTTGCCCATCGTCTGAAACAAGTTTACCAATAATACACATCCTAATATATGATTCAAAATAAAAAGTATCTCTGCATATACCAGTGCAAAATCACCTGTCCTCTGCAAAAAAACATTTGCTAATGAGTAAAATAACAATACAATCATCCAGGCAACAATCTTTATCAAATTTTTTGTGAAAACAATTTTCCTGCTCCGTATGATCAACCATGCTGCAATAAAAATAATCATTAACTTTGAACCGCTTAAAGGGCTTCCTGTGAATGGAACATTATATATAAATATAAATGAACACACATACAATATGAAGATAGATATTTTCATTCTGCACCTACATTTCAAATATTTGTTTTATTTCATTTACTGTATAATCTATATCAAACTTTGTTCCAATCAATTCTATGTAAGCATTTTCACGTTTTTGTTCGCCTGTACTTTCCATCATTTTTTTTGACCATTGAGAAGGATGTTCTTTAAGGCTGATTCTATAAGCATTTGATGTTGCCATTGCATCTTCAGGAACTCCATCACTTATAAACGTTGGCAATCCAGAAGCCTGCGCCTCAATGGCTGATAAAGACAAGCCTTCAAATAAAGACGGTAAAACAAATACATCCATTGCAGATAAGTATTCACTTACATTATCTTTTTCTCCAACAAACAATGTATACTCTTCTAATTTTAATTGTTTAACATAATTTCTAATCTCATTGCTATCTGGCCCATCCCCAACAAACATCAAAAGTGAATTCTTTTTTTCTTTGTGTACATATTTAAAGATTTCAACAATAAATCTATGATTTTTTACTGGAACAATTCTCCCCACATGTCCTAAAATAAAAGTATCTCTAGGAATACTATATTTTTCCCGTATTTTTTCTCTAAAATCCTTGGAATATTTAAATTCTTCCAGTTCAATTCCATTAACTATTGTTTTCCCCTTACCTTTATATTGCTTTCCAAACATATATTGATAAGATGCTTTCGAGCAGGCAATAGCATAATCCGTACAAGATAACAATGTTCTCTGATTAAATTTCATAAACAAAGAAGTAATTACTCTATGAAATCTGTTTTGTGTTTCTGGCTTAATTGCATGCGAATGTGTAATAATTTTTGCCCCTGTATAACGACGTGCAAACCTATGTGCATTAATATTACTGCTCGATCTTGTTTGTATCCACACAATGTCATAGTTCCTATGATTTATAAAAAAACTTTTTATCTCTTTATAATGTTTGAGTGGATTACTATATCTCCTTGATACTTTGTAAACAGTGCCAAAATTTCTGTATTTACCTTCGTTATTACATTTTTCTCCATATACAAGGAAATCAATATTGTACTCTTCTTTATTCAGGCGTTCATAAATACTATCTACAATTTTTTCAACGCCGCCGCAAGTCGGGCCAATATCCACGATTAATATCTTTTTCATCGGCTAAAATCCTTTTCTAAATTTCGGAAATACAGCAATAATTGTTTTAGTTAAGCTAAAGTCTACACAAAATGCCACTGCACAAATTTTTCTTGTAATAGACATTGGAGATTTCATCAATAAAACTAAACTTTTTCTCAATCTTTTTTTTAACTTTTTAACCAAATTATTAGGATTTTCTATAGCTGCATCCATTCCATATCTGGAAATTCTTGCCAATAGCGAGAAATATGCTCTTGCTTCTTTCATTTTTGCAAGTTCTACAATTCGCTTATCATTAGATTCATTCGCTAAATTAACCAACTCTCTTGAAATCTTAAGCAATGCTAAATCTTTTTTCTCCAGCATCCCAGTACTAATACTTTTCTCGCCCTGAAAATAAAAATATTTAATTTGATTGCTAACGGCTATTCTTCTACATTTGCTAAGTATTCTATAATTAAAACAAATATCTTCATTTACAGTTTTTTCTACAAAACACAAAGTATC
>VSOC01000357.1 GCA_009774615.1 Lachnospiraceae bacterium
AAATGGCTGCATTGCAATAACGGATTGCATCCTCTCCGGCAATATTCGCATATTCATCCCAACCATATGCGGTAATCTTGCCCAGCTCCACACCTAGCTGACTTGCAGAAACCTCTCCCCAATTTGCTTGATACTCTAATTCATTGATGATAATTTGAGGATACTGGTTGTAAATCTCCATATCTTCCCAATGCGGCAGTGTATATATTTCTGCTGAATCACCGTTATTTGTACTTGCGACTTCTTTCATTGGATAACGGTTTTCGGCCTGATACAGAAAGCCGCCAGACAATACAAGACACACACAAGCTGCAACAGCTCCCCATTTAGCCCAAACGGGTTTCTTAGTTTTCCTTTTATAATTGATGGCTTCATCAACATACTTAGCGTCAAGCTCACTCATGGCTTCGGAAAACTTCTTTGCATTCATACAAATACCTCTCTTTCCGCTAAATAGCTTTTCATTTTCTGACGGATACGGCTCAGCCGGACAGAGATGTTTTTCTCCGTAAGCCCTACAAACTCGGCTATGTCCTTACAGCTATCCAAAAACCAATAGCGGCGCATGAAGATAACGCGGTTTTCAACAGTCAGCGTGTCCAGAAAACTTTCCATGATACGTGCTAACTCTCTGGCTTCAATCTCGGCTTCCACTGTGTTGGGGTCTGCTATACAGGCTTCGATTTCCTCCATAGCAATCGTGTAAGTGCTGTTTCGTTTAGCTGCTTCCTTTCTGTAATGGATTTTCAGTGAAGTGTTCCGAACGATTTTACAGATAAAGGCCAGCAGCGGGCTCGGCTTCGCCGGAGGGATTGCGTTCCAGGCTCCTAAGTAAGCGTCATTGACGCACTCCTCCGCGTCTTGCCTGCTGTTTAAAATGTTATACGATAACTTGTGGAAAACTTTACCGTATTTTATATCCAGCTCCCGTATGCCCTGTTCTGAACGCACAAAAAACAGTTCAATAATTTTTTCATCTTCTATCATCACACCGCCTCCTTTCCGGCTTCACCTATATACTACAGTTTCAGCGGCAAATACTACATCAAATCCAAAACCTTTTCAAAAATTATACCACACTTTTGGAGAGGGGGCAGCAGGCTATCTCCTTCAATATAATTTTCTTTCTGCCACGCAGCCGAAACGGCAAGACGCATGGAAACGCGAAAAGACAGTACAGCCCTTGTAATCGGGGCTATGCCGCCTAATCTGAAATTACATCCTTGCAACCGGAATCCCTTGCCATTATTCCGTTTTTTCTTTATAATGGATCTGCAGGCAGCAAATTTAACCGCGGCATACAAAGGTGGGAAATTTATTGAAGGATACAACGCAATTACAAGGCACGGCAAAACTGCCAGATCGCCTAAAATGGAACAACAGCGCAAATATCTTATGCAATTATATGAAAGAGCCGGAATTTTTGGAAATGATCCTAAAGAACCAGGCAATCATCCCCCGATATGTCATTGAACCCTTGGATTACTTAAGGATCGAGGGATTACATAAAATCGCCTTCCCCATGACGTGCTTTTGTGACATTCCCCTTTCAAAGGTCAACGGCCATATGTCACGCTACGGAAGATACGGCATCGCTTTAGACAAGCAGGCAATTATCAGCAAATTCAATGTACAGCCCATACATTATATCAATCCCCTGTCCCCATTGGCAAATGATTTTAAAACCGCTTTTTCCCAGTACTACCGCACAGAAAAAGCCGTGCATCCCGAAGACCAAGTATTGCTGGATTACCTGATAAGCGCACTTATGTATATGAAGCCCATCTCCGGGATAGAAGAAATCGAAGGGACGAGAAAGCCATACGTCTTTCAGGATGAATGCGAATGGCGTTTCATCCCGTCAGCAAACTTTCCGGACACCTTAACATTAACGCTGGCGGAAAGCGGGGCAACCGAAAAGGCAAAAAATTATTACTCCCAGGCCTTGCTTGACCATAAGGAAACCTGGCTTAATTTCGATTGGGAGGATATCCGCTACATCATCGTGCCGGATGAAGCGTCATTAAAACGGATTATTGAACAGATTAAGGAATTGCCCCTGGGAGACACTCAGAGATACCTATTAATTTCAAGAATCGAAGTCAGCATGAGATTTTCGGAGGATTTAACATGATCGCAGATTTTAATGATGTATTTAATGACAATGATGCCGGGACGCAAATCCCACAGGAAATCTTAGCGCTTATCAACCGGGATCTGCCAAGCACTTTCTGCTGCTATGATGATCCGGACAAAGGTATTATCG
>VSOC01000358.1 GCA_009774615.1 Lachnospiraceae bacterium
CGAGGCTAGCCGTCACTATTTGCGGTAGTGGCGGCTATTTTTTACCCTTAAAGACTGTGTAGCACAGCCCGATAAGGACGACGATGAAAATACCTGTTTGTATTAACTCAGAATATGTAATCATCTGCAAGCCCCCCTTTCCTCTTTGGTCTGGAGGGTTAGCCCCTCCGAAGATAGAGGGTAAGCCGCCTTTGCTCTCTGACTTTCCGTATTTCGCATTATACCATGCCTGAATATGCCAGGCAACAAATTTCTACCTTATTTGCCAATCATCTCCTTGCCTATCGAAAAACAATTTTCACCAGATGTTTGTTTGCTCGGGCAATCACCCGCCACCCTGTTTCGCTGGCTGTAGTTGTATCACCATCCGCAACTTTGCAATAGCTGTTTACTTGGCTGGTTCCAATTTCTCTATCCTTTTCTGTAAATCTTCTAATTTTTGCTGCTGAATTTGTACCATCTTGATTAACGGAGAAATAAACTCCTCGTATCTCAGAGCATATATAAATTCTCCTTCAATCGTTTTGAATTCTATTTCTTCTGTTTCAGGATTATCAACTTGTTCTGCCTTCGGGCTTTTAATAAACCCAGCAAAATCCTTAGAATCTATTCCTAAAAATTCCATTAAATCTTCAATATCTTGCGCAATCATTCCATAATGTGTTCTTCCGGAATCACCATCTTTCAATCTATAAGATACCGGACGGATTCCCATAATGAAATTTCGTACAAAAGAAGCATCAAATTCTTGGATATTATCTTTAAAATTTTTATCCGATGTTTGGATCGTTCCTGTAGTGGCATAAAGTGTTTTAAATCGATTCCCACTTAGGCCGAGAGAATACTGATTATCGATTCTTCCATAAATTGCATTTGCAGATGTACCATCTAAGCATCCATTAATGATAACTTGAGTCTTTAACTGTTCAGCACTATCCCATCCAGTTGGCATAAATGCAAATTGATATCCTCCAGGGGCTTTGTAAGCCGAAATTGTTGGATATCCATTTGCACTTTCTCCCCAAACAATTGCATTTCTTGGTTCTGTAAGTAACGGATAAATATGTGTGCTTTTGATAGAACCAGTTACTGTGCCACCAGATAAGGGCAAATAATTATGTGTATGACTGCTTGAAGCATAATTACTATGCGAGTGGCTGGCCGTGGCAAAAGCCGAAGCATGTTTCCCGTCCAAGGTATCCGCATCCCCGGCACTGGCAGCATAAGCAACCCTTTTAACTGTATCCGCAGTATTATCTACATTTCCCAGGTCAACCTCGGACTTGTTATGCGTATGAAAAGACGGCGGGTAAGTTCTGGGCTTATTCGTAACATCGTCCCATGCTGTGTCGGGTATGTTGTCCACATTGTTATATTCTACATGCTGCACTAGTTTACCGTTTTCGCCCAAGGTTGCCACGCCTCCGGGAGCCCCTTTATCTCCATCTTTTACGGCGTTACCATCTAATTCTTCAAGATGTTCTTTCAGGTAAATGTCATTGTTCAGCATCGGTTCAATGACATTTTTCGCCATCTGCTCGCCATTGGCTTTTGTCTGCCTTGTCCATTGTTCCACATCCAGGGTAAATTCTGGTGGATTATGTATTACAAATGCCATTTATTTTCCCTCCCTTATGAACCAACTGGCAAAAAGATTTCATCCATGTTGTATATCTGCGGAATATCCGCATCTTTACCCTTTCGCAGAAAATTTCGGTAAACAATTAAATCCCCCTCCTCATCGAACAGCCCCATCTCGGATATTTCCTTCCCGTCCAGTTCCCCGGCTTCCAAGGTAGACGTATATCGGCATGTTGTCTGTTCATCATTTACATATGTGTGTGATTCAATATCCTTTTCCAAAAGCTGATGATATAATCCTATCTCGTTCCCTGTTGCTCCCAGAGGCTGGCCGTTTTCATCTACGCCGCCATCCCCCCAGGCCATCTTTGCTATCTTTGGCAGCGCTGCATCTCCCGCATGGGCCATGCACAGCTTCCGCCGCCCTACCATAGTAATTACACTGATACTTTCTGCCATATTCAGTCCTCCAATTCTTAACCATCCGGCAAATCATCTACAGCCAGTACGTTCCGCCGTTTAGTTCCCGGCCTCCATCCAGTTTCCATTCATCATCCAGGCAGTTTAAATTATCCATCAGAACAGCCCCGCCTCCCGCATCCACTTCCGCTTCTGCCTGCACGACAATGCTTTCCTTAGCAGCTTCCCGACACATTGCAGGAACACACATCCC
>VSOC01000359.1:0-304 GCA_009774615.1 Lachnospiraceae bacterium
TAGAGCATTTATATCGTGGAATTTGGAAAAATAAGGTAACTAAAGAAAATGCTTTAAGCGAAAAAGCCATAAAAAACTATCTGGAATACTTAATTAATGAAAAAAAGCTAAGGCCTTCTACAGTGCTCAGGAAATATAGGGTGATTTGTTATTACTTAGAATACTTATCTGCTCGTGGAGAATCTGCCTGTATTCAGCCATCGCTGCCTTCCTCATTTTCAAATGACAACGGGAAAAAAGAAGAAATTTGTCTGTCAAAAATAGAAATTGATCGCTTTTTCAATGCTATAGACCGGGAATATGG
>VSOC01000359.1:314-2235 GCA_009774615.1 Lachnospiraceae bacterium
TTTTTTCCGGAAACGGATTTGCCTTCGGGATTGCGTAATGATGCGGCTTTTGTTTTACTGCGGATTGGAAATTAGTCAACTGCTTAAGCTGGAATGTTCGGATTATAACCGAAAGACAAAGATGCTATCCATTCGCGGCAAGCATCAAAAGGGAAAAAATATATATTTGTTTTCAAAAGAACTGCAGAAGCAAATGGAAGATTTGCTTAATGAACATGAGTATTTTGAACAGGATGAGCAATACAGTAATCGATTGTTTTTATCAAAATTAGGAAGACCTTTGTCAATGAAAATGGTAATTAATATCTTTGATAAGTATCGTGTAATGGCAGAGATAGAGAAAGAAGTAACGCCTAAGGATTTGAAAAATAGTATGACGCAATATGCCAAAGAATTAATGATAGAGCAGTGTGGATAAGGAAATGGGGATGCAAATGAAAAAGGACAATATGATTCATTTTAATGTGCCGCCGTTTACAGGAAATGAGTTTCAATATATGCATGAAGCGGTGAATAATCATAAAATTTGTGGAGATGGAGAATTTACAAAAAAATGTAATGCATGGATAGAAGAAAGATTTCATGCACAAAAAGTATTATTGACAACAAGCGGAACTTCGGCATTAGAAATGGCCGCATTGTTATGCGGATTAGAACCAGGGGATGAAGTAATTCTTCCAAGTTACACATTTTCATCAACAGCAACAGCATTTGTTTTAACTGGAGCAAAGTTAGTATTTGTTGATATTCGCCCAGACACAATGAATATTGATGAAAATAAGATTGAACAGGCGATCACAAGCAAAACAAAAGTTATTTGCGTGGTACATTATGCTGGTGTTAGCTGTGAAATGGATAAGATTATGGAAATTGCCCATAAATATAATTTATTCGTAATCGAGGATGCAGCCCAAGGTGTGATGAGTTCTTATAAAGGAAAGGCATTGGGGACAATTGGTGATTTTGGATGCTATTCCTTTCATGAAACGAAAAACTATTCTATGGGTGAAGGTGGTGCGATTGTTATCAATCATGTTGAATATAATGAAAAGGCAGAAGTACTTAGGGAAAAGGGTACAAATCGAGCTAAATTTTTCCGAGGACAAGTTGCGAAATACAACTGGGTGGATTATGGAAGCAGTTATTTGCCAAGCGATTTAAATGCAGCTTATTTATGGGCTCAATTACAGATAGCTGAGGCAATCAACGAAAATCGCTTGAAAACTTGGAAACGTTATCGAGAATCCTTTAAAGAGTTATCAGATAAACGAATGA
Source organism: Lachnospiraceae bacterium (assembly GCA_009774615.1). Lineage (GTDB taxonomy): Bacteria > Bacillota > Clostridia > Lachnospirales > Lachnospiraceae > Caccovicinus. The sequence goes on from VSOC01000359.1 coordinate 1,590, forward strand.
TTGAACTTCCTGTTGTTCCATATGGATGTATTCACAATGCACATATGTTTTACATCAAATGTAAGAATTTGAATGAAAGACAAGCTTACATTCAATTTATGAAGGAAAATAATATTCTTTGTGTTTTTCATTATGTCCCATTACATAGTGCACCAGCAGGATATAAGTTTGGTCGTTTTAACGGCAGTGATCAATTTACTACTCAGGAGAGTGAACGTCTTGTAAGGATTCCTCTGTATTACAATATTGATAAATACGATCAAGAATTGGTAATTGATAAAACGTTAGAATTTTTTGCAAAGTAAACGTAATGTGAAAGGAATAGGAAGAATGCGCATTGCAGTGATTATGGGAAAGATGGATTCAGGAGGGAAAAAGAATCTTGTTATGGAATACTATCGCCACATTGATCGAGAAAAAATTCAATTTGATTTTATTTGTGATGCTGATTCTCAGGCTATTCCAGATGAAGAAATAGAAGAGTTAGGAGGAAAAGTATATCGAATTACCCCTTACCAAAATATTTTTAGGAATATGTATGATATTTATAAGTTATGCAAAAAGAATAGGTATCCAATTATGCACGCTTATAATAGTACAATGAATTTATTCCCTATGTTTGTTGCAAAGATTTCTGGAGTTCCAG
>VSOC01000036.1 GCA_009774615.1 Lachnospiraceae bacterium
TCCGCCGCCTGTTCTGCCGGAGCCAAAGCATTCGTATCCGCCGCCTGTTCTGCCGGAGCCAAAGCATTCGTATCCGCCGCCTGTTCTGCCGGAGCCAAAGCATTCGTATCCGCTGCCTGTTCTTCCGGAGGCAAGGCATTCACATCCGAAGAATTTTCCTGTGCATTATCCGGGTGCCCAACTCCCTGTGCATCCATCCGAATAACCTGCTTTACAGCCGCTGATGTAACCTCAGCACCATAAACCGGCTGAATCATCATAAGTCCAGCCATAAATCCAGCAACCAACATTGTCTTTAATTGCTTTTTCATCAAATCTACCCCTTTTCTATGGAATTTTTTCTATTGTACACAAAATCAAAGAAACAAGCAAGATAAATTTACGAAATATTCCAACAACATTCCGGTAAAACAATTAATTCAGCAAAATTACCTCCCCATCATCCGGAACGATCAAATTCCCATCATAATACATTCTTCCCTCTTCCCCATAAGCCGTCTTTCTCTCTGCCAAATCGGTATCTTCCGTATGCCAAAGCACCAAATTCTCAGCACCCAGTTCCTTCGCCAGCATACAAGCCTCCTTCACCGTGCTGTGATGCTTCTCATACGGCTGAAACCTCTCCCGATCCCGATACAGGCAAAACGCCTCATGAAGTAACCAGTCCGCCCCCTGCACATAGGGTTCACAAACCGGATTATACGGCTCATCTCCCGCACAGACCAGAACCTTCCCGTTATCTAATCCCAAACGAAACCCAAACTGCACAGCCTTTGTTGAATAAATATTGAAAAACGTTATTTCATGTTCCAGGATCACCTTTTTTTCTCCATCCTTTACCGGCACCAGCAGAATTCTCTCCCCCATCAGCTTTGTCACTTTTTTCACCAGCGTTAGCTGACAAAGCGTAAGAATCGTATCCGTCAGCCCTTCATGGCAGTAAATCTGCAGATTCCCCGGATACTTTCCTTTATTTATCAGCTGCCCAATCATCCGCACCATCCAGACCACCCCTAAAATATGATCGGTGTGCTCATGGGTAACAAAAAGATGATGAATGGCTGTCAAAGGAACATCCATATTTTCCAAAATCCGAAGAATTCCATTTCCTCCCCCTGCATCGACCATAAAGTACTCATCCTGCATACGAATGGCAAAACACGTATTGTAACACTTAGAAACGGCAGCATTGCCCGTTCCAAAAACATAAAGCTGTTCCATTCTTAATCCCCTTCCATTTTCTTCTATGTAATGTTATAATAACATCTAATCATACCGCAGAACAAAGCAAAAAACAATCCGCATATGAACTCCAGGGAGGAAAAACATGAGAGATTTAGATTATTTAAAACTGTTAGCCAAAGAATACCCAACCGTCCGCCTAGCCTGCAGTGAAATCATCAACCTCAGAGCCATTATGGGGCTTCCCAAAGGAACCGAATATTTCTTCAGCGATCTTCACGGCGAATACGAAGCCTTCCTTCATCTGCTCAAAAGCTCCTCCGGCATTATCCGCGAAAAAATCCGTCAGACCTTTGGCTATATTATCTCGGAAGAAGAGCAGATGGAATTGGCTAATCTGATCTACTATCCGGATCGGGCAATGAATAAAATGACCCTTGCCGGAAAAAATACCGAGGACTGGCAGAAAGTAACCATTTACCGTCTTGTCCGCATCTGCAAGGAAGTTTCCTCCAAATACACCCGTTCCAAAGTGCGCAAAAAAATGCCCCTGGAGTTTACCTATGCCATTGATGAACTTCTCCATGTGGACGATAATGACGAAAACAAAAAGGTTTACTACAGTGAAATTATCCAGACAATATTAGATGTGGAGATTGCCGATAAATTTATCATTGCCCTCTGTGAACTGATTCAAAATCTGACCATTGACAACCTGCACATTATCGGTGATATCTTTGACCGGGGACCCAGGGCGGATATTATTATGAATGCCTTAATGCGGTTTCACGATGTGGACATCCAGTGGGGAAATCACGATATTTCCTGGATGGGGGCGGCTACTGGAAATCTTGCCAGTATCTGCGTCGTACTTCGGATTGCCATCAGCTATAACAGCTTCGACGTGCTTGAGGACGGCTACGGAATTAATCTGCGTCCCTTATCTATGTTTGCTGCCAATGTCTATCGGGACGACCCCTGCCTTCGATTCCAGCCCAAAATTCTGGATGAAAATATTTACGACGCCGTGGATCCCGGACTTGCCGCAAAGATGCATAAGGCGCTTGCCGTGATGCAGTTTAAGATGGAAGGGCAGATTATTAAACGTCATCCTGACTACCAGATGGAAGAGCGTATGCTGCTGAATCATGTGAATTTTGAAAAAGGGACAGTGAGCATCAGCGGGAAGGAATATCCTATGCTGGATATGAATTTTCCTACCGTAGATCCTAAAGATCCCCTGCGGCTTACCGCAGAAGAGGAAGAACTGCTGAACACCCTGGCGCTTTCCTTTAAGCACAGCGAACTTCTCCACCGCCATATTAAGTTTCTGTACAGCCACGGAGCTCTTTACAAGTGCTGTAATTCCAACCTTCTCTATCACGGGTGCATTCCCATAAAAAAAGACGGAAGCTTTGAGGAGATGGTGATTGACGGTGTAAGCTATTCCGGAAAGGCGCTGATGGATTTTATTGACCAGAGAATACAAAAGGCATATTTCCTGCCGGAAACCGATCCGGAGAAGGCAAAGTGCAGGGACTTTATGTGGTATCTGTGGTGCGGCGCGAAATCGCCGGTGTTTGGCAAGGACAGAATGACAACCTTTGAGCATTATTTTGTTGAAGATAAGGCGACACACAAGGAAAATATGAACCCGTATTACCGTCTGAGCCAGGAAGAAGAGTACTGTGATAAGATTCTTAAAGAATTCGGGCTGCCCACGAAGGGTTCCCATATTATTAACGGTCATGTTCCCGTAAAGATTAAAGACGGGGAAACCCCGGTAAAGGCAGGAGGAAAGCTCTATGTGATTGACGGCGGTTTATCGAAAGCCTATCAGTCAAAGACAGGGATTGCCGGCTATACCCTGATTTATAATTCCCATCACCTGGCGCTGGCCGAGCACAAGTCTTTTGACCCGACAAAGGAGAATACACCTAAGGTTTCCATTGTGGAAAAGATGAAGCGCAGGGTGATGGTTGCCGATACCGATATGGGTGTTATCTTAGCTGCACAGATTGAAGACTTAAAAGAGCTGGTTCATGCATACCGTGAGGGTATTCTAAAAGAAAGGGTACATTAATTCATGGAAAAAAAAGAATTTTTGGAGAAGCTTGCCCGTGCCCTGGCCGGGCAGGTTTCCCAGACGGTTATCGAAGAAAATCTTCGCTATTATGAAACTTATCTTTCGGATGAGGCTGCAAAGGGAAGAAAGATGCATCAGATCCTGGAAGAACTTGGAGAACCGCGCCTGCTTGCCAAGAGCATTATCGATGCCAACGGCGGAGGAAACAGTATGGCAGGGATTTATGAGGATGAGAGCCGCGGCTTTGAAGGTTCTGGTTCTGACAGGTATCAGGAAGAAGAGGAGTTTGCCCGGCGGCGTTTTCGCCAGTTTCAGATCCGGGGATTCTGGGTCATGGTTTTGCTTATTGTTGTCTTCTGCCTGTTCCTTATGCTGGTGGGGACGATTATCGGAGGAATTTTCCTTTTGATCCGCCCGATTATCCTGCCTCTGCTGATTATCTGGCTGATTTACTGGATTTTCCGCGGCCCTTACTCCCGCTGCTGAGTGCGGTAGTTTTCGGGAATTTTTCACAAAACCCGCCCGCACCTTTGCCGTTCTTTAAACACAATTAGAAAATTCAGGAAAAGCACAGGAAATGGACGTTTTTTCACTTGACAAATATTAAAACCGTATTTATAATGAATACAGTGGTTTTAATAGTTTTGTAACAAATTGAAAAATAAACGTAAAAAATAAAACGGGAAAACCGATGAATAACCAAGAAATAGAAAGATTAAGGTGAATAAGGAGAATCATCTATGCGTAAAAATTGGAAAAAGCTGATGGGAATGCTTTGCTGCTGCGGAATGCTTTGCATGTTTCCTGTAACTTCTTATGCGGATCTTGAGCCGCAGGAAGTGCAGATGGTTGAGGCAAATCCAGAGGAGGAAAGCATTAAGAGGGCTGAGATCGAAGGCGATGAGCCGGAAGAAGATATTTATGAGGATTCTTCGGAAGCACCTAAGGTTCTTAACCGCACAAGGGCTGCTGTAGCGGAGCAGGAAGCGATTGCAGAGGCAAAAACCGAAGCAAAAAAGCAGACGGAAAATGAAGCGGTAAGGCAGGCATGGCTTCGGGCAGAGGAAGAGTCATCCGAAGAGCGGGCAAGATCCTTAGCAGCGGCGGAGAGCGCAGGCAAGCGTCAGAAGGTGGTTGATTTTGCTCTGACCTTTTTAGGCGGTCCTTACCGCTATGGCGGGAATGATCCCCGGACAGGCGTGGACTGTTCCGGTTTTACCCGCTATGTACTGAGTAACGCGGCAGGTGTACATATTACCAGGACGGCAGCCTCCCAGTCTACCGAGGGTGTGCCGGTCAGTGATGTGACGATGCAGCCCGGAGATCTGCTGTTTTACAGCGGGGGCGGCAGGATTAACCATGTGGCGATGTATATTGGCGGCGGAAAAGTGGTACATGCTTCTTCGGTGAAGACAGGAATTAAGATCTCCCCGTGGAATTACCGCACGCCGGTAAAGATTGTCAACGTCCTGGGTGACTGATGAAACCAAATGAATTTTGCGAGGGCCCGCTGTGCGGGTTCTTGTTTTGGTGTGTATTTCGTGTGCTTTTGACCGGATATGCCATGGACGGGACAAGCACAGAACAGATGGACACAGGCATAAAAAAGAAAAAGACCGGACAGGGGAGCTGTCCGGCCTTTTTTGAGGGGAGTATAAATAATTAATAAGGGTAGGAAAAACCGTTTTAAGGGAAACGATTTTCCCGCACTTTGATTATAATATAGGAAAATAGAAAAATCAACAAGTTATGAATAAGTTGTTAAATTTCGCACATACTATTCCCGTAACCAAAAAAGCTGTAGTATTACAGCAATGATTTAGGAGGTATGGTGATATGGATAACAATTCAACCAAGAATAACAGCCGCAACGAATACGAGAACAATATGAAAAACTCTTCTCAGAATTCTTCTAAAAACAGCAGCCAGAATTCTTCCAAGAACAGCAGCCAGAATTCTTCCCAGAATTCGTCGAAGAACTGCAGCCAGAATTCATCAAAGAACTGCCATCAGAATAACTAATGTGGTATTGCAGCAGAGGATTCTGAATCGAAAAAACAAGCGGAGCCTGTGCCGGAGAGTTTTTCCGGTATGGGTTCTTTTTGTGCGTTTTGCCGGATATACCGGGGAAGCAAAGCCGGCTTTCTGATTTTGTTCCTGCGCCTGTCCCCAAAAACGGAAAAACTGCATAAGTTATAGGTAAGAATAAAAAAGGACAGGAAGGCAAGATGTTTTCTGTAATTTCGGTGATGCAGCTGGAATGGCTGCTGGATCAAAAGCGTCCTTTGCTGCTGGTGGATCTTCGTCAGCCCCAGGAGTATCAGAGGGGACACCTTAAAGATGCGGTGAATATACCTTATGACCAGCTTGAAGAGGGAATATTAAAGGACTACTGGGGAACGACCCTTATCTTTTACTGTGAACATGGAGGGAAAAGCATGAAAGCAGCCAGGGATTTTGGCCAAAGGGGATGGGATGCGGTAAGCTTAGGCTGCGGAATTCCCTATTATCGGGGAAAATATATGGTTTCCTCATAGAACTTCATTGACAGATGGAAGGGGAACGCATAGAATAGTACTTGATATTGACCCTGTGAACGTGTGAACACTAATTATAAAATGACGAAGGGGAGAAGAAAATGAAGATCATTGTTGCATCTGATATTCACGGTTCTGCTTATTACTGCAAAAAACTGCTCGAGGAGTTTAAAGCTTCAGGTTCTGAACGCATGGTCCTTCTGGGGGATATCCTCTATCATGGACCGAGGAATGATCTTCCCAGGGACTATGCGCCCAAGGAAGTGATTACCATGCTCAATGCCTGTAAAGATAAAATCTATGCGATCCGGGGAAACTGCGATACCGAGGTGGATCAGATGGTTCTGGAGTTTCCGATACTTGCCGATTATGGGCTTTTTGTGCTGAATGGTCACACTTTTTATGCCACACACGGCCATGTTTATCATCCGGATCACCTTCCGCCCATGCAGGAGGGAGATACCCTGCTTTACGGGCACACCCATCTTTTTAAAGCAGAGCGGCTGGAGGTTTCCGGGATTGGAAGAATAGGTATAATGAATCCGGGTTCGGTGTCCATTCCCAAGGGCGGGAATCCGCCGACCTATGGGCTCTTCGAGGAGGACTGTTTCCGGATAAAAACCTTTGACGGGGAAACCGTGAAGGAGATGCTTTTGGGGTAATCGATAAAGGATGGAAAAACAGAATGAACAGACGATATGAACTGCTGGCACCCTGCCATTTCGGGCTGGAAGCTGTGTTAAAAAAAGAGATTATTGATTTGGGCTATGAGATCTCTCAGGTAGAAGACGGAAGAGTTACTTTTATCGGGGATGCCGAAGCTATCTGCCGGGCGAATGTCTTTCTGCGGACTGCGGAGAGGATTCTGTTAAAGGTGGGAAGCTTTACGGCGATTAGTTTTGAAGAACTGTTTCAGGGGACAAAGAATATTCCCTGGGAAGACTATATTCCCCAGGACGGAAAATTTTGGGTAGCCAAGGCTTCTTCGATTAAAAGCAAGCTGTTCAGCCCCTCCGATATCCAGTCCGTGATGAAAAAGGCCATGGTAGAGCGGATGAAGAGCCGCTATGGTGTGAACTGGTTTGCGGAAAACGGAAGTGCCTATCCTCTTCGCGTATTTTTATATAAGGATAAGGTGACGATTGGAATGGATACCAGCGGAGATTCCCTGCATAAGCGAGGCTACCGCACGATGACCAGCCGGGCACCGATTACGGAAACCCTGGCGGCAGCCCTGCTTATGCTGACGCCGTGGAAGAAGGATCGCATCCTGGTAGACCCTTTCTGCGGCAGCGGAACCTTTCCGATTGAGGCGGCGATGATGGCGGCAAATATTGCCCCGGGGATGAACCGTTCATTCTTAGCGGAGGACTGGAAGAACCTTATTCCCAGGAAATGCTGGTATGAGGCTATGGATGAAGCCGATGAACTGGTGGATCGCGAGGCCAGTGCGGATATCCAGGGTTATGATATTGACGGGGAGATCGTCAGGGCGGCCAGGGCGAATGCAGAGCGGGCGGGGGTGGATCATCTGATTCATTTCCAGCAGCGTCCGGTCAGCCAGTTAAGCCATCCGAAAAAATACGGATTTTTGATAACCAATCCGCCTTACGGGGAAAGATTGGAAGAAAAGGCGGCCCTTCCGGCAATTTACCGTGAACTGGGGGAGCGGTTTGCCGCCCTGGATTCCTGGTCGGCCTATGTGATTACTTCTTTTGAAGACGCCGAAAAATATATCGGGAGAAAAGCCGATAAAAACCGAAAGATTTATAATGGTATGCTGAAAACCTATTTCTATCAGTTTTCCGGGCCGAAGCCTCCGCGGAGAAATTAGGTTTGCTGCTTACCTGGGGCTTGGCATCTGCTGACTTGTGTATCTGCATGTAAACCGGAAAAAATCAGGAGTGATGGAGGAGATGGATGTTTAAAAAACAAAAAAAAATCCGGAAACCGTGTTTGCGTGCCCTTAAGTTCCTTTTTGCAGGTGTGCTGACGGCGGGAGCGGTGAGTGTTCTTGGCGGGTGTGCGGTCAGGGAACACATAAAGCAAAAGCTGCTGGATTACTATGGGTGGGAAGAGATTTACACGGAGGATGGCAGTGAATCTGAAGAAACATCGGAAACTTCACAGGTACCTGGCGAAGCATTTGGGGATGAGGAGGAAGAGTCAGACAAGGAATTTCTAAACGAATCGGAGGAAGGGCTTGCTGCATCGGAGGAAGGGCTTATCAACGGGCAGGAGAGGCAGGAAGGTCAGGATTTGCCGATAGGGGAAACAACGGCAGAAAATACCGGGGAAATCCCTCTTCCTTCAAGGTTTGATTACCGGGATGTGGGAAAACAGCCCGAGGTCAGGGATCAGGGGAGGTTTGGAACCTGCTGGGCATTTGCCTCGCTGATGGCTATGGAATCTTCTTTGCTTCCGGAGGAATCCTGGAAGTTTTCTGCTGACCATATGTCCAGAAAAAACAGTTTTTTTATGGAACAGGAGGACGGGGGACAGTATGCCATGTCCATGGCTTATCTTCTGGCCTGGCAGGGACCGGTTTTGGAGGAAGACGATCCTTACGGTGACGGTATTTCTCCGGACGGACTTTCCCCGGTAAAGCATGTCCGCGAGATCCGGCTTCTGGAATCGAAGAATTATCAGGAAATAAAAAGGGCGGTCTATCAGGTGGGCGGCGTGCAGAGTTCCCTGTTTACAAATTTAAAGGACTACACCAGCCGCGATCAGTATTATAATGAAACGACCTACGGCTATTATTATTCCGGAGAGGAAAAGGCAAACCATAATGTAGTGATTATCGGCTGGGATGACAATTATCCGAAGGAGAATTTTAAGCAGCAGCCGAAAGAAGACGGGGCATTTATCTGCCAGAATAGCTGGGGGCCGAGGTTTGGCGAGCAGGGCTGCTTTTATGTGTCCTATGAGGATACCAATATCGGAGATACGAATGTTTATTATACCCGGATTGATACGCCGGTGCCCGGGAGCAGGATTTATCAGTCGGATTTGTGCGGGTGGATCGGGCAAATCGGCTACGGTGAAGAGGATGCTTATTTTGCCGCCGTTTATCAGGCCGAAGAAAATGAATATCTGACATCCGTCGGCTTCTATGCTACGATGCCGGATACCCGCTATACCGTCTATGCGGCAGAGGCCGATGCGCCGGGGAAGATGAGGCTTTCGCATCCGCTGGCACAGGGAAGCTTTAAAGAAGCCGGTTTTTATACGGTGGAACTGGAAAAGTATGTAAAATTAAAGGCGAAAGAAAAGTTTACAGTGGTTGTCTATATCTCTACCCCGGGAGCCGTTCATCCGGTTGCCATCGAGTACCAGGCTTCGGATCTTAGCGGGAGGGTGGATTTATCGGACGGAGAGGGTTATTTAAGTTCTGATGGGAAAAACTGGGTCAGCGCCGAAAAGAATCAGAACTGCAACATCTGCCTGAAAGCCTATACCCTGCCGGAGAACAAAATATCGGATGAAGATGAATAACCATAAGAAGCAGCAAAAGATCTTTGGATGCTTTTATCATTACATGTTAAAGAACATCAGATGAGGAATATTGTTATGAAAGAAAAAATTGTATTTGCTACGGGAAATGAAGGGAAGATGCGGGAAATTCGACAGATTCTTGCCGATCTTGGGATGGAAATTTTTTCAATGAAAGAGGTCGGGGTGAATCCGGATATTCTTGAGGACGGAAAGACCTTTGGAGAGAATGCCGAGATTAAAGCTGTGGCTGTGTGGAAGGAAACCGGGGGCATTGTCCTTGCGGACGATTCCGGTCTGGTAGTTGACTATATAAACGGTGAGCCGGGGATACTTTCTGCCCGCTATCTGGGAGAAGATACGTCCTATGAAGTGAAAAACCAGGTGATTATTGACAGGCTTGCCGGGGCAGAGGGAGAGGAGAGGGCAGCACGCTTTGTCTGCAATATCGCTGCCGTACTGCCGGACGGGCGGATTATTCACATCGAGGAAACCATGGAGGGGCTGATTGCCGAAACACCGGCGGGGAGCGGCGGCTTTGGCTATGATCCGATTTTATATCTTCCGCAGTTTGGCAAAACCAGCGCTGAATTATCGATGGAAGAGAAGAATAAAATCAGTCACAGAGGAAAGGCTTTAGAGGCAGTAAAGAAGGAATTAGCGGCACTGTACGGGACACACCGTTAAGAAAAGCGTTCTGCGTGCGCAGGGGAGGAACCTATGAAGATTTTAATTGTAAGTGATACACATCGCCTGGATGATAATTTAAAGAAGGTGATTGCCAAAGAATGCCCGGCAGATATGTTGATCCATCTCGGCGATGCGGAGGGGAGCGAGATGTTTATTCCGGAGTGGGTGAACCCCGGATGTGAGATGCAGATGATCCGGGGCAATAATGACTTTTTCTCGGCACTTGAACGGGAGCGGGAGATTGCGATTGGGAAGTATTCGGTGCTTTTGACCCACGGACATTACTATAATGTTTCCCTGGGGGCAGAGCAGCTTCGGGCGGAAGCAAAGGAAAGGGGCTTTGCCATAGCGATGTTCGGGCATACGCACCGCCCGTATTTTGAAGACAGCCATGGAATCATTCTCTTAAATCCGGGAAGCCTGTCCTATCCCCGCCAGGAAGGACGCAAGCCTTCTTATATGATTATGGAACTGGATGCACAGGGGGAAGCTCAATTTAGTTTGCATTATCTGGAAAGAGATTGATGTTCGATATTGACATTTGGGCGTGGATAAGCTATACTTATTACGTTCCGGGGTGTGGCTCAGCTTGGCTAGAGCGCCTGGTTTGGGACCAGGAGGTCGCAGGTTCAAATCCTGTCACCCCGATGCATTTTAATGTTGCCGTGAATGTGTGAACAGTAATCTTTTAACCGGTCAGATCCATGTTTTTTAAAATAAGTTTGAAAAATTATTTTTTTTGCTTGACATTATAAAAGGAATCATGTATATTATATCAAGTCAGCGATTGAATGACAGAGTAGTGATGAGTCTGTAGCTCAGCTGGATAGAGCAACGGCCTTCTAAGCCGTGGGTCGGGGGTTCGAATCCCTTCAGGCTCGCTGCCGCAGCACTAGGTTGTGGCCAGATGGATTATGGTGGGTATAGCGCAGTTGGTTAGCGCGCCAGATTGTGGCTCTGGAGGTCCAGGGTTCGAATCCCTGTATCCACCCTTTTGTAGCCGCTAGGCCCAGCGCTTAGCGGTTTTTAAGCTATTGCAAGAAATATATATGATGGGCTATCGCCAAGCGGTAAGGCACAGGACTTTGACTCCTGCAGTCGCTGGTTCGAATCCAGCTAGCCCAGGTTTCCCGGAAACATTGATATGGTTTTCCGGGTTTTTTTCATTTTACTGCAAAATTCGCCCTGTGCATCCGGTGTGTAGCAGGCACAGGTCAGCAGGAATCACAGAGGAGGAAGAGAAAATGGTTATTGATTTTCATACCCATGCGTTTCCGGAAAAGATAGCAGAGAAAACACTGGGACTTTTGGCAAAGCTTTCACAGGTGGAGCCGGAAACAAACGGAACCATATCGGGGCTTTTGTCTTCGATGGATGAGGCCGGAGTGGATACTTCGGTGATTCTTCCCGTGGTGACGGCACCGAAGCAGTTTGACAGTATTATGCGTTTTGCGTTAAAGATCAATGAAGACTTTGGTTTTCTGGATAAAACCTGGGAAAAGAAAACGATGCCGAAGCTGGTTTCTTTTGGAGGCATTCATCCGGACAGTGCGGACTATAAGGGGGAATTAAAGGCCCTGGCCGATGCGGGATTTCCGGGAATTAAGCTGCATCCGGACTACCAGGGGGTATTTTTTAACGATATCCGCTATAAACGGATAATCAGCTATGCTCAGGAACTTGGCATGATTGTCGTTACCCATGCGGGGATGGACGTCGGGCTGCCCGATCCCGTACACTGCACGCTTTCGATGGCGGCAGAGGTGCTTAAGGAAACCGAGGCAGAAAAGCTTGTCCTTGCCCACCTTGGGGGATACGCTACCTGGGAGGAAACGGCGGAATTTTTTGCGCATGGAATCTTTAAAAAGGGGCAGGTCTATCTGGATACGGCGTTTAGCCATCCCTATATTGCACCGGCACAATTCACCAGCATTGTTCAGCAAGCGGGAGAAGATCATATCCTTTTCGCCACAGACAGCCCCTGGGCGGGGCAGAAAGAGGGGGTTTGTTGGTTAAAGGAGCAAAGATTGCCAGAGGAGGTGAAGGAAAAAATCGGATTTTGGAACGGGTCTGCGCTGCTTTTGGGAGAGGGAAAGAATTTTTTGGAGATGGAAAGCTAAACGGCACGGTGGTTTTTCGGGGAAAAGGAGGATTCCTTTGTCGAATCCTGCGATAAAATACCATTGCGTGCGGGAATTCGCAACAGCTATAATCAGAGAGTGGACACATGGAAATGTGAAGTGGAGCAGCAGTGAAGGTGACTGCTGTGAAAAGGAGGAGTAGCATGAGTGACTTGAATATTGCAATTGCAGATGATAATCCACAGATGTTGGGAAAGCTACAGGAGATTTTAGAAGCTGAAGAGGGATTTTCCGTGGTAGGAAAGGCTGATAATGGTGAGGATGCATACAATATGATTATCAAAACCAACCCGGATATCGTGCTTTTGGATGTGATTATGCCCAGGATGGACGGAATCTCTGTGATGGAACGGATAAAGAAGAACAGCAGTTTAAAAAAGGCCCCGTCGTTTATTATGGTGACGGCAGCGGGAAGTGAAAACGTAACCTCCGATGCTTTCCGTATGGGCGCAAGTTACTATGTGATGAAGCCATTCTCACGGGAAATTATTGTGGATAAGGTGCGCCGGGTAGGGAGAAAGGCCAGGGAGCGGGCAGGAGAGAGAACCGATCCGCGTACAGTAAAGCCCTATGTCAACAAAGGGGAGTACATGGAACAGAATCTGGAAAATGATGTGACCCACATGCTGCATGAAATAGGTATTCCTGCACATATTAAAGGCTATCAGTATCTGCGGGATGCGATCATTATGTCGGTGGAGGATCATGAGATGCTGTCTTCGGTAACGAAAATCCTGTATCCCGCCATTGCCAAAAAACATCAGACAACCGCCAGCCGGGTTGAGCGGGCCATCCGCCACGCTATCGAGGTCGCCTGGGGACGAGGCCGTCTGGAAACGATTAATGATTTATTTGGCTATACGGTGAGCACAGGGAAGGGAAAACCGACAAATTCCGAGTTTATTGCCCTGATTGCCGATAAAATCCGTCTGGATTATAAGCGGATCTGAAAAAATTATGGAAAAAACCGTCAAATCGTTACAGAAAATTCATAGAATGGGCTTCCTAAAAAGGGAAAAGTATTGTATACTAAGGATAGTATTTTTTTAACTAAAAGAATTAAGGGAAGTAAGGGAGGTTTAGTCATGAAGAAAATATTATTCGTGGCATCAGAAGCAGTTCCATTTATTAAGACTGGCGGTTTGGCAGACGTAGTGGGTTCTCTTCCTAAATGTTTTGATAAGGAATATTTCGACGTTCGGGTGATGATCCCCAAGTATCTGTGTATCCGGGAAGACTGGCGAAACCAGATGCAGTATGTTAATCATTTTTACATGGATTATCTGGGACAGAGCCGTTATGTGGGTATCTTGGAATATGTCTATGAGGGAATAACCTTTTATTTTATTGATAATGAGAGCTATTTCTGCGGGCCGAAGCCTTACGGCGACTGGTATAACGATCTGGAGAAGTTTGCCTTTTTCTCCAAGGCTGCACTTTCTGCCCTTCCGGTTATCGGATTCCAGCCGGATGTTGTCCACTGCCATGACTGGCAGACCGGTCTGATTCCGGTACATTTAAAAGATAAATTCCACGACGGGGAATTTTTCCGCGATATGAAGTCGGTGATTACCATCCATAACCTAAAGTTCCAGGGCGTATGGGACGTAAAGACGATTCAGAGGCTTTCCGGTCTTCCGGATTACTACTTTACCCCGGATAAACTCGAAGCCTATAAGGACGGAAATATGCTAAAGGGCGGCATTGTCTTTGCCGATGCCATCACTACGGTGAGCAATACTTATGCCGAAGAGATCAAGATGCCGTTTTACGGCGAAGGTCTGGACGGCCTGATGCGTGCGCGATCCAACAGTCTGCGCGGCATTGTCAACGGAATCGACTACGATGACTTTAACCCGGAAACCGATCCCCACATTGTTCAGCCTTATAATGCAAAGAACTTCCGCAAGGAAAAGGTTAAGAATAAGCGTGCGCTTCAGCAGGAGCTGGGTCTGGCACAGGATGACAAGAAGTTTATGATTGGTATTGTGTCCCGCCTTACGGATCAGAAGGGCCTGGATTTAATCCAATGCGTGATGGACGAGATTTGTTCGGACGATGTGCAGCTTGTGGTTTTAGGAACCGGCGACGAGCGCTATGAGAATATGTTCCGCCATTATGACTGGAAGTATAACGACCGGGTATCCGCGCAGATTTATTATTCCGAGCCGCTGTCCCACAAGATTTATGCGGCCTGTGACGCCTTTTTGATGCCGTCCCTGTTCGAGCCGTGCGGCTTGAGCCAGCTGATGGCCCTGCGCTATGGAACCGTGCCGATTGTGCGGGAAACCGGCGGCCTAAAGGATACCGTAGAGCCGTATAATGAATACGAGGGAAGAGGAACGGGATTCTCCTTTGCCAATTATAATGCCCATGAGATGCTTGGAAGCATCCGCTACGCAAAGTATGTTTATTATGAGAAGAAGCGTGAGTGGAACAAGATTATCGACCGTGCCATGGCACAGGATTTCTCCTGGTATACTTCGGCCATGAAGTATCAGGAGTTATATGACTGGCTGATTGGCTACTAAGGTGCAGGGATAAAGCAGATGAGAGGATTTCATTTAAGCGCTGCAGAGAGGAGAGCGGCGGCCCGCTGGGCTGCCGATACCTCCTGGAGCGAACAGGAAAAGTATCTGGAAGATAAGGGTTATATGGAGTGTGTCCGGGATATTTTAGAACATCCCGTTTTCCAGTCGATGGAAAACTTTATCCAGCACGGGACGACGAGCTGCAAGGCCCACTGTCTTCAGGTTTCGTATCTGAGCTATCATATTTGCCGGCGGTTTGGCTGGGATTACCGCAAAGCGGCCAGGGCCGGCCTTCTTCATGACCTGTTTCTCTACGACTGGCACACCCATGCCCGGGAAACAGGAAATCATTTTCACGGCTTCACCCATCCAAGGGCAGCCTTAAATAATGCAAGAAAGTATTTTTCCCTGACTTCAGGGGAGGAAGATATTATCCTCTGCCATATGTGGCCGCTGACGCCGGTTCCGCCGAAATCCATGGCAGGGATGTCCGTAGTGTACGCAGATAAGCTGTGCAGCGTGACAGAAACAGCACTTTTAATTCGCGGGTGGTTTGCAGGACGGTTTTTGCTGCGGGGCGCCTGATTGGCTGGTTTTGTTTCAGGCAGCGAAAATACAGGAAGCAGGTTCGATGGATATGTGGCAGGAGATTCTTAACAATCAGGTGCTGATGAGTGCTGTGGCAGGCTGGACGCTGGCGCAGGTATTGAAAACATTATTGGATTTTTGCCTGAATAAGAGTTTTAATGCGGAGCGGCTCGTGGGTTCCGGGGGTATGCCCAGTTCCCATTCGGCTACGGTGTGCAGCTTAACCACGGCTGCGGGAATCTGCTGCGGTGTGGGATCTTCTGCCTTTGCCATAAGTTTTGTGCTGGCGATGGTGGTGATGTACGACGCGATGGGCGTCCGCCGGGAAACCGGCAAGCAGGCCAAGCTTTTAAATTTTATTATGCTGGAAAATCCGCTGAAGCTTAACGGCGAGATTCTTCAGGAAAAGCTTAAGGAATATGTGGGTCATACGCCGCTGCAGGTTGTGGCCGGGGCGATTCTGGGGATAGGTCTGACGTTTCTGCTGGATTACTGGTTTTACTGAATGAATTTTCCAAAACGGAATTGATGAACGGGAATAAAAAACGCTGCGAAGCCCCGGGGAAATTTGGTGTTTCGCAGCATTTTTTGACATTTATTTCTGGAAAAATATGGAAAAATTATTGCCTTTTTTTGGCGCTTATGGTATTGTAAAAATTGTGAAAGAAGTATTTGACATTTCCTTTGTTTTATACTATAATCATAACACGAACACTTGTTTGGATGGAGGACTGGGATATGGAGAGAGATGAGAAGTTAAAAGCACTGGACGCGGCGATTACACAGATAGAGAAGGCTTACGGAAAAGGTTCCGTGATGAAACTGGGAGATTCCAGCGCGAACATGAATATTGAAACGGTTCCTACGGGATCACTGAGTCTGGATATTGCTCTGGGTCTTGGCGGAGTGCCCAGGGGAAGGATTGTCGAGGTGTACGGGCCGGAGTCCAGCGGTAAGACGACGGTTGCCCTGCACATGGTGGCAGAAGTGCAGAAGCGAAACGGGATTGCAGGGTTTATCGACGCGGAACATGCCCTTGATCCGGTGTATGCGAAGAATATCGGTGTGGATATCGATAATTTATATATTTCTCAGCCGGACAGCGGAGAGCAGGCGCTTGAGATTACGGAAACGATGGTTCGTTCGGGAGCCGTGGATATCGTGATTGTGGACTCGGTAGCGGCTCTTGTACCCAAGGCGGAGATTGACGGAGATATGGGAGATTCCCATGTGGGCCTGCAGGCGCGTCTTATGTCCCAGGCGCTCAGAAAGCTGACGGCGGTTATCAGCAAGTCGAACTGTATCGTTATCTTTATTAACCAGCTTCGTGAAAAGGTAGGCGTGATGTTCGGTAATCCGGAAACCACGACCGGAGGCCGGGCATTGAAGTTTTATTCTTCCGTGCGTCTGGATGTGCGCCGGATTGAGTCCTTAAAGCAGGGCGGGGAAGTTATCGGAAACCGCGTGCGGGTGAAAGTGGTAAAGAATAAGATTGCGCCGCCGTTTAAGGAGGCTGAGTTTGATATTATGTTCGGCAAGGGGATTTCCACCGACGGCGATATCCTGGATCTGGCAGCAAAAGAGAACATTATCGAAAAGAGCGGTGCATGGTACGCCTATAACGGGGCAAAGATCGGCCAGGGCCGGGAGAATGCGAAGAATTACCTTCATGAGCACCAGGAGATCCGCGATGAGGTGGAGAAGAAAGTCAGGGCACATTACGGCCTGGCTGAGGGAGAAGAGGAAGAAGCCAAGGCAGAGGCAAAGCCCGCAGAGAAGGCTCCCCGTTCCGGACGAGCCGCTAAGGCAGAGGCAAAGCTTAACCCTCTGTCCTCGGAAAAGCCGGCAGAATCCGAAAAAGCCTCCGGCAGTGAAGAAGGAGAATCTGCCTTATGATGGTAACTGCCGTCGAAAGGCTGGATAAGAAAAGGAGCAGGGTTCTGTTCGACCAGGATCTTGCCCTTGTTCTCTATCCCCAGGATCTGCGGCAGTTTTCTCTTGCGGAGGGCAGTGAATTAAGCGAGGAGGCTTATGAGAGGCTGCTTGGCCAGGTGCTTAAGCCCAGGGCCAGAGAAAGGCTCTTAAAGACACTGATGATCTCCGATAAGACAGAGAGAGAACTTATCGATCTGCTGCACCGGGAGGGTTATCCTCATGAAGTGGTAGAAGACGCTGTGGGCATGGTGAAAAAGCATCATTACATCGATGATGAAGCTTACGGCAGCCGCTATGTTCAGTCGCAGGGAAAGAAAAAAAGCCGCAGTCAGTTAATCTTTGCCATGCAGAAAAAAGGATTTTCCCGGGAATTGATTGATGAACTTCTGGAAGAGCACCCGGTGAATGAAGAGGAGCAGATGGAAAAGTACCTGGCACAGAAAGGGATTGATACAGGGGAAAATCTCAGCCGGGAAGAGTACAGAAAACTGGCAGCAAAGCTGGCAAGAAAAGGGTATTCCTATGAAGCCATCAGCCGTGTGCTGCGGGGACCGTCATTATTTTGACGAATATTGCAGGACTTCCTTAAAACCATCGGTAAAATTGTCTAAATTGTCCGAATAGAATCGAATTCTTACTTATATACTTGACATAATACCGAAAAGAGTTTAAAATTAATCTATTGTATTCGTACAATGAAAATTAAATAAGGAGGTGCTCCTGTGTCACCGATAATAATGGCTGCATTGGTTACTTTAGTTATCGTTGCTCCTATTACCTGGGTTATGGCAATTGCTTATCAGAAGAAGACATATGAAAGCAAGGTCGGCTCGGCCGAAGAGAAGTCCCGGGAAATAATCGATGAAGCGTTAAAAGTAGCAGAGACAAAGAAGCGAGAAGCTCTCCTGGAAGCGAAAGAAGAGTCGTTAAAGACTAAGAATGAGCTGGAAAAAGAAACCAAGGAAAGAAGAGCAGAACTTCAGCGTTATGAAAGACGAGTATTAAGTAAAGAGGAAAATGTAGAAAAGAAAGCAGATGCCCTTGAAAAGAGGGAAGCAGGTTTACAGCAAAGAGAGGATGCCCTGACCAAGCGAAGTGCAGAAGTAGATACACTTTACGATAGGGGGATACAGGAACTGGAGAAAATTTCAGGACTGACCTCCGACCAGGCAAAAGAATACCTTTTAAAATCTGTTGAAGACGATGTAAAACACGATACTGCAAAGTTAGTCAAGGAACTGGAAAACAAGGCAAAGGAAGAAGCAGACCGCAAGGCAAAGGATTATATTGTAACGGCGATCCAGCGGTGTGCAGCAGATCATGTGGCAGAAACGACCGTTTCTGTTGTGCAGCTTCCGAATGATGAGATGAAGGGCCGCATTATCGGACGAGAAGGAAGAAATATCCGTACCCTGGAAACGATGACCGGGGTGGAACTGATTATTGATGATACACCGGAAGCGGTCGTATTATCCGGATTTGATCCGATTCGCAGAGAAGTAGCAAGAATTGCATTGGAACGATTGATTGTAGACGGGAGAATTCATCCGGCTAGAATCGAAGAGATGGTTGAGAAGGCGCAAAAAGAAGTGGAATTGTTAATGCGGGAAGAAGGAGAGGCGGCTACCCTTGAGGTGGGCGTTCACGGAATTCACCCGGAACTGGTGAAGCTTTTAGGGAAGATGAAATTCAGGACCAGTTATGGTCAGAATGCGTTAAAACATTCCATCGAGGTTGCGCAGCTTTCCGGGCTGCTGGCCGCGGAGATGGGATTGGATGTGCGTCTGGCAAAACGGGCCGGACTATTACATGATATTGGGAAATCCGTTGACCATGAGCAGGAGGGAACACATGTACAGCTGGGTGTGGAACTGTGCCGCAAGTATAAGGAATCAGGGACACTGGTGAATGCTGTGGAATCCCATCATGGCGATGTTGAGCCACAGAGTTTAATTGCCTGTATCGTACAGGCCGCTGATACGATTTCAGCAGCAAGGCCGGGAGCGAGAAGAGAAACTCTGGAAACATATACCAACAGATTGAAGCAGTTAGAAGATATTGCCGTATCTTTTAAGGGCGTGGACAAGTCTTTTGCTATTCAGGCGGGACGGGAAGTCCGCATTATGGTAATTCCCGAGCAGATTAATGATGATGATATGGTATTGCTGGCGAGGGACATTTCCAAGCGGATTGAGAATGAACTGGAATATCCAGGGCAGATTAAAGTGAATGTAATCCGGGAATCGAGAGTTACCGATTACGCTAAATAGGAAAACAAGAGAAGCTTTATGGACGTGGATTCATAGGGCTTCTTTTTATGAAATGCAGGTGTCATGCAGCAGGCAGACGGCGAAGGGCAGGTATTATGCAGCAGGCAGACCCGCTGCTGTGAAGGTGTGAACAGTAATGATACAAGAAGGAGGCAGAGATGGCAGAGATTGGATTTATCGGAATGGGGAATATGGGAACGGCAATGATCCGCGGACTGCTTTCCCATGGGTTTTCGGCACAGGATTTGCTGTTTACCGATGCGGATAAGGAAAAAGGGAAACGGATGGAACGCGAACTAAAGGTTCCTTTTGCCGGGTCAAACCGGGAGTGTGCCGGGAAGGTGAAGTACCTGGTGCTGGCAGTAAAGCCGCAGTACTATGCGTCCGTGCTTGAGGAAATCCAGCCGGAGATAAGAAAAGAACAGATTGTGATTTCCATAGCCCCGGGAAAGACGGTGGAGATGGTAGCACAAAAGCTTGGCGGACAGGCTCGCGTCGTCCGGGCGATGCCCAATACACCGGCGCTGTTAGGGGAAGGGATGACGGGTGTCTGCTTTGACGAGCAGGCATTTTCCCAGGAAGAAAAAGAGATGATCTGCCGCTTTTTTACCTCTTTTGGAAAGATGGAACGGGTGGAGGAGAGGCTGATGGATGCCGTGGTATGCGCCAGCGGAAGCTCCCCGGCCTATGTCTATATGTTTATTGAGGCGTTAGCCGACAGCGCCGTAAAGTGTGGGCTGCCCAGGGATAAAGCCTATACGATGGTTGCCCAGACGGTTCTGGGAAGTGCAAAGATGGTGCTGGAAACCGGAAAACATCCGGGAGAGTTAAAGGATATGGTCTGTTCTCCGGGAGGAACGACGATCGCCGCAGTGGAGGCCCTTGAGGAGTACGGACTGCGCAATGCGCTGATGAAGGCGACGGACGCCTGCTATGGGCGCTGCCAGTCGGTGTAGGATAAGCAGCAGGAAAGATTTGTGAAACGGGAATGAATAAGCAGCAAAAAGAAACAGTGGTACAGGAACGAAGACAGGAGGTAAGAAGATGAGTGAAAAACAGTCATTACAGGAAAATAACCTGCCCGTAGTGCGTCTTGGAAGAGAGTTAAAGTATCAGGGGACGATCTTAAAGATTTATGAGGATCAGGTCATTGCCAACGGGCATGAGTGCCGGTGGGATTTTATCCATCATGACGGGGCGGCAGCGATTATTCCGGTGACCGAAGACGGAGAGATTCTGATGGTGCGCCAGTACAGGAACGCGCTGGACCGCTACACCTTAGAGATCCCGGCGGGGAAGCTTGATGATCCTAAAGAGCCTACCTTAGACTGTGCGGTAAGGGAACTGGAAGAGGAAACCGGGTTTAAGGCAAAGAATGTAGAGTTTTTAATCAGTGTCAATACTACCGTGGCTTTCTGTGACGAGCACATTGATATTTACCTTGCCCGTGATTTGGTGCCTTCTCACCAGCACCTGGACGAGGACGAGGTGATTTTGGTGGAGCGCTGGAAATTAGAGGATTTGGAGGAACTGATTTATTCCGGGAAAATTACGGATTCTAAAACGATTGCCGCAATTTTGGCCTATGCCCGCAAGTATCGGTAACCAGATAGGGAGAAAACCGTAGCAAAAAAAGCGGCAAAAGACCTTTTTATGTCTGTGCCATACTATAAAGAGGGTTTCCTGCATAGATTAGCTTTAACTGAGGACGGACAGGGAATCTTATATGGGGCATTTTGGGCATGTGCGGATCAATGTTTGGCTGGTATGCTGGTTTTGCTTTATGGCCGGGATTTTGGCCGGGACGCTTGTGGGAAACCGGGAGAATGTAAAAAGGGCAGGGCCGGAAGGTACTGCTTATGCAGAAGCTGCAAAAAACCACGGGGAGTGGGCAGAGTTAGAACGGATGGTATTGGAAAGTACGCCCTGGAGAAAGCAGCCGGGAGATAAAGAAAAATTTGCCTATCTCTGCGGAAGACGCCTGAAGGAAGGCGGACTTGGCTGGCTGTTTGGGCTTACGGTCTGTGCAGCGTTTTGCTTTTGTCTTCTGGCAGGTTATATGGGCTTTACTCTCGGCTGGATTATTACGGTTTACACGGTTGAGTGGGGAATTATGGGCCTGCCGTCGTTTTTTCTTTCCTGCTTTCCCCAGATGCTTTTGTATTTGCCGGCCTGGGGGCTTTTGCTTTGGCAGGGACTGGAAGGAAGGGCAAAGATCCGCCCGCTTCTGGCGGTGACTGCGGCCCTTCTTTTATGTGGCGGGGCAGGCCTGGAGGCTTTTATCAATCCGTGGTTTATTTAACAAACGAAGAATTCGTGCAGGATATTGTATCCATACTCGATGTTTTTAGCAGCAGACTGTATGGATTGAGGAAATACAAAAGTAAGATAAAGGAGGATGAAGAAATTGCTAAAGAGCTACAAGACCGAAATTCATCCGACTCCTGAACAGATAAAAAAGATTAACCAGACGATAGGGACTTGCCGTTATATCTATAATTTTTATCTGGCGTATAATCAGAAAATTTATGAAAAAGAAAAACGGTTTGTGTCAGGAAGAGAGTTTTCCAAATGGCTGAATCAGGTTTACTTGAAGGAAAACCCGGAATATGCCTGGATAAAAGAGGTAAGTTCAAAAGCAGTGAAACAAAGTATAATGAACGCTGAAGCCGCATTTAAGCGCTTTTTTCATCATCAGAGCGGGTTTCCAAACTTCAAAAAGAAAAACAAATCGGATGTAAAAATGTATTTTGTAAAGACGGATGCCAAAACGATCATTCTCTGTGAAAGGCATCGGATAAAAATTCCTACGCTTGGATGGGTGAGGATAAAGGAGAAAGGCTATCTTCCAACGAATCCAGACACTCATAGAATAAGGAGCGGCTGTGTATCATGCAGGGCAGGAAGGTATTATGTATCGATACTGGTGGAAGAGGAAGAAAAGAAAAAACCAGTACTGCAGCCCTTTGGTCTGGGAATCGACCTTGGAATCAAAGACTTTATGGTTATCAGCGATGGGACAGTAAAAGAAAATATCAACAAAACACAAAAAATGAAGGACCTTGAACGAAAATTAAAACGAGAACAACGTTGTTTATCGAGAAAATATGAAGCATACAAACAACGAATAAAAAAGGAAGGAGAAGCTACCAGACAAAATATCGAAAAACAAAGGCTAAAGGTACAAAAACTTTATCAAAAACTGGAAAATATCCGTACCGATTATGTCAATCAATGTGTAAATGAGATGGTGAAAACCAAGCCGTCTTATATTACCATCGAAGACTTGAATCTGTCCGGGATGATGAAGAATAAGCATCTTTCCAAAGCGATAGCGTCACAGAAATTTTATGAATGCAGAACAAAGTTAAAGAGAAAATGTAATGAAAATGGAATCGAATTAAGGATGGTAGACCGATGGTATCCGTCAAGTAAGCGCTGTCATGCATGTGGCTTCATCAAAACCGATTTAAAGCTGACCGAACGGGAATACCGATGCCTATGCGGCTATCACGCAGACAGGGATTATCATGCGAGTCTTAATTTGAGAGATGCAGACATCTATAAAACAGCATAAGCATCAATGATAAAGAAATACCGATGGCTAGTCGGGAATTTACGGCTGTGGAGTGTAAGAAACCTGTGAGTAGTGTGCGTATAGAAACCATGAAAGCATACACAAGGAAATAGCAAGAAATGTCTGTGAGGACATTCCATTTCTCAATATGGATATATTTGTCTATATTTTGAGTAGCAGGAAATGATGTTAAGTGATATAACGAATTTTGCAGAGTATCTGCGGGAAGTGAAGAAAACATCCAGAAATACAGAACTCTCTTATCAGAGGGATTTAATACAGCTGTCGGCCTATCTGGAAGAACAGGGAATTACCGAGGTTGGCAAGGTGACGAAAACCAGTCTGAATTCTTATATTTTATATTTGGAGCGTGAGGGGAAGGCAACGACGACGATTTCCCGGATGCTGGCATCAATGAAAGCTTTTTTTCACTATGAATTCAGTCTGGGAAAGATTCCAAAAGATCCCGCAGAACTGCTGAAGGCACCAAAGATTGAAAAAAAGGCACCGACCATTCTTTCTGTTGAAGAGGTTGAAATGCTGATGGCCCAGCCCAAGGGAAAAAAACCTAAGGAAATCCGGGATAAAGCCATGCTCGAACTTCTCTATGCCACAGGGATCAGGGTTTCGGAACTTGTGCATCTTGAACTGACGGATGTCAATTTACCGGTGGGGTTTATTACCTGCAGGGACGACCAGAAGGAACGCAATATTCCCTTTGGTCGCACGACCAAGAAGGCGCTGGTGGATTATCTGGAAAACGGTCGCGAAAGCCTTTTGAAAGGAAAGGAGGCGAACTGGCTGTTTGTCAACTGCAACGGAAAGGCCATGAGCCGCCAGGGGTTTTGGAAGATTATTAAATACTATGGGGAGATGGCAGGAATTCAAAGTGATATAACGCCGCACAGCCTTCGTCATTCTTTTGCCGCCCATCTGCTGAAAAACGGTGCCGATGTCCGTGCCGTCCAGAACATGTTAGGACACTCAGATATGGCGACGACGCAAGTTTACACTGCTTATTGTTCTGTGAGGGCGCAGCAAAAGTAAATTTTGCTCACTGGCTCCAGTTTAACATACGGTCAGCGCAGCAGGTGCGCAGACCTACGTGAATAGTAACTAAAGGTTTACAGAAGAGCAAAAAACAGGTATAATACAGGTATTGTTGCAGTTTGCACATTTACAGTAACCAGGTATTCATTTCATTTTGGAGGCGGCAGATGAAAAAGGTTGAAGACTTTGTAAGAAGTATACCGGATTTTCCGGAGCCGGGGATTATTTTCCGGGATATTACGACGATTCTGCAGGATAGCGAAGGAATGCATCTTGCCATTGACCAGTTAATTGCCATGCTGGACGGCGTCGATTTTGATGTTATTGTAGGGCCGGAGTCACGGGGATTTATCTTTGGTGTTCCGGTGGCTTATATGCTGCACAAGGGCTTTGTCCCGGTAAGGAAGAAAGGAAAGCTTCCCTGTGAAACCATCAGTGCAGAGTATGATTTGGAGTATGGCAGTGCAGTAATTGAGATGCATAAAGATTCCATAAAACCCGGACAGAAGGTTGTGATTGTGGATGATTTGATTGCTACCGGGGGAACGATTGAAGCCATTACCGGCCTGGTGGAGGAGCTTGGCGGTGAAGTGGTGAAAATTTGTTTTGTCATGGAATTAAAAGGCTTGAAGGGAAGAGAACGGCTGAAAAAGTACGATGTAAAAACCCTGATTGCCTATGAAGGAAATTAAGAGGAGAGAAGGCTGGCTTATGCATAAATATGCAGGCCAGCTTTTTTGTATGCATGAAGATGCAGAAGAAATTGTGCATGGTAAATAAGGGCTGTGCATGGTAAACGGGGAACTGTGTATGGTAAGGTAAAAAGACAAAGATGTGCATGGAGGCAGTATGGTAAGGATTTTATGTGTGATGGATAACGTGGTTTCGGGAAATAAGGGACTTACGGCAAAGCACGGTTTATCACTTTATCTGGAGGCAGGGGAAAGAAAGCTGCTTTTTGACTTTGGTCAGGGAAGGGAAACCTGGGAGAACGGAAGGCGGCTCGGCGTTCCTTTTCATGAACTGGATTATCTTGTATTCAGCCACAGCCATTACGATCACTGCGCAGGATTTTTATGGGCGGAGAATTTTGGGATCAATGAGGCAGATGTTACGGCGGTGCTTGGCAGCGAAAAGGCTTTTTTCCAGGAAAAATATGCAAAAGACCAGGATTTTCCGGTTTATCTGGGCTGCGGCTTTACGAAAACGTATTTAAGGCAGAGAACCGGGCAACAATGGATCTGTGAAGATGTACTGGCGCTGGGAAAAGGGCTGTGGGCCGTGGGAGGATTTGACAGAATTCATCCGGAGGAGATCCCGCCTGCACGGTTTGTCAAAGAAGCAGAAAGAGGGGTTATGGTTCCCGATTCCTTTGACGAAGAGATTTGTCTGGCGGCGGAAACTAAAAAAGGTCTTGCCGTTATCGCAGGATGCAGTCATCCGGGAATCATCAACATGGTTGAAACGGTGATAAAAAAACTGAACCGCCCGGTTTTTGCCGTTATCGGAGGAACCCATCTTACCGGAACATCCAAAGAAAGGCTGTTGTGGACCGGGGACGCTTTAAAGCGCCTTGGTGTGGAACTGGCGGCATTTAATCACTGTACAGGAACGGCATTTGCATCGATTCTTTCGGAAAAAGGGATTCGCGGCGGCTGCTTCGGGGCGGGAAGCTGCCTTTATTTGTAGATTTTTTCGCGGCTGTGAATGTGCAGGCAGTAACATTTGTTTGGCAATCTTACGGCGCTGTGCGGTTTTACTTGCATTTTCAGACAAAAATTACTATAATGTGACTAAAAAGAAAAATGGACTATTCTTTTAACTAAGTGCTGTATGGCATAAGTTCGTTGCTGGGCGAGTGAACAGTAACATAGAGTAAACAGGCAGGTGAGCAGATGGTGAATGATGAAATGAAGGAAAAATTAGATATTGAATTGGAGGCCCCGGCGTCATTTACCAGTCCGGGGAGGCTGTATGCGGACTTGATTAAGAGTATCCGCCGTTATCATCCGTCGGACGATATCAGCATGATTGAAAAAGCCTACCAGATTGCTAAGGAGGCACATAAGGCACAGAAGCGCAAGTCGGGTGAACCCTATATTATCCATCCTCTGTGCGTGGCGATTATTCTGGCGGATTTGGAGATGGATAAGGAAACGCTGGAGGCGGCGCTTCTTCATGATGTTGTTGAAGATACCGTTATGACCCTGGATGAGTTAAAGCAGGAGTTCGGCGAGGAGGTTGCCCTTTTGGTGGACGGGGTGACGAAGCTTACCCAGTTGTCCTGGTCGGCGGATAAGGTGGAACTTCAGGCAGAAAATCTTCGGAAGATGTTTTTAGCCATGGCAAAGGATATCCGCGTGATTTTAATTAAGCTGGCTGACCGGCTGCACAATCTGCGGACGCTGCAGTTCCAGTCCCCGGCAAAGCAGAAAGAAAAGGCCAGGGAAACGCTGGATATTTATTCCCCCATTGCCGACCGTTTGGGGATTTCCAAAATTAAGGTGGAACTGGATGATTTATCGCTGAAATATCTGGAGCCGGAGGTTTTTCAGGAACTGGCGAATAAGATTTCCCTCGGGCAGGGGGCAAGAGAAGCTTTTGTGGAAGAGATTGTCGATGAGGTCAGAGAACACATCCAGGAGGCAGAGATTGAGGCGAAGGTGGATGGCAGGGTAAAGCATTTCTTCAGCATTTACCGGAAGATGGTCAACCAGAATAAGACCCTGGATCAGATTTACGATGTATTTGCCGTGCGGATTATTGTGGATTCCGTGAAGGACTGCTATGCGGCCCTGGGCGTGATTCATGAGATGTATAAGCCGATTCCGGGGCGGTTTAAGGACTTTATCGCCATGCCCAAGCCGAACATGTACCAGTCGCTGCACACGACGCTGATCAGCAGCAGCGGGCAGCCGTTTGAGATTCAGATCCGCACCTTTGAAATGCACCGGACGGCGGAGTACGGAATCGCTGCGCACTGGAAGTATAAAGAGAGCGGAAGCGGGCAGGTGGCCGCGGGCAGTGAGGAAGCCAAGTTAAGCTGGCTTCGCCAGATTTTGGAGTGGCAGAGGGATACCGATGATTCCAAAGAATTTTTAAGCCTGATTAAGAGCGATTTAAACCTGTTTTCCGATACGGTTTACTGCTTTACGCCTTCGGGGGATGTGAAAAACCTTCCCAGCGGCTCCACGCCCATTGACTTTGCATATGCCATTCACAGCGCCGTGGGGAATAAGATGGTCGGGGCGAAGGTGAACAGCCGCTTAGTGCCCATTGACTATGTGATTCAAAACGGGGACAGGATTGAGATCCTTACCTCGCAGAATTCCAAGGGTCCCAGCCGGGACTGGCTGGGGTTAGTGAAGAGCACCCAGGCAAAGAATAAGATTAACCAGTGGTTTAAGGCGGAACTGAAAGAGGATAATATTCTCCGCGGCAAGGATATGATTGACCGCTACTGTAAGGCAAAAGGGATTGTTTATTCGGAGATTGGCAAGCCGGAATATATGGAAAAAGTTATGCGCCGCTATGCCTTCAGAGATTGGGATTCGGTGCTTGCCTCGATTGGACACGGCGGTTTAAAAGAAGGCCAGGTCATCAATAAGATGATCGAAGAGCGGGAGAAGAAGAATAAGAAGGACGTAACGGATACCTCCATTCTGAAAGAACTGACCGAGATGACCAATAACGGACAGGAACCCGCCCGCAAGTCAAAGAGCGGCATTGTCGTTAAGGGAATCCATGATCTGGCTGTGCGGTTTTCCAAGTGCTGCAGCCCTGTACCCGGCGATGAGATTGTGGGATTTGTCACCCGGGGAAGAGGGATTTCCATCCACCGGACGGACTGCATCAACATGATTTATCTGCCGGAGGACGAGAAGGGAAGACTGATTGACGCCGAGTGGCAGAAGCCCGAGGCAGACAGCGGAAGTACGACGTATTCGACGGAAATTAAGGTTTATGCGAATAATCGAATAGGCTTGTTCGTGGATATTTCCAAGGTGTTTACGGAAAAGCAGATTGATATTACATCTATGAATGTCCGCACCAGCAAGCAGGGAAAGGCAACCATTTCCATGAGTTTTGATATCCATGGGGTGGAGGAATTAAATCGTCTGATTGACAAGATCCGCCAGATTGAGAGCGTTCTGGATATCGAACGGTCAGCGGGGTAAAGGGTTAATCGGTCAGGGAGAAATAAACGAGCAAAAGAGCAAACGAGCGAAAAAAGGAAAAAAATGGGAGAACGGGAGGGAGCATGCTTATGGGGAATTTAAAAATCAGAAGTCAGGTGCTGGGGATTGTCGGGACGAATTGTTATCTGGCGTTTGACGACGAAATGATGGAGGGGGTAATTATCGATCCGGCGGATAACGGGCCGGTGATCTTAAATCAGTGCAGGGAACTGGGGGTAACCCCCAAGGCGGTTCTTTTAACGCACGGGCATTTTGACCATATCTGTGCCGTGCCGGATTTGGTTCGGGCATTTCAGCTTCCGGTCTATGCGGGGAAGGGGGAGGAGAAGCTGTTAAGCGATCCTTCGATGAATCTTTCCGTGACCTACGGCGACGGAGTGTCCTTAAAGAAAGTGGAATTTTTGGATGACGGGGACGAGATTTCTCTGTTAGGCAGGACGTGGAAGGTTATTGCCACACCGGGACATACCGGAGGGAGCGTGTGCTATTATCTGGAAGAGGATAAGGTGCTGTTCAGCGGGGATACTTTGTTTTGTGAATCCTACGGGCGGACGGATTTCCCGACAGGGAGTGGACGGGATTTGGTTTCTTCTGTAGTTGATAAGCTTTTTGTCCTTCCCGAAGAGGTGAATGTCTACCCGGGGCATGAATCACAAACCACGATTGGGCATGAGAAGAAGTATAATCCGTTAAGTTCTTATCAGAGATAAGGGGACAGGACTGCGGGTGGAGAAAGAAATAGAGAGATAATGGCAGAGATTGAGGTTGGCGTAGAGATATGGCTGTGACAATAGGGATAGATTTGGAAGATGGGGCGTTTGAGCAGGATGTTCGGGAACTTTTGATGGCATTTTATCCGGGGGCAGGATTTGTTTATGCAGAGAAGCTTTCAGAAGCAGATATCCTGGTTACCGGGCGGTTTTTGAACAGCGATGGGGAAGAAGAAGGAAAGTACGCCCTGGATGTTCAAAAAGCGGCGGGCTTGGGTCAGAATGATGAAAGCGAAGCGGATTTGCGCGGGAAAGATGTGTGCGAAGCCGACTTGAGCAGGAAAGATGCGTGTGAAGTTGATTTGTGCAGGAAAGATGACTGTGAAGCCGGAGAATGGTTTTCTGGCGAAGCGGATTCGGACAGAATGGAAAGGGCGGACTGGCGGGAGGTGTTTTCGCAGCTTTCTCCGGTTATCCAAAAGGGGCTGACAGAGGCACAGGAAAACCTGCCGTTTGCCGTGAACCGCGCTGACCGGAAGGAGATGAAAAACCGGATTAAGCGGCGTCTGTATTTTCTTTCAATGCTGGAAACGAAAAAAGAACTGCCCTGGGGGGCGCTGACGGGAATCCGACCGGTGAAAATCCCCGAAGAAAAGCTTTCCCTGGGCTGGAGCGACGAGAGGATCTTAGGATTTCTGGAAGAAGATTATCTGGTCGGGGAGAAAAAGAGGAAGCTGTGCTTAGAAATTGCCAAAGAAGAGAGGGCGCTTCTTGGCGGAGTGGATGCTAAGAATGGCTACAGCCTGTATGTGGGGATTCCTTTTTGTCCTACGACCTGTCTGTACTGTTCATTTACCTCCTACCCGATTGGAAAATGGAAGGGGCGTCTTAGCGAATATCTTAACTGCCTGCAAAAGGAACTGACGATGGTGCGGGAATGGGCAGGGGAAGAGAGGAAGCTGCAGACGATCTATATCGGCGGCGGCACACCGACCTCGTTGCCGGAAGAAGAATTAAAGACCTTAATGGAGATGGTGCATCGGACGTTTCCGGCGGACAGCTTAGAGGAGTTTACCGTGGAGGCGGGAAGGCCGGACAGCTTAAACCGGGAAAAGCTTCGGATCTTGAAAGCCTATGGAAGCAGTCGGATATCCATTAACCCGCAGTCGATGAACCAGAAAACCCTGGATCTTATTGGGCGGCGGCACAGCGTAGAGCAGGTGAAGGAAATCTTTTCTATTGCCCGGGAAGAAGGGTTTGACAATATTAACATGGACATTATCCTTGGCCTTCCGGGAGAGGGAGAAGAGGAAATCCGGCATACACTAGACGAGGTTCGTGCACTGGAACCGGACAGCCTTACCGTACACTGCCTGGCGTTGAAGCGGGCGGCACGGCTGAATACAGAAAAGCAGCAGTACGCCGGTTATCCGATGGCTTCCGGCAAAATGCTGGACGGGCTGGTGGATTTAGCGGCGGAGCAGGCGGGAGCGATGGGGATGAAGCCCTATTACCTGTACCGGCAGAAGAATATGGCAGGGAACCTGGAAAACGTCGGCTACGCCCGCGAGGGGAAGGCTTGTCTATATAACGTGTATATGATGGAAGAGAGGCAAACGATTGCCGCCTGCGGTGCCGGAACTACGACAAAGCGATTATTCCCCGAGGAGAACCGGGTTGAGCGGTGTGAGAATGTGAAGGAAGTTTCGCAGTATATCGAGAGAATCGGGGAGATGATCGAGAGGAAGAAAAAGCTTTTCATGGATGCGGAAAATGGAATA
>VSOC01000360.1 GCA_009774615.1 Lachnospiraceae bacterium
ACTTCAAACGGGCATCTGCTTTCACAGCCTTTGCAGCCCACACATTCCGAAGCATGGTGTTCCAAAAGTTCATAATGGGACTGAATGGATTCTGGAATTTTCTCCTGCATGGTGGCAAGGTCGTAAAATTTATTGACCATTGCAATATCAATCGCTATCGGACAGGGTTTGCAATGTCCGCAGTATGTACACTGTCCCTTGTAGGGGTGGAGCGATGCTGTGGCAAGCACGGAAGCATAATCCTTTTTTGTTTCTTCAGCCGTTTCATAGCTGACGGCGGTATCAATCTGTTCTTTTGTATCATAACCGCATAAAATGGAAGAAACCGCCGGGCGTGTCAGTGCATAATGAATACACTGCACCGGTGTCAGGCGGACTCCGAAGGGCGACCTCTTTTCATCGAAGAGCCGACCTCCTGCAAAACCTTTCATTACCGTGATTCCGATATCATTTTCCTCACAGGTCTTATAAAGCAGCGCCCTGTCCGGGTCTGTTCCCTTTAAATCGCCCGGAAATTCTTCCACGAACAGTTCATCAAGATTTTCGCTTGCCGGAAGCATATCGAAGGCAGGATTCACGCTGAATAAAATCATTTCAATATAGCCGGATCTTGCAGCTTTAACAGCAACCTTTGGATTGTGCGAACTCATGCCGATGTGCCGGATAATGTTTTTACGCTTAAGTTCCATGACATAGTTCAAATAGTCGGATGTCTGGATCTGTTCCCATTCTTCTTCTGCATCCACATAATGAATCATTCCAAGGTCGATGTAATTCGTCTGCAGGCGGGCAAGAAGATCTTCAAAGGCCGGTTTTACATAGTTCAGATCTCTTGTCCGGTAATACTGTCCGTCCTTCCACGTAGAGCCAAGATGACCCTGGATAAACCATTGCTCACGGTTGTCCTTAATTCCCTCACCGATGATCGTTCTGGATTTCGGATCTGGCATCCAGCAGTCCAGAATATTAATTCCTTTCGACGATGCATACCGAATCAGTTCGATGCTCTCTTCCTCCGGGTGCCGTTCCAGCCACTCTCCGCCGAACCCGATTTCACTTACCTGTAAATTTGTTTTTCCAAGTCTTCGTGTTTTCATATGTTCTCCTTTCTGGGTAGGTCTTTCAATGAAAAATCGTAAGTTTATTTTAAACGAACCCGGTTTGTTTTGCAATAGGAAGAATGATTTGCAGAAATCTGCCTGTATGTGTGTTACTGTTCACACGTTCACAGCAACAGGCAAAAATCCATGAAAATCGCCTTCATCGATGGGATTTTTGCTCACTGGCCCAGTTTAACCTACGGTCAGCGCAGCAAGTGCGCAGACCTACGTGAACAGTAACCTTAACTTCTGTTGAATGAAAAAAAAATAAAGTATTCTTGACAAAGCAGGAGGAAAAAGGGTAAGATAACGGAGTGAAGATAGTAGAGCGTCACAGATATTAATGCTAAAGGAAGGGAAAAGGTTAGGGATGAGTCAGGAAATGTATGAGTTATTTAAAACAGTAAGCAGTGTTCTTTTTTATGGGCTTGCACTGTTTATTATCATCAGAAATGTGTTAAAGATAAGAGAGAATAAAAAGCAGAAAAAAAAGGGAGGTAAATTATCCGATAAACTATCCGGTCAGCAAGGCAATGAAACGCAGGATAAGTCATCAGATAAAGAGGATTGACCGCATATCTTACCGGAACTTTGGAAGATATGCGGGATTTGGGGAAGGGAAGCGAACCGATAAACCATGCGTTTAATCTGTTTTGTCTTTCCACCCTCTTTTTTACTTCACGGATACGTTTATTTACATTTTTTATGCAGTCTTCTTTTGCGGAAGGCTGTTTTTTTGTTGTTTTTTGCTGCCTTTTGGGTCGCTTTTTTGGTTGTTTTTTCATAAAAGACAAGGGAATTTTAAGGTCTTTCCTGTTAATACTTGCTAAAGCAGCCCGGGATTTGTAAAATTAAAGAAAATTTACAGCACAGAATGTTTGCTTTATTTTTTTGCTTTCCTTTTCTTAATTTTCCTTTTCTTTCTTTTTCCTCTGCATCGACAGCAGCTTGTCCAGGTACACCGATTTAAACTGCTTGCTGGCAAGTGCCTGTTTCAGGGGCGGTAGCTGTAATATCGTCCCGAATACCGCAGCCATGGCACGGTGATTGGCAAAAGCCTGGTTGTCAAAAATTAAATTCTGCAAGGTTCCCTTTTCTATCGCCTGTAAGACAAA
>VSOC01000361.1 GCA_009774615.1 Lachnospiraceae bacterium
GTTTATTGTCCATGGCGTTACATCAGGTTTAGGCATGTACAGTATGTATGGCGTGAGTACCATCGGATCTGCTATTGGAATTGCCTTTGCGGCAATTTCATATATTTTGGGTGATAGAAAAAACTGGGGAATGGCATGGATTTTGTTAGCCATAGCAGCCGCTGTGCATATCCATGATGGCGTTTGGGGGGGAGACTGTCCGAAAACTCGGACAGTTATAGAATGAAAAAAGGGTAGATACATCCGGACAAAAACGGATGATTTACAAATATAAACTGCACCTTGAAAACTGAATAAAATACACAAAATATGAAAGAAAACAGAGATTTTTGATGCCATATGTGGTAAAATGAAAGCAGTTCAGAGGATCTTTTCGGAGGTGCTTAATATGCCATATATAAATAAACCAATCGACCGCAGCCAGGTGATGGTCACGACCTTTGATGAGCTGGTGGCGCCAGACAGCATAGCAAGGATCATCAATTATTTCATTGACAATGTAGATCTCGGGGAAATGGGTTTTAAGAACACAACCCCTGCCACCGGGGGCAGGCCATCTTTCCCGCCGTCAAATATGGCGAAGCTGTACCTTTATGGCTACAGGAATAAGATCAGGTCATCGAGAAAACTGGAAAGGGCCTGCGAGGTCAATCTCGAGGCCATGTGGCTGATGGAAGGGCTGACACCGGATCACCGGGTAATAGCCGATTTCCGAAAGGAGAATATTGACTGCATGAAAAAGCTCTATCATGAGTTTACGAAGCGTGTCACAGTGGATATTGAAACCGGCGATGTGTCCATAGACGGGAGTAAGTTCAAGGCATGGAACTCTAAGGATCGGAATTTCACAGTCCATAAGCTGGAGGAACGCATGGAATGGATTGAAGACCATACGGCGGAGTACCTGAGGCTGATTGAGATTGCTGACGCAAATGAGGATGCCGCAGAAGGCGAATTCACCAGGGAAGAGCTTGAAAAGAAAGTGAATGAGCTGCAGGAAAGGCTTGAAAAGTATAAGGGCTACCGCGAGATTATGATAAAGGAAGGGCTGTCACAGATTTCCCTCACGGATGCCGACTGCCGTCTGATGAAAATGAGGAACGGCATGGATACGGCATACAATGTCCAGACGGCAGTGGACACGGAGACCCATATGATGCTGGACTATAACCTGACAAATGCCAGCACCGACCACGGGCAGCTTGCCCCAACGATGGAATACCTGAAGGGACAGAAACCGGACGAAGTGGTGAATGTCGTAGCAGACAAAGGGTATCACCGGGCTGGGGATTATGTGGAATGCCTTGAAAAAGGGATTATTCCGAGCGTTATACCTGAGGAAGGAAGGGATGTTTATGAACTGGAGACAGACTATGTGGAGTCAGAGTGTGACCCGGCAAGTATGGAGGCTGAAGAATTAGCGAAGTGTCTGCATGCAGGAATCATTCCGGACGCATACAAGGGAAGCATAGAAGACATGGAGGTTGTGGAGGTTAAGCGTAAGCCGGATGAGGTAAAGAAGACCCCTGAGCCGCAGGAACCAACGAGACCGGGCGAAGAAATGAAGGGGCGGGCCAGAGAGGGATATTTTGTGAGGGACCCGGAAGCTGACTGTGTGTATTGCCCGGGCGGGGCGACACTTTACCGGAAAAGCATAAAGAAAAGCGGCGACACGAGATACTGTAACAAGAAGCTGTGCAGGAAGTGCCCATACAGGGATAAGTGTGTAACAAGTACAAAATATCCGTGGAAAGAGATAGATTTCAGCAAAGACTGCCTTGAGAAGAAGGCAAAATGGTGGGAAGGGAATGGCCCCGCCCCGAATGATGGAGGAGAGAAGCCGGGAGAGGAGGCCAGGGATAAAAAGAAAGAGCCAGGCTTCCACTACGAAAAGAGAAAGGTGGTGAGGTTCAAACTCAGACCGAACCGGGAAAAGATGGATAAACGGAAATGCACGTCAGAACATCCATTTGGGACAATAAAACGGTGGCACGATTCGGGCTACTTTCTGCTGAAAGGGAAGCGGAAAGTGGATGGGGAATTTGCGCTCTTCGGGATGGCATATAACTTATCAAGGGCGGAAAACATGTTTAGTTTTGAAGAATTAATGACAAGGGTAGGGAAAAAAGCAGCATAAGGGATTGTGTATTTTATTCAGTTTTCGAGTTAAGGTAACGGATTGAAAAATAAGTCCGATGAAACTGATTTT
>VSOC01000362.1 GCA_009774615.1 Lachnospiraceae bacterium
GTTAGATGCAAAGAAGATTAGGGAACAGGAATATTATTAGATGATGAATGGATCTTTTAGAAAACTATTTGATTTATTGTTTGCTATTGCATATAAAAAAAGAAAAATTGTTTTCAGGATTAATGAGGGAAATACAAATGGGCATGAAACAAAAGAAATTATGTTTTGCAGCATCATCAGGCGGGCATTTTGAACAGATATCGATGCTAAAACCGCTTATGGACAAGTATAGAAGCTGTGTGGTAACAGAAAGGACACAATATAGGGCAGTAATTAGTGGGCAAAAAATGTATTATTTGCATCAGGTTAATCGAAAAGAAAAACTATTTTTGCTTTGGATGGTCATAAATACCTTTGTTAGCATTTGGATTTTTATCAGAGAGAATCCAGATATAGTTATTACTACGGGAGTGTTAGCTATGATCCCGATATGTTTGTTAGCGAAAATTTTCAGGAAGAAGTTGATTTATATCGAATCTTTTGCCAAAGTGTCTTCATCGACTGAAACAGGGAAATTAATGTATAAGCTTGCTGATCAGTTTTATGTTCAATGGAAAAGTATGTTAAATATATTTCCGGATGCAATATATATTGGTGGAATCTATTAAGGAGATTTGGTATGATTTTTGTTACGTTAGGATCTCAAAAATTCCAATTTAACCGATTGTTAAAAGCTATCGATGATTTAGTGGAAAGAGGCGGGTTAAAGGATAAACTATTTGCCCAGATTGGGTACAGTGATTATAAGCCGATAAATTTTAACTATACAAAATTTTTGGATAGGAATGAATTTGCCATGAAAATGAAGGAAGCAGATATCGTTATTACCCATGGCGGGACAGGTGCAATTATAAACGCAGTAAAACAAGGCAAAAAGGTAGTTGCTGTGCCAAGGTTAAAAAAGTATGGGGAGCATATAGATGATCATCAATTACAGTTAATTAGTCAATTTAACGAATTGCAGTTAATTTGTTCTTGCCTTGATGTAAAGGATATTGGAAAAGCTTTAGAATGTGCTAGAAATATGCCTTGTAATATATATAAGAGTAACACACAGGAAATGATTAAACATATTGAAAAGTTTATTGAAGGCTGAAGAAATATGGTTCAAAGGAAGAACAGCATGGATAAAATAGCAGTCGTACTTGCCACGTATAACGGTGAGAAATATTTGAGGGAACAATTAGATAGTATACAAAGGCAAACCTATCCCGAAATTGAAGTATATATACATGATGATGGTTCTACGGATGGGACTTTGGAGATTATTAATGAGTATGTTAAAAATAAGCAGTCAAAAGTCAAGTTTTCTTTTGTGGGTCAAAGCACATTAAGATATCCACAGTGCTTCATTAGTACATTGCTTTCCATACCACGGGCTGATTATTATGCTTTCTGCGATCAGGATGATGTTTGGTTTGAAGATAAAATTGAAAAAGCAGTTAAAGCTATGAAAAGGTTTGGAAATGAATGCAAGGCATCGTTATTTTATTCTGCTGTGGACTATTATGATAGTAATTTAAATTATATTCGGAATGCCAGATTTGTCAATAAGTCATTGCCTTTGGTAGGAGCTTATTCTCTCCAAAGTATGCTTGTAGGGGGCGAGGCTTTGGGACTGCCCTTTCTAGTTAACAATAAGGTACGCGACTTAATGAAACGTGTATCTGAGAATGGGAAATTCGATTTTAAGGACACATTTATTAAGATTTATTGTGCAGCCTGTGGGATAGTGATTTATAGTTCTAAACCATGCGCAAAGTATCGGAGGCACTCGGCTGCAACAACGTTAAAAATGAACCCGGCAGGAAAAATTCAACGTGCAATTAATATGGCAAAAAAAATATTTTTGGAAAAGGATGGATTGGAATCTATCCAGGCATCGGTTGATTATGTTCTTAAGGAACATCATGATGAAATTGAAGAAAAAAACAAAGCAATAATCAATGCTTTTGCCAGCCCAAACTCAATAATCAAAAAACTTAAAAAAGTTTTTTGGCCGAAAAGGTTCAGGTTGAGATTGATCGATGAGCTAGGTTATCGGGTGGCATTTCTGATGGGGAGAATTTAAAAAATAATGTGCTATTTAGCAACCGTTATCAGTGTTTATAATGATAGAAAGAAACTAAATGAACAGCTTTTAAAATCGTTAAGTAAGCAAAATGAAGTTTATGAAGTGATTTGTATTGACAATCGGGAAAATATCTTT
>VSOC01000363.1 GCA_009774615.1 Lachnospiraceae bacterium
GCATATTACATCGTAAATATTTTCTTTCGTCTATACATCCGAGGCATAGACCGGCTGTGTGTGGACATCAGGAACATTATAAAGCCAGAAAGGCATAGTAAGCTAAGCTGACTTTATTAAATAAAAGCAGTATACCTTGTGAATAAGATATACTGCCTTTATTTTTGGGCGATATTGGTTTAAATTTAAACTAACTGTAAATCAGCCAGTTCCTCCACTTCTTCTAAAGACAGACCAGAACCAATCGCAATTTCTTCAAAGGACAATTTTCCCAGTGACAAATATCGTTTGGCTGTTTCAACTTTTGTATCATGTTCCTTGCTTTTGACATAAGAACGCATAACTTCTTCCTGATCATATAACTCCATCATCATATTGACAACCTCCTTTTCTTTGCTTTCGAGATATTCCTTCAGCACATTCCTGTCTTTGCAGATGCGGATTGCTTCCTGTATAGCCTTTCTGGTTCTCCCATGGATTGATGCCTGCTCCTGACATACTTTGGTAAATGCCACATACTGATGGATAATATCACCTTCTTTTCCATCATAAATAACCTTAGCTCTCGCGTCTATGCAAATCTCTTCTCCACCAAAAAACTCTTCTGAAAAAGATATTTCTTCAGGCCGTTCTTTCCTGTTTCCCGTATATATGATATATAATTCAGGCTTTGGCATCTTCAATTTTGTGCTGTTATAAATATCCTGCTCTGTTACTCTAAAATATTCCCGATATGTCTGTACAAGATACATAAGGATACGGAATAAAATATTTACTGTCCATGTGGCCTGAGCCTCAATCAGTATCAAAAGCCGGTTACCTACTGAAAATCCCAGATCATTATAGATATCATCAACAAGAACATTATTGATGGTGATATCTTTTATGTCATCTTCGGTAGTTTGTTTATCATCTGGGTGAAGAGCCTGATATAACTGTATCAAATACTTTTTATCTTTAAAAAGATTTGTAAAAACGCTGTCTTTAATAGTACGTTTCATTACAGGAACGGATTCCTGCTGTGTGTTTTCTGAAATTTTTGCATTATGTTCCATCAATGATGTCACCTGCCTTATACATACATTTTCCCATATTTATAATACCACAAAATCCCGCATGGTTCAATGGATTTCCTTTATCTGTATTCTGTCTGGTTATATGGATTTTCACAATATATTTCACCTCATAAATCCCTGTCTGTCCGGTCATACCGCAAATGCCCCTGTATTACTCCTGCATGGTTCAGGATTTGGATGAAAGCCTTGCTTTGGCTCTCCAATGCCTTTTGATATCCGGATTCTGTTAGAAACAGACGCATCCGCTCTCCCTTATCTCCTATGGGAGATTTGCTCGAAAGCACATCAAACACGATCATATGCTTTACCTCTGGGTCAAAGCGTTCAAGTGCCATGATGTCGTGCCCTTCCAGTTTTTGGGCACCAGATTCCTGTCTTGCCACAGCAATCATCTCCCCGACAGTCCTCGCTTTCCAGGGTAGGTGATAGTCTTTCTGAATGTCACAGATCAATTCCCTGCAGTCATTCTCTGAAAGTTCACGGAGTTTCTTTAACAGATTTTCAGCAATATTCCTCTTATCATGGTCACGGGTATACCGGCAGAATATAGCAATTTCCTGTATCGCATCATACCTGTGGCAGCCCTCCAGCTGGAATACCATTCTTTTTTCATCCTCAGTCAATGTTATCATATATTTCCTCCAATCCGGCCTGATTGCCTGTAAATACCATTTAGCTGCTCATTCCTGTTCTCCGGCATCCTTATCGTTCGGAAAGAACTTCTCCAGAATGTCGATACTGTCTTTGGATGTATACCCCCACAGGATAGAGCTGAGTGCGTCAATCGCCTCCCGTCTCCTGCGGTAATAAGTACGGAAGCTGATATCCCGGATATGGGGGCGCAGCTTCTCTATGATCTCTTCCACGTTTCGCAGCTGCTGTGGGGAGAGGAAAGAGTAATACAGCAGCCAGTAATAATTCTCCCCATTCTTGTGTTTGGTTCGGAGCAGGTCAATGGAAGTGTCCAGTAGTTTCAGCATCCGGTGGCTCCGTTCGATACATTTGGCATGGTGTTCGATGCTGCGGTCTGACAGATCTATCCCCGCCACATAGACAGACTCCAGAAAGTCCTCGATGGAACTCCCATACTC
>VSOC01000364.1 GCA_009774615.1 Lachnospiraceae bacterium
GTCTGCGTAAAGCGAAAGACAATCCGCATCAATGGGGAAGAATACCCTTATGAGCTTGTAAAATCCCGCTTTTTGAAACTGAACAGCGGCCATGTGGAGTATGTCATGGGCTGTATGAGGGAAACTGTCACAAAGATCACCAACATCAGGGCATACCTGATCACGGCGCTTTACAATGCCCCCTCAACCATGAGCCATTACTACCAGCAGGAGGTGCAGCATGATATGTATGGCGGCGGGTGGGCGGAAAAAGGAATTACTTAACCAACTTCTGGACACAATGTCCAGAGGTGGCGGATATTCCGGATGGCGTGCATGATATTGCTGTGGGACAGGAAACGGAGGAATATATGGAGAAAAAAGCATACATTACAGAGGAAGAACAGAAAAAATGCCGGAAGGTGGCGGATGCCTTTGCGGAGCTTGAAGATGTGGACATCGTGGTAATTGATGCTGGCAGGTATGGCTTTGTAAAGCTGCAATATTACACGCCGCCGACAGGCTTTGAGAATGACTTCACTTTCACGGACAGCAGGAGGCTGTTTGACGATCTGTGGGAGGAATGGCTGCATACACAGGTCATCAGGCTTGCGGGGGAGATGAAGATAGATGATATTGACTATGACGCTGTTTTTGGGAAGCTGCCGGAAGAAAAGCAGAATGAGCTTATGGGCAGGAAACAGATTTTCGCAGAAACAGCGGGAATAGAAATATGATGGGCCTGACAAAGTGTGGCGGGCGGCATTTTCAGCCTTGCCGGAAGTGTGATTATCTTTTCAATCACACTTCCGGCAAGGTTTCCAGGGGTACGGGGGTGGAAGACCCCTGTCTTAAAAAAATGATAAGTTGAGAACAGCGTAAGGGCGGTTATAAGTCAGTAGATTTGTAGCTGCCCTTTTTTTATTGTTTCCGGCCAGTGTATCAGGAAACGGGAAGGAGATTACTATGGAATCGTTACGGGATGTCAGGAGGGCAATGGAACGTGAGATAAAGAAAGGGAGCTGCCCGCTTATGTTTGACAGGCTGGAGTTTGGCGGCAAGCCTTTCCAGTTCATCATGTCAGAGGAAAAGCTGGATGAAGTGCTTGCGTATCTGTTAAGGCTAAAGTCTTTCCGGCAGTATGCGGAGAAAACCATAATCAACAACGTGTATATGGACTTGGATATGCTCTGCAGGAAGCCGCAGTTTAAACGTACCCATTCCGTCATAGACCGGGAGGGGATTTATGCGAGGGAGCAGAGGTACAAAAAGAGGTTACAGCCGGATTATGACAGGGGGCTGTGCCTGGAAACGGTGCGGTGCGTCTTTACACTTCCAGAGGGTGAGGCGGAGAAATACCGGATAACCCATGACGGGCATGAAAACTATGCCTTTATCATGTCAAACAAATATATCCTCGGCCTGTTTACCCATTGTGAAGCGGCAAGGAAATCCGTTGTTCCGGACGGGGCGGGGTATGGACACCTTACAGGGCAGGAACAGAGGATCGTGCTGCTTGAGGCCGTGGGGGAAGTGCTGTTCCAGGCATTATTGCTTGATGATGTGGAGTATGCGGGTAATGAGCTGTCTGCCAATCTCCACACGGTCTATTGCTTAAATGAAAAATGATAACTTCTGGACATGATGTCCAGAAGTGGGAGGGAGAAATAGATGTATTTTAAAGTGAAGATTG
This sequence comes from Lachnospiraceae bacterium, assembly GCA_009774615.1. GTDB lineage: Bacteria > Bacillota > Clostridia > Lachnospirales > Lachnospiraceae > Caccovicinus. Next base: position 1,673 of record VSOC01000364.1, read on the forward strand.
TCTATGACATTATCTGCCGGGGGATTCCCCCTTAGTGCATGGGTTTTCATAAAAACACAACAGGGAGGTGCTCCATGCAGGAGGAAGTAACACAGAAAACAATCGCCCTTGTGATTAAGACCGCAAAATTAGATGCCAACGTACTGAAAGCTGCAATGAAGATGTACCTAAACCACCATAAGCAGAAAGCACAGAGAACGCATGGAAAAACTTCTGTGAAAAAGCTCGTTGGCGAGGGCGTGGGGGCATCGTCTATTGAGATCACAGATGGCAATATCAAATCTTTTGAGCGTGTCGCAAAAAAGTACAATGTTGATTTTGCCATTAAGAAAGACAAGACAACCGAACCGCCTAAGTATGTGGTGCTTTTCAAGGGCAGGGATGCCGATGCAATCGCACAGGCATTCAAGGAATTTGTTTATGGTAATGAGAAAAAGAAAGGCAGGGTTTCCCTGAGAGAGAAGCTGAAGCATTTCAAGGAGGCGG
>VSOC01000365.1 GCA_009774615.1 Lachnospiraceae bacterium
TTCGCTTCATATTCAAGTACTTTTCCACCCATAACCGACTTCACTCCTTCCCTGACATATTCATATTTCTGTGCAAGATTATCCACAACCTTACCCGACATTTCTACAATCGTTTTTCTTGTATACGCACGAATACTTCCATCTTCCAATAAACTATCCAACCGCTTGATTATCTCAATATATTCTGCCTTTAACTTCTCCAGCTTATCCCCATACAGATTATACTCTTTAAAACGAGATTCATGGGTAAAAATATAAAATGGAATCAGAAACAATAATCTCTTCTCAAAAATCTCATCGATACTATATCTTTGTACCTTCATTACCGGAACATCAAAAGTATTTACACCTCCAGGAGTTTTCATCTCTATTTTCATTTTATCTGGCGTTTCTCTATTGGAACGAAGAAACAAAATCGCTGACCGTGGTATTTCTACCCTGAGGATATGATTTTCCAGTTCTCCCTGATCCAAGGCAATCTGCGCAGCATATTCAAAAACTCTTACCAGCATACTGCTGTCCGCAGTACTTTGGCACTCTAATAAAAATTTTGTTTCTTTCTCTCCAACAATCATAAAGCTGCTGTCCGTAATTCGCTTTGTTTCCTCTCCATCCTGCTGGTTGACAAAATGGATTTCCGGTGAAAAAACAATTCTTTCATCTCCACAGTAATGTTCATCAAAAATCTCATTAATCACAGGAATAATCAAACTGCTGCAATCATTGAGCATTGTACGGAACACATCATCATACGGTGTATTTACAACATTCATTTTTTTCATCTTTATCTTATGCTCCAATCTGAAATAGCCTTAGAATCATGAACCATCGATATGTCTATAGTATACCATAGTTCTTTCTCTATTTCCACTTTAACTTTTCAACCTTTCTGCAATTTTCTGTCTTCATGCAAATTTTACATCATTTTCATATTCATTTTACATCAAATTAGTTCACCATTTCTTTCATCCTTCACTGTTCCCTTTTCATCCTCTTTTATCCCTCCTAATTAACCGGGATTTACCTGCTAAAAATTATTTTTGTTATGGTTAATTTGTCCTGTTCCACCATAAAACGAAATAAATTCCTGTTCAGATACTTTACCATACTGGCCTCGGACATTACCTGACAGGAGGAGGTCCAAAGATACCGGATACGGAATACGCATATCCGATTTCCATAATTAAGTGCCCTATGGATGTGAATACCATTTCTGGATTTTCTCTTGCTAACTGCGATATTCTCTCCAATTTCGTTTCCATTATGTTTTCTACTTCTATGTGCAGATAATGTTTCCTCTTCGATATTGCTTTACATAGCTAAACCGTGATGTACGGCTCTTTCTCGACTTCCCTCCACCACATTTCTACGGTTTCGCAGGTACTATTCGGCTATCCGACTGCCTGTAAGCTGTCTACTTTCCTGCCTTTTTTAGGTTGTACAGCATACCTCATATCACACTCTCTATGCGGGGCTCACAGGCTCTCCCTAGTTGACATGATATCCTTGTACGACATGACATGGTTCTCTGACACCGCCGAGGTTTATGTATTCTCGCCATATCGAATACCCTCATGTTGCTTTGCTTCTTTGTTGCTTCTTATGATACCAATTGCTTCATACTTTATCTTCTTGCAATCCTAAAAACATGTAGAATTTGTCTTATCGGGCTGTTTTTTTCATGTTTTTGATAAACTATGGTCAAAAATCCTCCCGAATACAAACTTCTGTTGGATTTTCGTTCTTTCGGGCTTGGTACTATAAAATGTTGTAAAGTGTTGTAGTAATAATCAAAGTAACAATAGTTGACGCTATTACACCTAAAAACAATGCGAAAGATATTTCATATAAAATACCATCATTATCAAAGAAATAATATATAAAAGATTTCCATTGTAATTCACATTTCTTTTTTATAACAATCTTTAACCGATCCGTTTTCTTTTCCAATCTATTTCACAACCTAATTTGCACTAAACCACTCTTTCAAAACCCCAATACTAACATTCACAGCCTTAGCTATTTTTTCTTCGCTAATTCCCATCCCCTGAGAACTTGTGCAGTTTCTCTCGCCTGTTCTATTCTTCCTTCAATTTTTCCCTCATTTAAAATTTGTTTCGCCTCATATTCAAGAACCTTTCCACCCATAATCGATGT
>VSOC01000366.1 GCA_009774615.1 Lachnospiraceae bacterium
CTGCTGCTTCTGGCTTCACAAGATTAAAATTTTCTTCAGAACTAGATCCTGGCTCTGTCTTAACATTCAAACATAACTTTATGTTATTTTTCTTCCCATATCCACTCGGATCATAATACATCACCGAATTATTCGCACAGTAGGCATACAGGTTCAATCCATCTCCCCTGTACATATCCTCCTGCATAAACCGTCCGATTTCTGGATGGTAAAATCTTGCTCGAAGATAGTATTGGCCTGTGGCTCCATCAAACATCTGCCCGGTGTAGGTTAGACGATTAGAAAGTTCTCCATCACTTCCCGTTTCCTTTAAGATAATACCAAAAGCATCATAGCGATAAGTCTTTTGTATCTCATGGTCTTTATCCATAAGGAATAAGGTACTTCCTGCTTCATCCTGCACAAAGTATTCTTTTTCCTTACTGCTTTCCAGGGCTATGGGCTGGTATCCTCTTAGATAACGGATATGGCTGTTTTCCTGGCTTTCTTCAGCTTATTCTCCCCTGTCAAACAGGAAATAATGAATCCTTCCATTTTCCTCTACTTCATAACGTAAGTCTTCTGCATCATATTGATTTTGCTGGAAAAGATGTTCTCTGCCCTTATCCGGGGTTTGATTTTCTATGGCAACACTTCTTTGATGGTTTACTGCATCATAGGTGTATTGCTTTTTCCAGTAACTCCCCTGTTCTTCCAGAAGATTTCCCTGCACATCATAGTGATATTTTATTTCTCCTTCTTTATTATGAACATGCGTTAGCTGATTCTTTACGTTATAGTGGTAGATTTCTGTCCCCTGCTCCGATTCTTTTTTTAACCGGTTTCCTGCCAGGTCATAGCTATATCGTTCTTGTTTTCCATCATACGCCGCTTCAACTAAACGATTCATCCGGTCATAGACATAGGTATTCTGGTAGCGTTCCCCGCTTTTTTGAATGCAGTTTCCATTTCCATCATAGGCATAGTCGAAGTTTAATAAAACCTTTCCCTGGGCAGTTATCGTTACAAGGCTGGTCAGGTTTCCATCATCCCTATAGCGACATTCTGTCCGCAGACCATTTCTATAGTGCATTTTTTCTACCTGGCCTGCCAAATTATAGCTATACTCAGCCAGGATAGTTTCTTTTCCTTCCCCCTCACTCACCTGCTGCAGCCGATTTAATCCATCATAGCTGTAATATACACTTTTTCCTTTCCCATCGGTTAAAACAGAGAGATTTCCGTTCTGGTCATAAGCATATTCCAAAAGAAGCTTTTTCGCTGTAGATTTTCTTTTCAGAAGACCATTTTCTGTATAATCGTAGCAATAAGTAATCCCTCCGCCTTCCGCCTCTTTTAAGCTTCCATCCGGGTAATACATGTACCTGTTGACTACGGGATGTCTGCCTTTTTTATCTTCAGCCCTCTGGTAGCTTAACGCTCCATCGATGGTATAATGATAGCGATTAATATTTCCATTCCGGTCAATCTGCATTTCCCGGCGGCCTTCTTCATCGCAGTAGAGAAACTCTCCGTTTCCTTCCTGATCGATAACCTCATGTACCTGACCCATACTGTTATAGCGATAGGTAATGGTTCCTCCATTGGCATCGGTGGTACTGGTGATATTGCCTGCATAGTCATAGGTATAATGTTCTGTCCCGCCGTCACAAACGGAACTTGCGTTGGAATGGCTTTTAATAGTCATAGGTATAATGTTCTGTCCCGCCTTCCGGGGTATGGATTTCGGTAATTCTTCCCCATGCATCCAGGACAAATTCCGTTGTGTTTTGCTCTCCGTCGATGGCTTTGGTCACATTCCCCCAGGCATCGTAAACCAGGCGCTGGGCAGAAATACCTTTTTGCGCATTCTCCTTTCCTTGATAGAATGCCGTTGGGTTTCCGGTTAAGTCATACTCATAGCGTTCAAATATCTTTCCGCCAGTTTCTGCTGTTTCTACTGCTCCAGACAGGTTATAGGTATTTTCCTGAAGAAGTTCCCCATCCGGGCCAATGACCTGGATAACGTGATCATGGCAGTCGTACACGTAGCTTATCCCGTTTCCATCGTCCCGGGCAGGATTATACTGTTCAGGCTGAACCAACTTGATAATCCTGTCATTTGCATCGTAAAACAGCCGGGTTATTGCCCCGCACTCATCCATGAA
>VSOC01000367.1:0-1071 GCA_009774615.1 Lachnospiraceae bacterium
CTGGTATTCATGTGGACTGTATCTCATCAATGATCCCTCCAATCTGTTCCACGCCATCCAGCACATACACCTTAAACCCAAGCTGCCGCAGGAGCCGGTGCCGCGCCATCTGCAGGGGGCGCGGATTTTCCCCCGGAGCCTTGACCTCCACAAAGCCGATTTTCCCGCCGGGGAGGAGCATCATCCTGTCCGGCATCCCGGCAAAGCCAGGGGATGTAAACTTGGGGCAGATGCCGCCGCATTTCCTGGTTTCCTGCACCAGCTTCTGCTCAATCTGTTTTTCACGCATTCCGTATTCCTTTCTGGACAAAAGGATGGACAACAGCCCGATTTTTTCTATACGCGCGTATATACACATATACACACGCCCATTTCTATATTTTCTTTTATTTTCTCTCAATAGGTTTTGTCTTGTCCTCTTGTCCCAATGTTGTTATTTTCCTTGATATACCGCCGCCCCTTTACAGGACGGGCGGCAGGACACTTATTCGGACGGCTGCCGCCTGTGCCATGGTGTGTTCAGTACAGCTTCCGCTTGTACCCACGCTGCCGTCCATAGAGCGGGTACGTTGTCCTCTCTGCTTTCTCCCACCCCTCGATCTTGCGCATGATGGCGGCAATGGCGTAGGAATCCGCGGGCTTCATAGATGAGCCGTCCCTGCCGAAGCACTCGCACCATATCTCCATATTGCAGGCATACATACGCTGTACCGTGCCGTCTTTTTTGCTGACGCCGAAGTCGGAATCGCTCAGATAGCTCCGCCGTTCAAAGAGGGACATCTCCGCCCATTTCTCCGGGAGCAGGGTTTCCAGGTACTCCCGCACCAGCCCCTCGCGCTCATCCGTTTCCAGGGCGTCCGCCTGTTCCGCCACGGCAATCTCCGCATCCTGGCCTTCCAGATAGAGCTTCTCCCCTTTCTGGTACAGCACGAGCGTTTCCGCCCATATCTGCGCCACGTCCTCTTTAGTGAGCTGCCACGGCTTCTTCCTGGAATTGCCGGACACGCGCACCGGCCAGAAGCGGCGGTTGCCCGTGATGTCGCGCAGGAAGCCCGTCTCCGCATTGGTGGT
>VSOC01000367.1:1081-2121 GCA_009774615.1 Lachnospiraceae bacterium
TTCAAATATCTTTGCTATAATATGTTTAAAGAGCAACCGCCCACATGGGGTTGACCTGTGAAGAAATGAAATAGAAACTCCACCCTTTACCTGTCAAAGTCTTAGGGTGGTTTTTCTATGTATTGCTACTTACAAAACGTAAACACGAATGTAAGCAATGCCAAAAGGAACAGACCAAAGGTCATTAAATCCTTAAAATCAAAATGATTTTTCATAGGCATCACCCCCATCCTTGAAAGAATGAGGCCAACACACCCTGCAAGACGGTTGCTCCTTGTATATTTTAGCCTACATGCCGCTTTGTTACAACTTCAAATTATTCACGCAAAAAGCAGAAATGGACAGACAGAATCAGATAACATCCTGCCTGTCCGTTTCTTTAATCCCTATAAACAAAATATGCTATTTCTGTATCATGCCAAAATGCCTTAACGCCTCTTTTATGTATGCTTCTTTCTCCTTTGTGCATGGTTTCTTTGGCGCATTTTTCTTTGACACATTATAATTCTTACGCATATCCAGCCCGCATTTCCTCTTTACTTCCGCTATATGGCTGGTATGCACCGACACCCCATGGAGCTCCTTCACATACTCCCTGATCTGTGTATAGGTGGCAGGGCGCATCGGCTGGATTTCAAGCTCCGGTGCCTTTACCGTAAGCCGCATGCGGCTCTCTTTGTCCCTGCCACTGTGCCCTCCGCTTTCTTTACATGGGTTCCCATTTACCCCCTCTGCCACAACGATTGGGAACTGGAAAGAAATAGATTTTACCATCTGCCCATTCCCTAATGGTTCTTTGTAAAGCTCGATTTTCTCTATCAGCAATTTATAAAAACGTCTTTTCTCCTCATCTGTCATCTTCCCATATAAAGATTTGAAATTCTTCAGAAATTCGTATACCATGTCCTTCTTAATCCTGCCTTCTTCAATATTCTTTTTACGGATCTGAAGCTCCCTCAGAAACCTCTACTGTGCCTCCAGCTTATCGTACAGTCTGTCCAGCCTTTTTTTCATATCCTCACGTTTCCTCTCGTAATGGG
>VSOC01000368.1 GCA_009774615.1 Lachnospiraceae bacterium
CCAACAAGCATTTCCGACAATTATTGGATTGATATGGTTCCCAATATAAAGTTATCAAATCATACTTATAAAATAGTAAAGGTGTTTGATGAATATATAGAAAGAAATCCAAGTTCGGAAATCCGATATGCGTGGTCAATGATAGAATCACATATCAAGGCATGTAATATTTTTGTCAGCAGTGATGAAATTACGATTAGACCATTTATTGCTCCCACTTTAGATTTTTCGCCATTCAAAAATGCCAAACAGCGTATTTATATGTCAGCAACTTTGGGGAAAAGCGGTGAGTTAGAGCGGGCGTTTGGCGTACCTGAAATTAAAAAGCTTCCTATGGTTAAGGATTGGGAAAATAAAAGTATTGGTAGACGTTTTTTTATGTTTCCATCTGCTTCCTTTAATGACGATGCATTGGAAGAAGTTCTGATGAAAATAATAGCAAAAGTAAATCGTTCATTGATTATTGTGAATGATAATAGAACGCAAGAGGAATTTAAAGGATTAATTGAACAAAATACAGATAGAAAGGTGTTTACTGCAAAGGATATTGAAACTTCAAAAAAAGAATTTATTGAATCAGATAAAGCCGTTGCTATTGTTGCTAACCGATTTGATGGTATTGATTTTCCTGGAGAAGAATGCCGGATGGAAATTCTTTTTGACCTACAAAGTGCGACTCATATACAGGAAAAATTTTTAATCACGAGAATGTGTTCTACCGTTTTGTTTTCAGAAAGAATTTATTCAAGATTAGTACAGGCGCTTGGCAGATGTACAAGAGGAAATACAGATTTTGCGGCGGTATGTGTGGTTGGGGATGATCTTATGAATGAACTGATTACACCGAAGAAACTAAAGCAGTTTAATCCCGAACTGCAAGCAGAATTAAAATTTGGCTTAGAAAATTCCAGAGGACATGAAACAATTGATGAATATTTGGAATTATTAGATCTTTTCTTATATGACCGAAGTCAAAGAATAGTCATTGAAAATAATATTATTAATAGCCGGGAAGCAATTATGAAAGGTCATGTGACGGAAGATGCTTCATTTCAGGAATTAAACCAATCGGGAAAATATGAAATTCAAGCACAATATGCTATTTGGAAGGAAGCATATGCGGATGCACTGATAAATATTGAACGCGTATGCGGGATTTTACAACATGATGCATTAAAAGGCTATCTGGGCTATTGGTATTATATTGCTGCGTATTGTGCTTATAATTTATATAATCAAGGAGATGCGACATACAAACAAAAGTATATTGAGTATTTAAAAAAAGCATCGTCAACCACATTGTCAATTAAATGGTTTAATAAACTTATTGATGAAAATGAACAAGATAATGACGATAAATATATAAGCTGCGTTCTTGAAAGAATGGAAGCCGTCATAGCAACAACAAAATCTAAGCATCCGAATACGAAATCGGTTTATGATGAATTAGATATAATGTTAAATCATATAAAATATTCTGGAGGGAAAGATTTTGAAAAGGCGCATGAAGCACTGGGGAGATGGTTAGGATATTATACGACAAACCCAAAAGGAGATGCGGAACCAGATCCTATCTGGATACTTAATTCAGGAGTTTGTATTGTTTCAGAAGATAAAATATATGATTCATGCGAAAAAGCCATACCTACAAGACATGTTAGAGAATCTGCCGGGCATATGAATTGGGTAAAAAGTCATTGCGAAAAATTGGGACTTTATCCAAACGTTGATTGTATAAATGTTTTTATTACAAATTCTAATAAAATCGAGGAATCTGCATTGCCGCAGGCAGATGGAATTTTTTATTTAAATCGTGATGTGTTTGCTGATTGGGCTAAGAGGTGTGTGGAAATGTTAAGAGATCTTTTGACATCTTTTACAACAGTTGGTGATGTGTGTTGGAGAGATAAGGCGTTTCAATTAATGAGGGATAATAAATTGACACCCTACGATTATATGGAAATGATCAAGTCAAATTTATTGAATAGATTGTCGGTAAAAAAACTTGAAAACAAGGAAAGTTAGGAAGTATTAATAATATTTAGCTTTGTAAAGGAATTTGTAATAAATCTAAATAAAAGTGGATGTTACATGTTAAAATTTAGATTGTGTTAATT
>VSOC01000369.1 GCA_009774615.1 Lachnospiraceae bacterium
ATTGAATACTTCCAAAAACAGGGGATTACGACCCCTTATTTAAGTGCGTCCCAAATTTACTCTATTTTTCACTCTTTTCTCTTCAATCTGCTGTAATGCCTTTTCTACGGATTCTTCCAGATCCTTTTCCTTCTTCGGCTGAAAAACTTTAAACTCCATTAGAATTGCATCATCCTTCTCTGGATATAGAGGCTCAAGCATTACATCATACCGCCCGAACCCACTTTCCCGGTTTGATGTAAGTGCGTACCGATCCGCCAATTCCACCATCAGCCCCAGGACAAATCCATGGTAAAACCGTTCCGGTTCCTCGCCGGAAGGATTTTTTCCCGTGTCAAAATAGCTGAAAGTTGAAAGGGCTACCCGGTTTATATAGGCATTCATCGCTTCCAGATCATTGGCTATAAGCGCTTTGATAAACGCGTTGTAGTTCCCCTCGCTTCTGGCAAACCAGTCTACGATCATATCTTCAAACATCAGATGGACTTCTCGGTTAGTGGGCGCCATTGTATAGTACCATCGCCCGCTTTTTTCCTGGTATTCCTTTTTTAAAACTTTCAGATATCCGCTGGTTAGCAAAAGACTCCAGATCGCATTATGCTTATCCTGTAATTGGTGATAAACAATCTGTTCATCAATCTCCATGCACAATGTTTTTCCCGAGAGCAAATCTTCTACCAACTGTTTTATCTCCGTAGTTCCTTCACGGATCAGTTTTCCAATCAGGCTGTTTGAACTGGAATTTACCCAATACATCCCCACTTGTTTATTATCCAAGTAATTAAGAATCGACCATGGGTTATACATATCCCTCCTGTTTCCGAAAATAAATCCGTCATACCAGTTTTTTACTTCCTGTTTTTTCTCCGATAATCCGTACTCATCCAATGCGGCAAAAACTTCATCTTCGGTAAATCCAAAACAGTCTTCATATTTTTCTGAAGTTATCGTAATCACCTTTAAATTATTCAAATCCGAAAAAATAGACTCTTTGCTAACCCTGGTAATGCCCGATAAAGCGGGGCACACTGTACCCGTCAGCATTGCCCGTTCCAGATAAGGATTGGTTTTAAAGGTTGAATTGAACATATTTCGGATAAACGATACCACTTCATCCCAATAATTATTTACATAGGCCTCCTGCATAGGGGTATCGTATTCGTCCAGTAAAATAATCACTTTTTTTGATAGTGGCGGGATAAATAAAGGGATAATTGATGAATCGCCATGGTTGCTGTCGTTTCATCCATGTTGACATCAACAGATTCGAAAAATTGCTTTTCCTTATCATCCAGAGCCCCGTCTTGCAAAAGAAATCGATGAGCAGAATACAGATTTGTCAGTATTTGGTTAATTCTGCGCATCGTTGCCGGATAAGTCCTTTCCTTTATTGTGGCAAAGGATAAGCTAATTACCGGATAGGTTCCCTGAAGGTCTCGGTACGTTTCATCTTTCCAGATTGCAAGTCCCTGGAATAAATCCTCGCGTCCTGCATACCAAAGGGAAAAAATTTTTCCAGCATACTTAAATTTAATGTTTTCCCAAACCTTCTGGGGCGGGTGACTAAGGTTACTTCATCCTCATTTTCCCACCATTCCCGGATAAACGCTGTCTTATCCACATAAAATAAATTTTTTTTCCTTATTTTTTCAAAATCCTGATAACCAATCGCAACCGTCTTTGCCATGTCCACACCTCTTTCCGTGGCAGTGCCCTGCAAAATACCCGTTAAATTCTTCATAACCTTAGTATAGCGAAAATGCCAGGAAAATACAAATTAATTTTGGAAATATTACACAGACTCAAAATACAGCATATCCTGCATAGGGATACTCGCGTTTAGGATTTAACTTGATGTTTTCCATCCCCTATGGTAATATGTTCAGAGAACAGAACATAAGGAAATGAGGAGAAAATGAGATGAAAAACCCAGTTGTAACAATCGAAATGGAAAGCGGGGACGTGATTAAAGCGGAATTATACCCGGAAGTAGCGCCGAATACGGTGAACAACTTTATCAGCCTGGTAAAGGGCGGCTTTTATGACGGCCTGATTTTCCACAGAGTCATCAAGGGCTTCATGATCCAGGGCGGCGACCCGGAAGGCTCCGGCATGG
>VSOC01000037.1:0-16381 GCA_009774615.1 Lachnospiraceae bacterium
AAAATGTGAAAAAAATCATTTTAACCCATACTTGTTTGTGCTGTGAAACATGCACAGAATAGAGGAAAAGATGGCGGAAATTTATTTTGTTGAAGATGAGCCGGATATTGCCCGTGCCGTAAAGGAATATCTGGAGCAGAAGGGTTTTGGGGTAAGAACGGGAAATACGATTGCGCAGGCCAAAAAGGATCTGCTTTGGCGCGTGCCGGGGCTGGTTCTTCTGGACTGGAATATGCCGGATGGGAGCGGTGATGCATTGTGTCGGTGGATTCGCAGAAACTGGATGGATTTGCCGATTATTTTTCTTACGGTTCGCGGGGAAGCGCGGGATATGGTTTCGGGATTTCAGCACGGTGCGGATGATTATGTGGTAAAGCCGTTTGTTTTTGAAGTGCTGTATGCAAGGATTCTGGCGCTGCTCCGCAGAAGCGCCTGTGCCTCCGAACCCTATCTTTCCTGTGACGGAATTTGTCTGGATCAGAATCGGAGAATGGTTTGGGTTTATTCCGGAGCGCCTGAAGAAAATATTGCTGAAAAAAATATGGTCAAAGAAGATACTGCCGAAAAGATGATTGTCAAAGAAAACCGTATGGAAGAAAACGGTAAAGAAAAAAATATTGCAGAGAAGAATGTTAAGGAAATTGCATTAAGTGCAGCGGAGTACCAGCTTCTCTGCTATTTGATGCAGCACAAGGGAAGAACGATTACCCGGGAAAATATCTTAGAACAGGTGTGGGATGTGCACGGAAGTTATGTCAATGATAATACGCTGACGGTTACGATGAAGCGTCTTCGGGATAAGCTTGGACAGCCGGCCTGTATAAAAACGGTGAGGAGTGTGGGCTACCGCATGGAGGATACAAGATGAATGAACAGAAAAATATGATTCTCGTCTTTCGGTGGAGTGTGGCTGTCAGTTTAATTGCGTCTTTTTTTGCAGTTATGCTGGCTTTCTCCATGTACAGCCGGATACAATTTAATCAGATGAATGCAATTTTCTGCGAAATGCTCAGACAGGAGCCGGAAGCGGAAGATTTGCTTTTTTCGACATTAAAAGAATATAAAAAGAATCAAGAAAACGGGAATAACGATTTTACCGATAATGCTGCAAGAGAGGACGTTTTATCTGCATGGGGATATCGCAGGTCTGATTTTGCGGCATTGTTTTATGGAAAACATCTGGCTGTTTCAGCAGCAGGATGCCTGGTGGGGATCTTTCTTTTTGTGCTTATGGTTTATCGTCGAAATCACAGGGAAGCTATAAGGATTCGGGCTTTGACGGAGTATCTGGAACAGGTGAATTCGGGAAAATCCCTTATCCTTACAGCATTTGGGGAGGATAAATTTTCTAAGTTAGAGGACGAGATTTATAAAACGGTAACATTTCTCTGCCAGACGAAGGATGAGGCCATGCAGGCAAAAAATGATTTTGCCCAAAACCTGTCTAATATTGCACATCAGATAAAAACCCCGCTTACATCGCTCTCCCTGATTATGCAGAGAATGGGGCAGGATTTGGATAAAGACGATCAAAAACAGATGCAAAGACAGATGCAAAAACAAGTGCAAAGACAGGTGGAGCGGCTTATGGGGCTGGAAGAAGCATTGCTTGTGTTAGCTAAAATCGATGCCGGAACCTTAGTTCTGCAAAAAGAAGAAACAGATGTGTTTACCCTGCTTGTTCTTGCAGCGGATAATCTTCAGGAATTGTCGGATCAATTCGGGGTGCCGATAGATGTACCGGAACTGGGGCAGATGGCAATTACTGCCGATTTAGACTGGACGATGGAAGCTATTATGAATCTGATGAAAAACGGGATAGAGCATGGCAGCGGGGGAAGGATTCATTGTTCCTATGCACAGAATCCTTTGTATACGGAAATCCTAATTTGGGATGAGGGAGAAGGTTTTGCCGCGGAGGATATCCTCCATCTTTTTGAACGCTTTTACTGCGGTAAAAATGCCGGAGAGGGAAGTCTGGGCATAGGACTGGCTCTGGCAAAAGAGATTATTGAAAGCCAAAACGGAACCATTCAGGCAAGAAACCGACCGGAAGGAGGCGCTTTGTTTGAGATTCACTTCTACTGTCACTGAGTTGTAACTTTAATTTGCTATACTGAAGCTGGATATATCTTTAGGCCCTGAGAAACCGGGCAAGTGGTTGTAATTTTAGGAAAGCAGAGGAGAAAACGGATGGAAATTTTAAACTGTGAAGGGGTGAAAAAAATTTATGGCTCCGGGAATGAATGCGTGACAGCATTGGACGGGATTAATTTATCTGTTCTTAGGGGGGAGTTTGTGGCTATTGTTGGGGCTTCCGGATCGGGAAAATCGACCCTGCTGCACATTCTCGGCACAGTGGACAAGCCCACGGAAGGGAAGGTAATCATTGACGGGACGGAACTTTCCCGGTTGAATCCAACGCAGGCTGCAATTTTTCGGCGCAGAAAGGTGGGGCTGGTGTATCAGTTTTATAACTTGATTCCCACCCTTACGGTAGAGAAAAATATTCTTCTGCCCATGGCTTTAGATAAGAAAAGGCCAGATGCGGAGTGGTTTGAGAAAATTGTAACTTCTCTTGGGATTAAGGATAAGCTTGACGCTCTGCCAGGTCAGCTTTCCGGCGGACAGCAGCAGAGGACTGCCATTGCCCGCGCACTGCTTTACCGCCCGGCTCTTCTGCTGGCGGATGAACCTACGGGAAATCTGGATCGGAAAAATTCCGGGGAGATTATGGATATGCTGAAGCTTTCAAACCGTAATCTGAAACAGACCATTCTTCTGATTACGCATGACGAGAAGGTGGCTATGAAAGCAGAGCGTGTGATAACGATTGAAGACGGGCGTATTATCAGCGACGAACGGAGGCGGTAGAGATGTGGAGAACGTATGCATTCGATATGGTGAAAAATAATCCGTCATCGGGGATGTCTGTCAGGATTGCGGCATTTATTTCTGCTCTGCTTTTATCCCTTTTGACCGGGGTATTTTATAATCTGTGGAAATATGAGGTTGAACGGATTATTCTGGAAGAAGGCGATTGGCAGAGCAGGATAGTTGGGGAATTTGATGAAGAAGATCTTGAACATATCCGAAGCTTTGCCCATGTGAAGGATGTGGTGGTCAATGAGAAGATAAATAGCAAGGACAGCAAAAAAGGCAGATACAATAAAGATGGCGGAGAAAAGAAAGAAGGCAGGCAGGACGGGGAAGGCGAAGAAGTTGTCGTGGATATTTATTTTTCCCGTTACCGGGCAGTTTTTTCGGATATGCCAAAGATTGCGGAAAGTATGAATATTGCACCGGAAAAAATAAGCTATCATTATGAACTTCTAGCAATGTATCTGGTGCGTGATTCTTCCGATCCGAAGCCAAGGCTCTTGTTTCCCCTGTTCGTCCTGATTATGGCAATAGCTTCTTTTTCGCTGATTATGGTTATTCACAATGCTTTTGCCATCACGATGAAGATGAGGATTCATCAACTGGGGATTTTTTCCAGTATTGGTGCTGCTCCGCGGCAAATCAAAAGCTTTCTTTTACAGGAAGCCGCAGTATTATGCGCTGTGCCGGTGCTGGCAGGTAAGCTGCTGGGCATTGCCTTTAGCATGGGGTTAATCCAACTGCTGAATATCTTACTGGGAAAGGATGTGCCGGGCAGGCATGCGTCGGTATTTGGCTATCATCCCCTGGTTTTCGGGATTTCTCTGGCTGCCGTGGTGATTACTCTGTGGGTTTCTGCCTGGCTTCCGGCAAGAAAGTTAAGCCGCCTATCTCCTCTGGAAGCAATAAAAAATACAGGAGAAGTACATTTAAAGCGAAAGAAAAATTCCCGGATTCTGCGGTTATTCTTCGGCGTGGAAGGGGAACTGGCTGGAAATACTCTCAAGGCGCAGAGAAAGGCTCTGGGCACGGCTTCCCTGTCCCTGGTTTTTTCCCTGCTGGCTTTTACCATAATGCAGTGCTTTTTTACCCTCAGTGAAATCAGCACAAGAGAAACCTATTTTGCACGATATCAGGATGCCTGGGATATTATGGTTGAGGTGAAGGATGCGGATGTGGAGAATTTTGCACAAATAAGAGAAATTCAGGGCCTTTCTGAAGTGGAGAGCGCCGCAGTCTATCAGAAAGCAGCGGCAAAAACCGTGGTTTTGGAGGAGGAGATCAGCGAAGAGATGAAAGCCTTCGGCGGATTTTCCCATGCTTCGGTGCAGCAGGCCGTGAAAACCGACGTCGGGTGGATGGTGAATGCCCCATTGGTTATTTTGGATGATGAAAGTTTTCTTGCCTATTGTGAACAAATTCATATTCCTGTGCAGCTTTGCGGGGCGGTGGTACGAAACCAGATTCGGGATGTGACAAACCCGGATTTCCGTCATCCTGTGGAAATGCCTTATGTCAAGGGGGAAAAGGATATCTGTATTCTGTACAAGTCCGGCGATGAAAAGCAGGCGGCAGAGATTCCTGTTCTCGCTTACACAACCCAGGTTCCTGTGCTGCGGGAGGAATATGCAAGTCTGGACGCTTATGAACTGGTGCATTTTCTTCCGGCATCCTTATGGAAGGAGATTAAGGAGAAAATCGGAGGCTGGGAGGAGGACAGCTATATCCGTGTTCTGGGAAAGAATCATGAAAGCCTTAAAGAACTGGACTTGCTGCAGAACCGGATAGAAGAAATTATTGGGCCGGATTACCGGACGGAGAGTGAGAACCGGATTCGGGAATTTGAAGCGAATGCGCGGATAATTTGGGGGATGAAGGTGATTTTCGGGGGATTTTGTGTCCTGCTTGCCATGATAGGAGTGGGCAATGTGTTTTCCTATACCCTGGGCTTTGTGCGTCAGAGAAGAAGAGAGTTTGCAAGATATCTGTCAATTGGAATGACCTTTAAGGAACTGAGGAAGATGTTTTGTGTTGAAGCACTGATAATTGCAGGGCGTCCCCTTGTGCTTACTCTGCCCCCTGGAATGATTGCCGTGTGGTATATGCTAAAGATGAGTTATCTTGGAACAGAGGAATTTTTATCCGAGGCTCCGGTTTTGCCGATAGCCGTGTTTATTCTGGCTATTTCCGGTTTTGTGGCACTGGCCTATTATCTGGGCTGGAGAGTTATGGGCAGGGTGGATCTGGCGGAAGTGTTAAAAGATGATACGATGATGTAGCCGGGATGATAGAAGAAAAAAATATCGTGAACGCATGCGGACAGAAGAAAAAAAGACTTTCTGGAGATTGTGGATCTTCGGGAAGTCTTTTTTTATGCTGAAAATCTGCAGTGTAAAGCCGTAGTTTCAATTCACTGGGATGTGTAAACGAATTTCCGCTGTCTGCAAGTGAAAATGATTTGAAAAAGATTTCTGCAATAAAAAAGACTACAAAAAAAGACTACAAACTACTTGCAAATTTACTAAAGTAGGTTAAACTAATAGAAGCTACATCATTTGGATATGGTGAAAACAGAGAATGGAGTTTAGGAAATATGGCATTAAAGAAAAAGCCGGTTAGCGGCATGAAGGATGTCCTGCCTGCGGAGATGCAGATCCGGGACTATGTAATGAATCAGATTAAGGAAACCTATCGGCAGTTTGGCTTTTCGCAGATTGAAACGCCCTGTGTGGAGCATATTGAAAACCTGACCAGCAAGCAGGGCGGGGATAATGAAAAGCTGATTTTTAAGATTTTAAAGCGGGGAAATAAGCTGGATGTAGCCGGAGCGCAGACAGAGGCCGAGATTGTGGACGAAGGGCTGCGCTATGATTTAACCGTTCCGCTTTCCCGCTACTATGCCAACCATGCGGCAGAACTGCCCTCTCCCTTTAAGGCATTGCAGATGGGCAGCGTGTGGAGGGCAGAACATCCGCAGAAGGGGCGTTTCCGCCAGTTTGTCCAGTGCGATATCGATATCCTGGGGGACGGGACATGCCTGGCCGAGATTGAACTGATTTTGGCGACGACGGCGGCGCTGGGTAAGATTTGCCCCGATAATTCCTTTACTGTGCGGATCAATGACCGTGGGGTGCTGCGGGGAATGGCATCGTGCTGCGGATTTGCCGAAGAGGATTATGAAGCTTTGTTTATTACCCTGGATAAGATGGATAAGATTAGTGTGGACGGCGTAAAGGAAGAACTTCTGAGCGCTGGTCATGCCAGGGAAAAGGTGGAAAACTATCTGGAACTCTTCTCCGGTATTTCCACCGATGCAGCCGGGGTGCGGCAGATGGGCGAGAGGCTTGCTGCTATGAAGGAGGAAATGGCGGCAAAGGAGGATTCGGCGGCAGACCGAAAATCTGCGTTGGCAAACGGGGCAGATAAAGAAATTTTTGAAAACCTGGCTTACATTATGGAAACGGTGAAGGCGGGGGCGGAAGCCGAGTTTTCTCTGGTGTTTGATCCCACTCTTGTCCGCGGGATGTCCTACTATACCGGAACGATCTTTGAAGTGGCGATGGAGGGCTTTGGCGGTTCGGTAGCCGGGGGCGGGCGCTATGACAAGATGATTGGGAAGTTTACCGGCAAGGAAACTCCGGCCTGCGGCTTTTCGATTGGCTTTGAGCGGATTGTCACGATTTTGCTGGAAAATGGCTTTACTGTCCCAAGTCAGGCACAGAAGAAGGCGTATTTATTTGAAAAGGGCGTGAATCAGGAAATCTTTGCCCAGGTTATCCGCGAGGCTGCTGCCGAGAGAAAGACGGGCGTTCAGGTACTGGTGGCACAGATGAATAAGAATAAAAAATTCCAGAAAGAGCAGCTTTCCAAAGAAGGCTATACGGAATTTAAGGAGTTTTATAAAGAGGCATTAAAGAAGTAGAGAACGGTAAAACAAAAAGAAAAGTAAATGTAGAAAAGGAGTAAACAGTTATGGCAGAGTCAATGGCAGGACTGAAGCGTACACATCGCTGTACAGAGGTTTCCGAGTCGAATATCGGGCAGGAAGTTGTGGTAATGGGCTGGGTGCAGAAGAGCCGGAATAAGGGAGGAATTATCTTCGTGGATCTGCGGGATCGCTCCGGGCTTTTGCAGATTATCTTTGAGGAGAGCGACTGCGGGGCGGAAAGTTTTGCAAAGGCAGAGAAGTTAAGAAGCGAGTTTGTTATTGCCGTTACCGGCATGGTGGAGATCCGCTCCGGGGCGGCAAATACCAGTTTAAAGACGGGAACGATCGAAGTTCGTGCCAAGAACCTTCGGATTCTGGCGGAGTCGGACACGCCTCCGTTTCCGGTTGAGGAAAATTCCAAGACCAAGGAAGAACTGCGCTTAAAATACCGTTTCCTGGATCTGCGCAGACCGGATATCCAGAGGAATATTATGACCAGAAGTCAGGTGGCGATTTTAACCCGGCAGTTTCTTGCCGAGGAAGGTTTTTTGGAGATTGAAACACCGACTTTGATTAAGAGTACGCCGGAGGGTGCCAGGGACTACCTTGTGCCCAGCCGTGTGCATCCGGGGTCATTTTACGCCCTGCCGCAGTCCCCGCAGATTTTTAAACAGCTTTTGATGTGCTCCGGCTATGACCGCTATTTCCAGCTTGCCCGCTGCTACCGGGACGAGGATCTGCGCGCAGACCGCCAGCCGGAGTTCACCCAGATCGATATGGAACTTTCCTTTGTGGATGTGGAAGATGTTCTGGATGTGAATGAACGTCTGTTAAAGCGGCTGTTTAAGGAGATCTGCAACGTCGATGTGGAACTTCCGCTCCAGAGGATGACCTGGAAAGAGGCAATGGAGCGCTTTGGTTCGGATAAGCCGGATATGCGGTTTGGTATGGAGCTTCAGGATGTGTCGGATGTGGTTTCCGGATGCAGCTTTGCCGTATTTAAGAGTGCTCTGGACAATGGCGGATCCGTCAAGGGACTTCGCGTCGAGGGACAGGCGGCAATGCCCAGAAAGAAGATTGACGCTCTGGTGGACTTTGCCAAGGGCTACGGGGCAAAGGGCTTGGCTTATCTCTCTGTGCTTGAAGACGGCAGCTATAAGTCCTCCTTTGCCAAGTTTATGACGGAAGAGGAACTTTCGGCACTGGTCGGGGCAATGGGAGGAAAGCCGGGGGATCTGCTGTTATTTGCGGCGGATAAGACTTCTCTGGTCTGGAATGTACTCGGTGCGCTTCGCCTGGAATTAGGAAAGCAGCTTGATTTAATCCCGGAAAATACCTGGAAGTTTGTGTGGATTACCGAGTTCCCATTATTAGAGTATTCGGAAGAAGAGGATCGCTTTGTGGCAATGCACCATCCGTTTACCATGCCGATGGAAGAGGATCTGGCGCTTCTGGACTCCGATCCGGGGGCAGTGCGGGCAAAAGCCTATGATATTGTCTTAAATGGTACGGAACTTGGCGGCGGTTCGGTGCGTATCCATCAGGCGGATATTCAGTCGAAAATGTTTAAGATCCTGGGCTTTACCGAGGAGAAGGCACAGGAGCAGTTCGGGTTCCTGTTAGATGCTTTCCGCTACGGTGTACCGCCGCACGCAGGTCTTGCCTACGGCCTTGACCGCGTAGTGATGTGGATGGTCGGCGCAGAGAGTATCCGCGACGTTATCGCCTTCCCGAAGGTTAAGGACGCCTCCTGCTTAATGAGCGAGGCCCCGGCCCCGGTGGATGCAAAGCAGCTGGAAGAACTGGGGATTGACATTGTCCGTTCGGAAGAAGCAAACGCTTAAGGACAGGACGGAATGGCTGTGTTCCGTCGGGATAAAAGAATTTTGGAAAGAAAAGACTAGGATGAAAAAATGAATCAAAATATTGACTTGCTCCATGGGAAAATTCTTCCTTCGCTGACTGCGCTTGCTCTGCCGATTATGGCAACTTCACTGGTGCAGACGGCGTATAATCTCACCGATATGGCCTGGATAGGGCAGGTGGGGAGCGATGCGGTGGCAGCGGTGGGGGCAGCCGGGATGTATATGTGGCTGTCTTCCGGGCTGGTCACGATTGCCAGGATGGGCGGACAGATTAAAGCAGCACACGCCATTGGAGAAGGAAATAAGGAGGCCGCCGGTTTTTATGCCGGCGGTGCCTTGCAGTTTACCCTTTTTCTGGCGGTTTTGTTTGCGCTTATGGTAAATCTGTTTGCCTGGGAACTGATTGGCTTTCTGGGGCTTTCCAATCCTGCGGTTATCGCCGACGCCGTGCGCTATCTGCGGATTACCTGCGGGCTGATTATCTTTCCTTTTATGAACCAGACCCTGACCGGGCTGTACACGGCGGCGGGGAACAGCAGGACGCCCTTTATGGCAAACTGTATTGGCATGGGGGTAAATATGGTGCTGGACCCGGTGCTGATTCTGGGTCTGGGGCCTTTTCCGCGGCTGGAGGCGGTCGGCGCGGCGATTGCAACCGTGACGGCACAGGGGATGGTTATGCTGGTGCTTTTGTATTTCAGGAAAAGCGACCCGGTGCTGTTTTTGCATGTGCGCCTGATGAAGCGGGTTCCGGCGAAGTTTTTGGCTGCGATTATTAAGATCGGGGTTCCCTCCGGGTTTCAGTCCATGGTCTACTGTTTGATATCCATGATTTTAACCCGTTTTGTCGCCGTGTGGGGCGATGCCGCAGTTGCCGTACTGCGCGTGGGGAGCCAGATTGAATCCATCTCCTGGACGACGGCAGAGGGCTTTGGCACGGCGATTAACGCCTTTGTCGGGCAGAATTTCGGCGGAAAGCAGTATAAGCGGGTAAAAGACGGCTATATGACTGCTGCGGTGATTGTCTTTATCTGGGGATGCCTTACGACCGCTGTGCTGGTGTTTGGACGCCGCCCGGTGATGTCGGTGTTTATCCATGAACCGGAGGTTGTTTTGCTTGGCATGGAATACCTGCGCGTGCTCGGCTACAGCCAGATGTTTATGTGCATCGAACTGATGACGGTGGGCGCATTGTCCGGGCAGGGAAAAACTCTCCAGTGTTCCGTGATTACCATTGTCCTGACGACTGCGCGGATTCCCTTTGCCATGATCTTTGGGAAAATGCTGGGGTTAAACGGAATCTGGTGGGCCTTTACCGTATCCAGTATGTTAAAAGGCGTGCTTTTCTTTGTCTATTACCTGGGCGTACTGCGGCAGCTTTTGCGGGAGCCGGGGGCAAAGGTTTAGACGCTGTTGTTATTTTTTTGTCTATTGGAAATTTGTGAGAATAAAAAAGTGTTTAATTTGTGCAAAAAACATATAGACGAAATAAGAATTTTGTGAGAAAATGTAGTAAGCACTTGAGGTACAGGGTAGGATTGTGAATGGTTTAACGATTATCACTTTCTTACGGGCAAGAGCATTGAAAACTACATAATTGAAAGGAGTTTTAACACATGATTTATTCAAAAGAAGTTGAAGAAATGTGTACCGTAGCGCAGGGTGTACATCATGGCTGTGCTCCGATCCCAGAAGAAGCAAAATGGGTTCAGGCAAAAGAAGTTAAAGATATTTCCGGTCTGACACACGGTATAGGCTGGTGTGCTCCTCAGCAGGGTGCCTGTAAGCTGACGCTGAATGTTAAGGAAGGTATTATTCAGGAAGCGCTGGTTGAAACCATTGGATGTTCTGGTATGACTCACTCCGCAGCGATGGCAGCAGAGATTCTTCCCGGTTTAACCGTGATGGAAGCGTTAAACACGGACCTGGTTTGCGATGCAATCAATACCGCGATGAGAGAACTGTTCTTACAGATCGTTTATGGACGTACCCAGAGTGCATTTTCTGAGGATGGTCTGCCGATCGGCGCAGGTCTTGAAGATCTGGGCAAGGGCCTCAGAAGCCAGGTTGGTACAATGTATGGTACATTAAAGAAAGGTCCTCGTTATCTGGAAATGGCAGAAGGCTATGTTACCGGTATTGCTCTTGACAAAGATGATCAGATTATCGGCTACAAATTCGTAAGCCTTGGCAAGATGACTGATTTCATTAAGAAGGGCGACGATCCGAATACGGCTTATGAAAAAGCATGTGGACAGTACGGCCGTGTTGATGATGCAGTTAAGATTATCGACCCACGGAAAGAATAAGAGGAGGAGGACGTAAAAGATGGCTTTATTTGAATCATTTGAAAGACGTATTGATAAAATCAATGACGTATTAAATAGCTATGGCATTGCTTCCCTGGAAGAAGCAGAGAAAATTACGAAGGATGCCGGCCTGAATGTTTACGACCAGGTAAAGAAAATCCAGCCGATTTGTTTTGAGAATGCCTGCTGGGCTTACACCGTAGGCGCGGCAATCGCTATTAAGAAGGGCTGCAAGAAGGCCGCTGACGCAGCAGCAGCCATTGGCGAGGGCTTGCAGGCATTTTGTATCCCCGGTTCTGTTGCGGATACCCGTAAGGTTGGCTTAGGCCATGGCAACTTAGGAAAAATGCTTCTGGAAGAGGACACCGACTGTTTCTGCTTCCTGGCAGGACATGAGTCCTTTGCCGCAGCAGAGGGTGCTATCGGTATCGCTGAAAAGGCCAACAAGGTTCGTCAGAAACCTCTGCGCGTTATCTTAAACGGTCTTGGCAAGGACGCAGCAAAAATTATTTCCCGTATTAACGGCTTTACCTTTGTGGAAACCGAATATGATCCTTACACGAACACCGTAAAGGAAGTAGAGAGAATCGCTTACTCCGAGGGACTTCGTGCAAAGGTAAACTGCTACGGCGCAAACAGCGTTCCTGAGGGCGTTGCCATTATGTGGAAGGAAAACGTAGATGTTTCCATCACCGGAAACTCCACCAACCCAACCCGTTTCCAGCATCCGGTAGCAGGTACCTATAAGAAGGAAAGAAACGAAGCAGGAAAGAAGTACTTCTCCGTAGCTTCCGGCGGCGGCACCGGACGTACCCTGCACCCGGATAACATGGCAGCAGGCCCGGCTTCCTACGGTATGACCGATACCTTAGGACGTATGCACTCCGACGCACAGTTTGCAGGTTCCTCCTCCGTTCCGGCTCACGTAGAAATGATGGGTCTGATCGGCGCAGGCAACAACCCCATGGTCGGAATGACTGTGGCGGTTGCGGTTAGTATTCAGGAAGCAGCCGAGGCTGGGAAATTCTAAGTAAACACTGAAAAACCCTTGATTTCAGGGCATTCCGGACTTATCAATTTTGTCTGGTATGCCCTGATTTTTTGTGCTACTTGACATTACTTGACATGCTACTTGACATGAAAATCACTTCTACTTGACATGGAAATCAGGCTTTAAAATCCGAGTTTTTTTGCATGATGAAATCAGTAGCCTGATATGCCGTATGTGTATTGTTTCAAAAAAATTTTTTCGGAGGTGGATTCTGATGAGAACACGAGGTAATGGGAGTGGCTGTGTGACATTGTATATGACTGCTAAGAATAAAAGATGGTGGTGAGTCCGTGTGTTTTAAGAAGGAGGGGAGTGACCAATATGACTTTTATATCTCACCTTTCAAGCTCTGGCAGTTGACCGGGTATGTGTATCAGGGAGATGAGGTCGAGTTCCAGAAGATGGAGGAACGTAAGAAAGCCAAAAAGAAAGGCTGATCTTGACACTGTGCTTTAGTAAGTGTAGAATGGTTTTAGTTCGATTGAGGCTGGTCAGGTTGAGAATTGGTCTGACTGGCCATTATTTTTATCAGGGAGGTGTTTTATTATGGAAAATTTAAGAAATATAATAAATTGGTTTAAAATAGCAAGCTTTAAGGATTTTGTTGATATAATTCTTGCATTTATATGAAATTATAAAAACAAAGAAATGAAGTTATGGAGATATATGAATATATAAATCAGATATAATAGTTAATCAAAGTACAGAATTAGTTAAGATTAATGAGAATTGTTTTGAATACTTAAAAGTTGTAAGTTGCTCTTCTAATCTATTATTTATGAGGTGATTATTTGGAGGACATACTGAAAAAAGACGGATTGTCGTTTGAACTATTGAAGTCGTTGTCCTATCAGTCAGACTTAGGTATCCGGCTAAAGAAGAATTTACACTATTTTGATAAACAAGAACTATTTGATGAGTTGGAAAGGATAAATGAGTGGTATGATACGTGTAGTCAGCTTCAGGGTATTTCCATAGATTACCGGATAAAAAGTATACAATCAGCTATGTTAAAATATGAGAGGTACTATCCAGATCACCAAGTGGCAAAGGTATTTAATGATTTGTTGGGCTTTCGTACTCTCTGCGATAAATATGATGATATCTTGCAAATGGCTAAGTATGAGAATATCCGGGTGGCAGATATGTCTTCTGGCAAGGCAAAGGATGATGGGTATCGAGGAGTTCATGTGTATTTCCAGTTAAGCAGCTTTCACTATCCTATCAAGATTCAGTACAATACTTATTATGACCGCCAGATCAATAACTGGTTGCATAAATATTTATATAAGAGGGGGTATAAGAATCAAGTTGGATATAGCTTGCGCCAGAAATATGAATGTGGTAAGATAAAAAACGAGAGTGAGTTTAGGGAGGTGCTTGAAAATGTGCTATCTGATAGCGAAGAAGTTCAATGATGTGGGATGTTTGGCTTTGCAGACATCACATGGCCAGCATCTGGCAGATTTTAAGAAGAAACTGATAAGGTCTGTGGGATATGATTCTATCCAATTAGTAACAATCAGTCGTCCATCTGCTTATGGAGAATACGAGCCTTACCATTTCCTTAAAACGGAGCAGGAGTTTGAAGAGGCAGTAAAGAATTTGTAATAGCTTATAATAATCGATAGGTACATTGATAAAAGAAAATAATTGATCTCTTTATCCATTTAAGTAAGCTTTATAAAGAAATGTTGTAGAAAGAGCCAGAAAAAGGGTTTAATAACTTGACTTTTTGCACCAGCCATTGTACATTAGCACACACGTTTGATGTGTTTGGTTGTTGTGGTTGTTGTGGTATAGTATTAAGCCTGCTGTTTTTGGGCAGTACTTTTCTGGTCGCACTGCTTGCCTATATTGATAGGAATCACAAGAGAAAATAAATAAGCCTACCTTGTACTTGGCGGTCTAGGTAGGCTTAAAAACTTATCCCGGAGGTCAACCACTTTGTGGGCGGTTGCTCCTTTTATGCTTAAAATATAACACATTTATCAGGAATGTTCAAGTCTTAAGTAAAAATAGAGACTGTAAAACGGTATAAGGTTACTGTTCACACAGGTCTGTGCACTTGCTGCGCTGACTGCATGTTAAACGGGTATTAGGGATAGGGGGCGGCTTAAATGATTTATTTGACCGGTGATTGTCATGGTGATTTTGGGCGTTTTGCAAAGCGGGAGCGTATGCGTCTGCCGTACTTTCTGCAGCCGGAGGATTATGTGATTGTATGCGGTGATTTGGGTCTGTTATGGGCAAAGGATAAAACATTTGCCTATGATTTAAAGTGGCTTTTGGCGCTTCCGTTTAAGCTTCTCTGGGTACAGGGAAATCACGAGAATTATGCGATGATTGCCGAGTATCCGCTGGAATGGTGGAATGGGGGCAAGGTACGCCATATTGCAAGGGATAAGATTATCCTTTTGGAACGTGGGCAGGTGTTTACGATAGAAGGAAATCGCTTTTTTACATTTGGCGGGGCATCCAGCCATGATATCCAGGGTGGTATATTGGACAGGGATTCTCCGACCTATGATAAAGAGAAAAAAAGAGCCATTCGGAGCGGTCTGCCTTATCGAGTCAGAAATGTATCCTGGTGGGAGCAGGAACTTCCGACCCAGGCAGAACTTCAGGAGGGGCGTGATAATCTTGAAAAAGTTGGCTATTTGGTCGATTATGTAATTACCCATTGTATGGCTGGTTCTATGCAGGATCAGCTATTTGACAGCGCTGTGTGGGAACATGATGACAGCACTTGTGAAAAAGATGTGTTAAATCAATATTTTGATGAACTGGAGGAGAAACTGCAATATCAATGCTGGTTTTGCGGTCATTATCATGTCAATCACTGGCTCGATGAAAAACACAGGATTCTTTATAAAGATATTGTAAGGCTTGATGATTTCCGGTAAAAATAACAGAATAAGGAGAAGAAAAGAGGTGTTCTCATGCTGAAAGTGAAGAAGGCAGGAATCTTGTGTGCAGGTGATGATGAATTTGCTCCTTTTCTTTCACAGATAGATGAATGTAAGGTAAGTGAAAAAGCCATGCTGAAATTTTATGAAGGAAAGATAGGCGGCGTGGATGTAGTTGTTTTGTTTTCGGGCGTAGGAAAAGTGAATGCTGCGATTGCGGCAGAATTACTGATTGAAGTGTACGGTGTTGATGCGGTAATTAATGCGGGATGTGCCGGGGGGATGGATTCCCGGTTACATATATTCGACACCGTAATTTCCACCGAAATAGCATATCATGATGTTGCCGAAGATATTTTAACGGAATTTCATCCATGGATGGAAAGCATTTATTTTCAGGCAGATAGCCGTTTATTAGAGTTGTCAAGGGAAGCTATATCAAAGCTTAAGATGAAAGATAAGGTTTTTTGGGGGAGGATGGTTACCGGTGAGGCATTTATTGTCGATGAAGATCGGCAGAGAATTATGGATATCTATGCGCCTTTAACCGTAGATATGGAAACTGCCGCGATTGCCCATGTGTGCTATGTAAATCATATTCCCTTTATCGCTGTTCGATGTATTACCGATACAGCCGAGCACAGCGGGGTGGAACGTTTTGAAGAAAATTGCCAGAAAGCTTCCGGGATAGCCAGGGATATTACGGCTGCTTTGCTGGAAGAGATGAAGGGGAATGGGATAAGGTAAGGGGAGGGTAAATCGTATTTGTTTCGAGTATTGCCTAAATTGGCACCATATATAAAAAAGGATATAAAAACTATCGATTATACCATGTTAAAGGATGATTTAGTAAGTTTAGCGAAGGGGTATGATTTGGTTTGTTTAGATAATGCAGATTTGTATTTAACAAGGGATTTAGTGGATAAGTTAGATAGATTAGAATGTAAATTTTTGGTTGCAATGAAGAGAACAGCATTCTTAAGTGTAGATGATTATGCAACTGGTAATATTGTGTATGAAGGAGAAACTTTGCGCTATGTAGAGAATAACTGGAAGGATATAATGTATGGAGTTAATTGTTTTGGGAGTTTGTAAAATTGGAGCAGGGCTGTTCTTTTTACGAAAGCAGCTAAAGCCTGAAATTGCTTTTCGCAAAAGGACAGAACAGCCCTTAAATTAACCTGGTGGACAGGAAATTTTCTCGCTTTTTCTAAGCCGTCAGCATAAGAATCGAATGTTGCCGTTTACACATTCACGACCACACCAGCTTTTAATACCAGAGAAACCTGACTTAGCACCTCGATATTTTCATCAGGATTGCCATCAAAAGCGACTAGATTTGCTTTCTTTCCGCAGGCGATTGTACCGACTGTATCGGAAATGCCTAAAATTTCCGCATTGTTTTTTGTCGCCTGCAGCAGACATTCCAGCGGTGTAAA
>VSOC01000037.1:16481-29925 GCA_009774615.1 Lachnospiraceae bacterium
CGTAATTCCTTTTCAAAGATAATGGGCTTTCCTGGTTCACCGCCGGGATTCATGACTGCTCCGGTTCCCATAATTTTTATCCAGTCAGCACCTAACTGATACTGACGGCGTACCGCACGGGTATAAGCGTCCGGGCAATCTGCCTCTGCGTACATTCCCTCAAAATAATCATTGCCTGCCTCGGTCGGGGAGAGGATTTGACCGCTGGCAAGGATGTCGGGGCCCATAATAAGGCCGTCTTTCACGGCACGGGCAATGCCGATCACAAGGTTATTCCGATCCCCCAGATCCCGTACCGTTGTGTATCCCATTTTCAGGTTGTCTTGAGCCAGGCGCAGTGCACGCATCACCCGGTAGCTTTCCTGCTGTACATTTTCTTCATACACGTTCATTCCGCACAAGTCCAGATGAAGATGCGCTTCAATCAGGCCGGGAAGCAGCGTTTTTCCGGTCAGGTCAATGACATTGGCCCCGGAAGTGATTTTTGCGGTTTTTGTGTCTTTGATTTCCTGGATAATGCCATCTTCCAGAATGATATCGGCGAAATTGCCTTCAAAACCTTCCGTCAACACAGGGAGCAGTCTTGCATTTCTTAAAATAATCATGATTTCCTCCATATTGTGTACATTTGCTGTTTTCTTAGTTCCTGCTGGCTTTAAGATAACGATTCCAGAGGATTAGGGCAATAATGCCGATGAACATAACTACGGCAACGCCCATAAAGTAATACTTATAACCTAATTCTGTGTAAGTATCCAGGACATGCCCTGCCAGAACCGGGCAGATAACCTCAGGGAGATATCCCAGTGTACACACAACACCGATAGCTGTACCGGCTACATGGGCAGGTACACCGCCTTCTTCCATCATGGAGAATACTACGCCGTAATTCAGGTACATGGCCAGGTAGATGAGGATACATAAGCCGATAAAAAGAGGAATGCTTACATTTTTAAACAGGACGAGAACAGCGGTGCTGATTCCCATGAAGATAAAACCGATAAACATCATTTTGCTTCTTCCCAGCCGATCCGCCAGAATCCCGCCGCCTATGGAAGAAATCGGTCGGATATACTGGGCCATCATCGTTACGACAGCGGCAGCCGTCGCGGTTATACCAAAAGAAGCCGTTGCATAGGGCGTAAAATAGAACATGGAAATGTTCATAGTGTAAGTACAGCATAAGATTAGCGATAAGATCCATACGGCTGGCATTTTTAAGACATCAATGACCTGCCGGAAGCTGAGTTTTTCCCCTTTTTTCGTTTGCTCTTTGTCATTTTTCATAAGCAGGAAAGTCAGGATGCCTAAAAGAATAACGACAATCGAATAGAAGGTAATTACACCGTTTAAGCCGGCCAGGTTTCCGGCGGTTTTGCTGAAGAAATTGAAGACTGCCAAGGTAATTGCCAGATGCAGTGCGTTGATGATTCCGCGGCCGCCTTCCATGAAACCGAAGGCTTTGCTCTGCTCATTTTCCGCAGCAAGGCCGCGAAGTCCCTTCAGCAGTGCGGGCCAGAAGGCAAACAGCGAGGTAAAGCCCCAGATAAGATAGATCAGCACCAATATGCCGTAACTTGGGTTGGTCAGGTGCAGCAATCCGGCTGCTCCGGTCAGGATCAGGGAAACGGACATAATCATTCTTGGAGAAATCATATCCGCGACTATGCCGCCGAACAGGTAGGAAATTGCGCCCAGAACCCCAAAAATAGAGCCGAATGTACCCATCTGCGTGTTGGTCAGATGATATACTTCCAGATAGGCATCATAGTAGTAAGAACGGAAATAGGGAAGCCCGTAAATCAGCGATCCGGCAGTGGTTAAGATGACTAACCGCCCCATATTGTTTTTTAATTTAGAAGCTGTTTTTTCGCTCATATTTATTCCTTTCTGTTTGTATTATTTTTAAAGAAAAGGGAAAGAATATAGTGATTCGAATCAATAAAATTATATATTTTAATTATTTTTTTGTCAAATTGCCGAATTTTTTGGCAGGAAAATAAAAGGCTTTCGTTTTTTCTTCTAATGAAATATTTTGGAAATTTGATGGGATTTATTGGTGAAGCAGGGCAGTTTTTTTGACATTTTAACGGATTTTCAATTTATACGAAAATTATAAGATGGTTGCTGGTAATTCCCGAATGGGTGTGATAAAATAAAACGATAGGAAGTGACAGAAATATTTGCTGTTTTCTATTATAAAAAATGAAGAGGAGAAGAAGATTTGTCGAACCTGTTTTATAAAAACTTGGGAACAAAGTTACATGCCTGCCGAAAATCACAGCAGATCACACTGCAGCAGCTTTCTGGTGAGCTTTGCAAAAGCATTGCTACGATTTCCAAATATGAGAAAGGCGAGATTGCAGTTGATCTGGAAACGCTGATCGATTGGTGCAGATTTCTTAATGTGGACATTTCCTCCCTTCTGCCCGGCACCCATAAGGAGGAGGGCAACACCAGCAGATATCATCAGCATTTTATCGAACAACTCTATCTTTACAGTTATCTTGGGCATAAAAATAAAATTCACCTGGATGTTATTAAAGTTGATAATACCACAACAAGCGCAACGCTTTACCTGGATGTGCCGGATGCTTCCGATATTTATCATTGCAGCTTTGTTTATTCCGGCAAGGTCATTTACAGCGATGTCAGTATTAGCTTTGTGTTTTTTAACATGGCTCCTCCGTTTGACATGATAACATTCAGTATGCCGGCTCTTTCGGAGCATTCACAGTATAAGATCGGTATGCTGAGTTCGATTACGTTTTATTATCAGAATATAGCCATTAAGGTGCTGGTATCTGAAACACCGATGGATAACAGAAACTTTCTTTTGGAGAAACTTCAGTTTTCACCGGATGATGTGAAACGAATAAAGCAGTTTAATTCGTTTATCGTATGATATATGGGAGTGGGATGATATTTTAAGAAGTGTGAATATTACACAGAAATATTGTGAGGCTTGACGATTTCCTGTAAAACAGCGGTTTGACGATTTTTCGTAAAAATCGATGAATAAATAGAAGAGGAAATTCATTTCAGGGTATTCCGGATGTTCTTGTTTTATCTGGTATATCCTGATTTTTTTGTTGGTTTTAATTTGTTTTTTTTGGAAAATATTAGGAAAAATAAAATGATATTGGATATTTGCACGAATAAATAAAATAAATACAAATAGAATCAAATAAAAACAAACAAAAAAGAGTTGACATAAATGTGATTTATGGTATAATTACTCCAGAATCTGGTTGTACATTGTACACCTGCTGTCGGCGGCAATTTATTGATTCGGTTATTATTTGTTGTAAAATGTTGGATTATGTTGGAAAAGAAAGGAGAAAACAGATGAAAAAAATCATGGCTAAATTACTGCTGATAGGGGCGGCGGTGAGTATCACAGGATGCACAGGAAAAACCATTACCCGTGAACCAGAAAGAACTGAAGCTGCAAAGGCCGAGGCGAGCCGTCCGGAGGAAACGATAAAGGTAGGATTTATTGTAGGAACAGGAGGGCTTGGAGATCAGGGCTTTAATGATATTGCGTATGAGGGGCTGAAGCGGGCAGAAGAGGAACTTGGGATCGAGCTGGAGTATGCAGAACCCCAGTCAGTATCTGACTTTGAACCATTAATCAGCCAGTTTGCCCAGGACGGAAGCTATGATTTGATTTTATCGCTGGATCAGCAGTCCCAGTCTGCATTGGAAAAAATTGCAAAATTATTCCCGGATCAGAAGTTTTCCGCTGTTGATATGGACATTCAGGCGGATAATGTGAAGGTAATCAAAAAAGATTTTTCCCAGCTTGCATTTTTGCCGGGATATTTTGCCGGGCTTCTTACAACGGATACTTCCGTGGATAAGGTAAATGAAGACGCATGTGTTGGCATTATGATTGGCGTTGACAATCCAAATATGCAGAATGGCGTTTTAGGTTTTACGGCAGGGGCTAAGCTGGCGAATCCGGATACGGAGGTTCTGACGGGTATCGTAGGTTCATACGGCGATCCGGCAAAAGGAAAGGACACAGCAAAGGTTATGTATGATAAGGGTGCAGATATTATTATGAATTTTGCAGGAGGCTCCGGTCTTGGTCTTACAAACCAGGCTAAGGAATCGGAACGTCTGGTAATTGGCGGAACTTCCAATGTAAACGCAACGGCTCCCGATGTAATCGCGGCTTCCGCTGTGGAGCTTCTGGGCGACAGAGTGTACAATGATGTGCAGTCGGTGTTGGACGGAACCTGGAAGGCCGGAATAGATATGGGAATAATCGCAAACGGCGGAGTAAATATTACCTTTGAAGGTACAGAAGTTGCTGTTCCGGATGAAATAATAAAGAAAATAGATCATGTCAGGGTTTTGATGGAAAAGGAAGAGCTTATCCTGCCCTCCTCTGCTGAAGAAATAGACGGATGGCTGGAGGAAGCCGTCAGGATCGTAAACTGACGACGGGCACAAAGGCGATGGCAGGTAGCATTCGATGATTATGAATGATAAGATTGGCGAGGTGAATCGGAAAGTGGAAGTAGTTCGTTTGGAAAATATTACAAAGCAGTATCCGGGAGTGCTGGCTCTTAACCATGCGGATTTAGTGATCCGTTCAGGGGAAATACACGCTCTTCTGGGAGAAAACGGAGCAGGGAAAACTACGCTTATGAAGGTGCTTTATGGAATGACTGTTCCTGATGAAGGCGAAATCTATATCCGCCAGAAGCAGGTAAGATTCTCTTCGCCAATAGAAGCAATCGCTGCCGGAATCGGGATGGTGCATCAGCATTTTATGCAGGCCGATATGCTGACCGTGCTTGAAAATGTGATTGCAGGCGCAGAAGTGTCGGTCAGGGGAAGAATTAATTACAGGCAGGCCCGCAGGAATGTACAGGAAATGATTCAGCAGTTCGCCTTTGACCTTGATCCGGACAGCAGGATAGAGGAACTTTCTGTGGGAGAACGCCAGAGAGTGGAAATATTAAAGGTGCTGTACCGCGGGGGCAAGATATTGATTTTTGACGAACCTACTGCTGTTTTGACGCCGCTGGAAACGGAAGCTTTTTTTACAGTTTTAAGGAAATTTAAGGAGCAGGGAAAAAGCATTGTCATTATAACCCATAAACTTCAGGAGGTAATGGCGATCGCAGATCGTATTACTGTAATGCGGGATGGGGCGGTTACCGGCCATTGCGAGCCTGAAGATGTAAGCATTAATGATCTGGCGGCCATGATGGTAAAGCGTGAGATAAAGGTAAATCAGCGTATGAGGGCAGGCCATATCGGGTCGGATGTATATTTTGAAGTGAAAAATCTGACCCTTACAGCAGCGGGAAAGACGGTACTGGATCGAATTCATTTAAAAATCCATAAAGGAGAGATCCTTGGGATTGCAGGAGTGGAGGGCAATGGGCAGACGGAGCTGATACGCTGTCTTACCGGCCTTCAAAAGCCGGATGAAATGGAGCTTTTTCTGGACGGGGAGGCTGTGACGGGAAACGCCAGTGATTTTATCTCCCGGGGAATCGGACATGTGCCGGAGGATCGCCTTGGAACAGCGGTCGTTGAAAGCGAATCCATCAGCATAAACCTGATGCTGGGGTATCATTTTAAGGAGTGGTTCCGGCGGGGCAGATGGATGGACTATAAAAAGGCGGAAGCTTTTGGAAATGAATGTATGAAAAAGTATTCGATTAAAGCGCCGTCTGCAAGGACAACCATTGCAGAGATGTCCGGAGGAAACCAGCAGAAGGTAGTTATTGCAAGGGTATTCAGCGAAAATCCAAAGGTGGTTATCTGTGCACAGCCTACCCGGGGTGTGGATATTGGCTCGATTGAGTATATTCACCAGAGAATGCGGGAATTTGTGGGTACAGAATATGCGATGCTGCTGATTTCGGCAGATTTAGAGGAAGTGAAGGCAATGAGTGACCGGATTGCAGTGATTTACAAGGGAAGAATTGTTGCTGAGGGCCAGACGGATGCATTTGACGATACACAGATGGGGTTATATATGACCGGTTCTAAAAAGGGGGCAGAGCGATGAAAAAAAGAATAGAAAAAATGATTCCTGCCTTTCTTTCCTTAGGGGCGGCACTGTTTTTCGGTTCCTTTCTCTTTATGGCGGTTGGATATAACCCTTTTAGCGTTTATGGCGAGATTATCTACGGCGCGGCAGGAACACCGGGATCTGTTTTGAATTCCCTGGTGCAGGCAACCCCTTTGCTTTTTACAGGACTGGCCTTTGTGATTGCGATGAAAGGCGGCGTGGCCAATATTGGAGGTGAAGGGCAGTTATATGCAGGTGCCCTGGGTTCTGTTTTGGCAGGGATTTATTTAAAGGGAATACCAGGATATATGCATGTTCCAATTTGTATTTTGGCAGGTGTTTTCTTTGCCGGATGCTGGGGAAGCCTGATTGCGGTTTTGAAGGTTTATTTTGGAGCTCAGGAAATTATCACAGCGATTATGCTCAATTATATTATGCAGTATTTTGTAAGCTTTCTAGTAAATTATCCCTTAAAGGAGGAGGGTTCGATCTCGCAGACCGTGGAAATTGCAGACAGTGCAAAACTTCCCCTGCTTTCTGCCAGATATCAGCTTTCTTCCGGGATTTTGCTGGCAGTTTTCATTGCCGTGGTTATGACTTTTTTATATAAAAGGACACTGACCGGGTATGAGATGTCGATTACAGGCAAAAGCAAGGCAGCAGCCAGAACCGCCGGGATTCATGTCGATAAGATCATGATTCGTACCATGTTTATCAGTGGGGCAACTGCGGGTTTGTGTGGTTCGGTTATGATTTTGGGCAGCTCTTACAGGCTGATTGACGGATTTTCTTCTGGTTATGGCTTCGATGGAATCGCTGTAGCTTCACTGGCTAATGGAAACTTTATAGGGGTTTTGCTCTCCGGTGCCTTTTTCGGCGCATTAAGGGCGGGAGCCATGTATGTGAACCGTGTTGCAAAAATTCCCTATGATTTTGCTATTGTCATTCAGGCGCTGATTATTGTCCTGATCGCTGCGCCTTATATGTGGCGTGTTCTTGGCGGAAAAATAAAATGGAACAGGAAGGGAGGAGAGCATTATGTCGGGTGAGATGCTATCGGTTATCTCGTCGTTAGTAACGACGGCTCTGCGGATGAGTATCCCGGTTATCCTGGCTTCCCTGGCCGGTGTATTCTCTGCCAGGGCAGGTATTGTCGCTATGGGGCTTGAGGGCATGATGCTCAGCGGATCGTTTGCAGCGGCATATGTGACATGGCTTACAGGAAATCCTTACCTTGGAATCTTAGGGGGGGTTTTGGCCGGTGTTGCCATGTCTGTGCTTCATGGGATTCTGGTGATTAAATTCCGTCTGGATCAGGTAATCGGAGGGATTGGCCTGAATCTGTTTGCGACGGGTCTTACAACGGTTTTTTTACAAATGGTATGGGGAAACCGGGGAAAATCGGAAATGCTGAATACAATAGGATATGTGCAGATTCCTGTTCTGGGGAAGGTATCACCACTGCTTCTGGTGGCTTTTACTGCAGTATTTTCTTCCGTATATGTGCTGTATCAAACGGTTTTCGGGCTTCATCTGCGTATGGTGGGAGAGAATCCTGCAGCAGCAAAAACCCTGGGCATTTACGTAAACCGTGTCCGGTTTCAGAGTCTGATTATTGTTGGCGTGCTTTCTGGGCTGGCGGGGGCGTATTTATCCATTGACCATTTAAATATGTTTGTGCGTGATATGGTTGCAGGCAGAGGTTTTATTGCGCTGTCCATTGATATTCTGGGAAGATATACTCCGGGCGGTATTTTGGTCGGAAGCCTGTTTTTCGGCATTGTGGATGCGCTGCAGCTGGTGATACAAAGCGATAAGGTTCCTGGACAGCTTCTTCAGATGCTTCCGTATCTGGTAACGCTTCTGGCTGTGGTACTGGCGGTAAAGGATGTAAGACCCCCGGCAAGCATGGGGAAAATAATTGAAGAAAGGGAGTAATGCAATGTTGGAAAAGCAGATAAGAGAAACGGTGAAATATATTAAGGGAAAAACAGGCATTCTGCCGGAGGCGGCGATAGTGTTAGGCTCAGGGCTGGGAGGATTTGCGGACAGCCTGGAGGATGCGGTTATTCTTCCCTATGAAGAAATTCCGGGCTTTGCAGTTTCAACGGCTCCGGGTCATAAGGGGCAGATGGTTCTTGGAAAAAAGAAAGGAAGATATGTGCTGTGTCTGCAGGGAAGATTTCATTATTATGAGGGCTATACCATGGCACAAATCGTATATCCAGTACGTGTCATAAAGGCTCTGGGCACGCCAAAGCTGATTTTGACCAATTCCTGCGGCGGCCTGAATCCAAACTTTAAACCAGGGGACTTTATGCTGATTACAGACCATATTAATTTTATGGGAGCAAATCCTTTGACTGGCCCGAATGAGGATTGGCTTGGATGCAGATTTCCCGATATGACAAAGGCATACAATCAGGAGTTAGCAGGAAAAGCCAGAGCCTGTGCAAAGACGCTTTCCATAGATTTAAAAGAGGGAGTCTATGTGGGATATGGCGGCCCGAGTTTTGAAACGCCGGCAGAAATCCGGATGTTTCAGATGCTTGGCGGCAGCGCAGTAGGAATGTCCACCGTTCCTGAGGTAATTGCGGCGTCCCACTGCGGTTTAGAAGTTTTGGCGCTGTCCTGCATTACCAATCTGGCAGCCGGAATTCTGGATCAGCCTCTTTCCGGTGAGGAAGTGATTGAAACTGCAGGAAAAGCAGGACGGAAATTTACAGAACTGCTGGAAAAAATCGTTGAAATCATATAAAATAATGAAAGAAGTGTTTAGCAAAATATGGGCAGAGAAAACTTTAACATAAAAGAAGAAATATGCGAAATAGGAAAACTGATGTATGACAGGGGATATGTAGTAAGCAATGATGGAAATATCTCTGTTAAGGTAAGCGAGAATGAGATTATTATCACTCCTTCAGGCGTAAGCAAAGGCAGAATGACACCAGACATGATGGTTAAGGTAGACGGGAACGGCAATATTTTAGAAGGAAACCGCTACCCCTCCTCAGAAATGAAGATGCATTTGGCCGTATACAGGGAAAGACCGGATATTTATTCGGTTATTCATGCCCATCCTCCGGTATCTACAGCATTTGCTGTCTGCCGGAAGCCGCTGGATCGTATGTATATGCCGGAAACCGTATTAAATCTGGGTCCCATACCGGTAACGGAGTATGCCCTTCCGTCAACCCAGGCCGTGCCGGACTCATTAAAGCCTTTTGTTCACGGCAACGGTGCGCTGATTGCAAACCATGGGGTTATTGTCTGGGCCCGGGATTTATGGGGCGCATTCCACCGTATGGAAACCGTAGAACATACAGCCAGGATTTACATAAATGTAAAGATGATAGGCAATGGCTGGGAACTGTCCGAAAAGGAGCTGGAGGAACTTTATCATTTAAGCGGATATTATAAAAAATTAGCTGGAGAAAGAAGAGAATAAAAAATTATGTTAGCTCCCGAAAGAAGAAATCAGATATTAAATTTAGTGATCCAAAAGAAAAGCGTATTAGTCAAAGACCTGAGCGTTATGTTTGACGTGACCGGGGAAACCATCCGAAAGGATTTGGCGATTCTGGAAAAAGAAGGGAAAATCTTAAAGACCTATGGCGGAGCCTATGTATGTGACGGAGTTCAGAACGAGATACCGATTACATTGAGAGAGAGCCTGTACACCGATGAAAAAAAGGCCATAGGCGCTGTCTGTGCATCCCTGGTTCAGAATGGTGATACGGTCAGTCTGGACGGCAGCACAACCTGTCTGCATATTGCAAAAAATCTGACGGAACATACCGATGTGACAGTGCTTACAAACTCATTAAGAATTGCAGAGGTGTTTTCAGAATGCCCTAAGATTCGTCTGATTTTATCTGGCGGCGAGTTAAACCAGGAAATACAGTGTTTTGTCAATCACAGAAGCGAGGAGCTGTTAGCCAGCTATTTTGTGGATAAATGTTTTGTGTCCTGCAGAGGTATTCATATGCAGACGGGCATAACGGACGGAAGCGAAAGTAATGGAAGAATCCGCCGCATTATGCTGGATCATGCAAAACAAAGGTATCTTGTGGTGGACAGCACAAAAATAGATTTGACTAATTTTTATCAGATCGGCACATTTGATCTGGTAAATACCATGGTAATCGACCGATTGGATTCATCCAAATGGAAAGAGTTTATTTTTCAAAAGGGAATCCGGCTTATTGAAGCGGGAAAGGAAGCGGGAAATGGATAAAGAGATTGCATTAGCAGTAAAATATGAGGACGGAAGACTGTTTTTTTTGGACCAGACATTACTGCCTGAAAAGGAAGTATATGTGGAAATCACAAATGAAACAGAGGCGTGGACGGCCATTAAACGTCTGGTTTTAAGAGGAGCGCCGGCTATCGGTGTCGGGGCGGCTTATGCGCTGAGCGTTTGTGCAGACCACTTGGCGATGGAAACAGTTTCTGCTTTTTGTGAGGAAATTCATCGAATCAAGGAGTATTTAAACTGTTCAAGGCCAACAGCCGTAAACTTATCCTGGGCGCTTAACCGTATGGAAAGCAGGCTGCATTCAAGTGATAAAACGACGGTTGCGGAACTGAAAGAGGTATTAAGGGCAGAGGCGAAGGCGATTTATGAAGAAGATGTAAGAATGTGCAGAAAGATTGGCGAGGCAGGACAGGAGATAATAAAGGACAAAATGGGAATTCTGACCCACTGTAATGCAGGTGCTCTGGCTACTTCACGGTACGGAACCGCACTTTCACCTATTTATGTCGCCAGGGAAAACGGTCTTCATGTGCGTGTATTTGCGGATGAAACCCGCCCCCTGCTGCAGGGAAGCCGGCTGACGGCTTATGAGCTTATGAAGGCGGGAATCGATACAACGGTGATTACTGACAGCATGGCTGCGGTTGTTATGAAAAAGGGATGGGTAGATGCCGTGATTGTAGGGGCGGATCGCATCGCGGCAAACGGAGATACGGCAAATAAAATAGGAACCTATGGCGTGGCGCTTCTTGCAAAGGCTCACCATATTCCGTTTTATGTCGCCTGTCCCTATTCCACCGTGGATACGAAGACACCTTCAGGAGAGGATATTGTAATTGAGGAACGGGCGGCAGAGGAAGTGCTGTGCGGTATGGGAAAATGGACCGGCCCTAAAGGTGCAAAGGTTTTTAATCCTGCGTTTGATGTTACCCCCCATGCGCTGATTGCAGGAATTATTACAGAAAAGGGGATATTAAGAGCGCCATATGATCAAAGTCTGAGAAAATTAGACTGCAGGTAGAGGAAAAGGGGGTTTTGCATGACCGAATATAAAGCGGATCAGATAATCAGGCATCTGGAAATGCAGCCTCACAGAGAAGGCGGATGGTACCGCTTTATGTGGAGGCATGAGAAAATGGCAGCAAAAAGTACATTAGGCGATGCATATACAGGGGAGCGTGCTCTCTGCAGCTTAATCTATTATCTGCTTTGGGGAGAGGAGATATCCCGATGGCATCAGCTGAAATCCCCGGAGATCTGGACCTGGCACTGCGGGGATTCTCTGATTATGACACTGGGCGGGGCCGGGGAAACGCCGGAACAAGAACAGCAGATAAGGATTGGAAACAGGCTGGATCAGGGTGATGCATTTCAGTTTGTCGTGCCTGGGGGAATATGGCAGACGACAAGGCTGGATACAAAGAGGAAGCATGGATTTGCCCTGGTGTCCTGCATCGTATCTCCGGCCTTTTTGGAGGAGGACTGCTATTTGCCGGAGCCTTTATTTTAGCAGAAAGAGGAGAGGAACTTATGTTTGAGGGAAAGACAGCCGTTGTTACAGGGGCAGGAAAAGGACTGGGACAGGCAATGTCTGCTGCACTGGCACGGGCCGGCGCAGACATTATAGGCGTGGATATTGGAGATATGACCAAAACAGCGAAAATTATAGAAAAAGATGGCGGGAGCTTTACGCCAGTTTCGGCCGATTTAAGCAAAACCGACGAAATTCCGGAACTTGCAAAAAAATTAGAAGCCGTTTATGGAAAGGTAGATATTCTGGTGAATAATGCAGGCGTAATTTACAGAAGCCCGGCAGAAGAATACCCGGAAGACGGATTTGACTTTGTAATGAATTTGAATGTAAAGGCTCTGTTTCTCCTTAGCAGGGAAATTGGCGGCTATATGAAAACACGCCGCTGGGGCAGGATTATCAATGTATGTTCCATTCAGTCCATGCAGGGCGGAAACGGTGTTTCTGCATATGCGGCAAGCAAACATGCGGTAGCCGGTATTACAAGAGCATTTGCAAATGAGTGGGGAAAGTATGGAATCACGGTAAACGGTATTGCGCCCGGCTACATGGTGACAGATAATACCGATAAGCTGCGGGCACAAAAAGAGAAAGCAGAAGCGATAACTGCCCGTATTCCGGCAGGGCGCTGGGGACAGCCCTCCGATCTGATGGGGCCAGTTGTGTTTTTGGCTTCGGATGAGGCCGC
Source organism: Lachnospiraceae bacterium (assembly GCA_009774615.1). GTDB lineage: Bacteria > Bacillota > Clostridia > Lachnospirales > Lachnospiraceae > Caccovicinus. The sequence goes on from VSOC01000037.1 coordinate 28,999, forward strand.
TTATGTAAATGGACATCTTCTTGTGGTGGACGGCGGTTATATGAATGCTTAGTGGGCAGAATATGGGAAGAGGTTTAGAGGATTGCCGGTAAAAGAAGAAAATTGAAGAGGAACTTTGGCGTGGACAGCAGAAAATAAAGCAGGAAATCCCGAGTGGCAGAATAATGCCATTCGGGATTTCTTTGTGTTTAGACGATTTCTAATTGTTTTTATCCGCAGTTGTTTTAGATGGTGTGCGGTTGTTGATTAGTGCTCCTTTCGGAAACGGCGATATCCTATGATAATAATTCCGCCAAGGGAAGCACTGACCAGAGATATCCATAGGAAGAAATTCGTATTGTCACTGGTTCTGGGGAGGGAAGGATCATTTAGTCCCGTTAAGGGGACGTCATCTTCCTCAAGGTAAACATATTCTTCCGTTGTTGGATTCCATACTTTAATATAAGTTTTTGGTACACCGCCGTCCATAATCGTAATTCTTTCCGGGCTGCCTGGAAGGTTGGGATCTGGAAGCACGGGAGTATCCGGTTCGGGAACAGGAGAAGTTTCCGGTACAGATTCCACTACGGGAACGGTTGGTACTTCTGGTACAGGTTCAGGAACCGTGGTTGGTGCAGGCGTTGGCTTCGGGTCGGGATCGGAATGTTTCCTGCCGCCTCCGCCGCTGGGTTTCGGATCATCTGGTTTTTCTTCCCGTTCATACCGCAGAATAATAATCTGTTCACCGGATTCTGTGGCATAAATAAATGTTTTGTCGGGAAGTTCACTGTAATCCTTATCAGAGAACATTGCTCCATAACCGCAGTTGAAGTAGGTGTAGGTTTTTCCTTCATAGTCGGGAACCTGGGTGACATTTTTGTCATTGTATTCTACACCGGCTTTGGCGTCAGGAACTGTGCCGATGTCGCTTTTACCTTCCAGGGTCAG
>VSOC01000370.1 GCA_009774615.1 Lachnospiraceae bacterium
TATGATCCAACTTTAAGTGGCGTTAGCAAAGTCAGAATTCTTACTTTCTTTTTTTAATTAGGATATTTGGAAAAAATGTATAGGAAATATAAGAAAGTTAAATTCTAAGGTGATCTTTTGGAGCATAACTGATATTGATATGGCTTTGGGGGATAGGATTCATAACATTTAATACAGTGCATTTGTCATTTCAGCAAAACCTAATAGTTGTTACATTTTTTCGCCATCTTTTTACGCAAGTTGTTTTGTGGCATTACGAGGAATAGCATAAAAAATGGAAAATAGTGTTCTAGAGGATCAGAATATTTACCGTATTTCTTACCGCTGATTGATATATGAAATTCTTGACACCAAATATGACTTTACTTGTAATATAGGCAGGAGATATTCAATGTAATATGTTAAAGTGGGATAAGTTATTATCACGTAGTTGTTCTTTATCAAAAGATTTTCGGTTTGATGAATTGCGTAAGGTGTTAGACAGCTATGGATATGAGATGAATGTTCCCAGAAGTGAAAGCAGCCATTGCAAAAAAAAGGATGGCATGATATACTGGAAGAAAACTAAGGAAAGAGGTGAGGGAGTTGGGGCGTAAAGACACGGTTACGAAAGATTATATCAAGCAGAACACAATCTTTGCGGACGCATTTAATTACTATATTTATGGCGGGCAACAGAGGATTATGCCGAAACAACTGCGGGAATTGGATGCGGCAGAAACCATTGTCCCCTATGGTGCGGATGATGCCGGGGAGCCGGAGCAGGTTTACCGGGATGTAATGAAAAGCATGGTTGCGATGAAAGATGAACGTGCAGCTTATCTGCTTTTGGGAATTGAGAGCCAGGGGGAAGTGAATTATGCTATGCCAGTGAAAAATCTGCTGTATGATGCCATAAATTATGCAAGACAGGTTCAGAAAGCAGCAAGCAGCCATAGGGAGGCTAAAGATTCTAAAGGGCACAGTAAGGGAGAATTTTTATCGGGATTTTATAAGGAAGACCGATTAATCCCTGTAATTACCCTGGTTATTTTGTTTTCGCCGGATGAATGGGACGGGCCGACTTCCCTCCATGAGATGTTAAATATAGAGGATGAACATATTCTTTCCCTGCTGCCGGATTATCAGATTCATTTGATTACGCCTTATGGATTGTCGAAGGATGAGCTGAACAAATTTCATTCATCACTGAGGGAGGTCCTTACCTTTATCAAGTATTCTAAAGACAAGGGAAAAATGGAGGAAGCCGTCCGAGATAATTTCAAGAAGTTACGAAAAGAGGAAATCAACGTATTGAACTATTGTGCCAATGTCAACTTGAAATTGCCGCCAGGAGAGGAGGAAGTGGATGTGTGTAAGGCTTGGGAGGATATGAAACAGGAGACAGCTGCGAAGGCAGAAGAAAGAACATTATTAGAAGCTCTTAGAAATATCATTGAAGGATTTCATGTTACTGCGGAGAAAGCGATGGAAGTCTTAAAAGTACCAGAAGCGAAGCAAGCAGAACTGGCTGCGAAACTGAATTCATTTAAATAGTCATAAACTAAACGGTTCGGATTCTTGATATTGACAAAATTAGTGCTTAAAAATAGTGTGATGCAGGTAGTATTTCGTATCTAAGAGATAGTTGGATTTATCGCAATTTTACACAAAACCCCTCATAAATTCCAACGGGTATTTCTTCTTCAAAGGAATATTCGTCCATTGTGTCATGCTCGAAGCTGTAAACCGTATTCCGCTGTTTTAATGGATCGACAATCCAATATTCCCGAACGCCTGCAGAGCGATATTTAAAAAGCTTAATGGCATAATAAACGATCCTTTCTGTGAAAAATCCCCTCTTGTCAAAATAGGATTAAAAGCACGCCTCTGTAAAAGTTTACGGTTAAAATCCCCCTCTAAAATCCCCCGTTCAATCAAGAAAATATTCCATATTCTCACTCATTACAATTTCCAACTTAGAATACCATGTCTCTTTTTTGATTTCCTGGCCGTAGCACATATATTCAAAAAGAAGGCGGCAGGCGAGAAATGTCTGAGCCTTTAAGTTCTGGAAGATAACCGCGTCGATGGTCTGGGAAGCCAGGGCATTTTCGATTTCCGGAAACAGATCCA
>VSOC01000371.1 GCA_009774615.1 Lachnospiraceae bacterium
ATGGATTTCTGGAATATTAATCGGAAGTTTTGAAATATTTAGAATAATCAAGAGAAAAAGAATTTTTTGACAATGGATATTACACATTATGATATAAACCATGGTTTACATATTAAAATTGCAGTAATTACAGACTTGCACGGTAGAGGCAGGCCTGACATTATCGATTATGTAAGAAAAGGTATGCCAGATATAATTATAATAGCAGGAGATCTTTTTGATGGTCGGAAAATAGAGTCTTTTGGCAAAGAAGCTGAAATTACTAAGGGTAAGATTTTTTTGAAAGAGTTGTTAAAAATTGCTCCTGTGTATTTCGGTCTGGGCAATCATGAGTGGAAGTTACAGAAAGAGGATAAATTAAATATTGTTTCTGTTGGAATAAATTTGCTGGATGATGAATGGGTTCAGTTTATACCAGGGGTCTATATTGGTGCATTGACTTCAACGTCAAGATATGGGAAATATAGTTTTACGAGTAAAGAACCTAATGTAAAATTTTTAAATGAGTTTGAAGGTAAGGCAGGGTTTAAGATCCTCATTTGCCATCATCCAGAGTATTATGATAAATATCTTGCAGATAGAAAAATTAATTTAATTTTATCTGGTCATGCGCATGGAGGACAGATAAGGATAGGTAATCAAGGCCTTTATGCGCCAGGACAGGGCTTTTTTCCTAAATATACAAGCGGAGTGGTTGATGGGAAATTGATAATTAGCCGTGGGCTATCTAATACAAAGATTCTGATACCAAGGCTTTTTAATAAAACAGAATTGGTATTTGTTGATTTATAAAGCTATAGATTAGTGGGAGGAAAGGAAATGGAAAAATTAGCTATTCAAGGTGGGTATCCTGTGAGAGGCGGGAAAATATATTATGGGCGTCAGTGGATTGATGAGGAAGATATCCAGGCAGTCGCTAAAGTGCTTCGGAGCGATTTTGTTACCTGTGGACCTAAAGTAGATGAAATGGAGAGGACGTTGGAAAAATATACAGGTGCGAAGTATGCGGTAGCTGTTTCTAATGGCACTGCGGCGCTGCACTGTGCGTGTATAGCGGCTGGCATTGGGGCAGGAGATGAGGTAATCACTACTCCTATAACTTTCGCAGCGAGTGCTAACTGTGCTTTATACTGTGGAGCTAAGCCTGTTTTTGCGGATATTAATCCAGAGACCTATAATATTGACCCGGAGAGCATTCGAGCTCACATTACAGATAAAACGAAAGCGATAGTGGCGGTGGATTTTACGGGACAGTCCGTTGAAAATGATGAGATAAGGGCGATTTGTGATGAGTATAATCTGATTTTTATTGAAGATGCGGCTCATGCTATCGCGACAAAATATAAAGGAAAGCAGGTTGGCTCCTTAGCAGATATGACTTGTTTTAGCTTTCATCCAGTTAAAACCATTACCGGAGGTGAAGGTGGAGCTGTTCTTACCAATAATGAAGTCTTTTATCAAAAACTTGTTTTGGCGCATACTCATGGAATTACACATGATGAAAGTATGATGGAAGGCGCTCCACATGAAGGGTCTTGGTATTATGAAGAGATTTCTCTAGGATATAATTACCGCATTACTGATTTTCAGGCAGCTTTAATTGTAAGTCAGATGAGTAAATTGGATAAGTTTGCGGCAAGAAGAAAAGAAATTGTAAAAAGATATGACGAAGTATTCTCGAAGCTCCCGGAGATTATCGTGCAAAAGGAAATACCGGAATCGGATACTTGTCGTCATCTTTACATAATACGTCTGAATTTGGACAAGCTCAAGTGCTCCAGAAGGGAATTTTTTGACGCGATGAGCGCGGAAAATATCCAATGCCAGATCCACTATGTGCCAGTTTATTGGTTTCCTTATTATCAGCACTTGGGATATGAAAAGGGGATATGCCCTAATGCGGAGGAAGTATATAAGGCGATTATGAGTATTCCGCTTTATCCAGCAATGAGTGATCAGGATGTTGAAGATGTTATTCATTCTGTCAAAAAGGTAGTTAATAATTATAAAAAATGAGGAGGCTTGGTATGAGCTCAATTGCTATTATTACTGCCAGAGGCGGATCGAAAAGGATACCTAAAAAGAATATTAAAAATTTTTGT
>VSOC01000372.1 GCA_009774615.1 Lachnospiraceae bacterium
GAAGCCTACAATACAGAGCAGATGGAAAAGATGAAAATACTGGATATTTTATTGTCCGGCTATAATGACGGCCGTAAAAAGACCCATTTTTGCGTTGCGGTAAACCTTTTGAATCTGCAGGAACTTAGGGAGGCGCTCAGGGAAATCGAGAGCAGACCGGATATGGAAACTCTCACGCTCAAAGAGAAAAGCGCTTTTGCAGCAGGGGTGCTTTCGGAGATTGCATCCCGTAGAAAGGTTGACCTGAAGCTGCACAGGAAAAAGTGACAATCAGAGTACAGCACATATTTTTATCTGAATCAAGCAACAGTAAAAGAGGAACAGAAAAAATAAAGCGGAAAGGAATCGTTCTATGAAATACACATGTACGGTGATAGCGGTGGCCGACATTAAGGCCGCAAGGAAATTTTATGAGGATCTGTTTGGACTGGAAGTATTTCAGGACTACGGAAGGAATATCGCTTTTACCTGCGGCCTGGCATTGCAGCAGGATTTTGACTGGCTTGTGAACCTGCCAAAAGAAAAGGTATTAAAAAAATCCAATAATGCGGAAATCGTCTTTGAGGAACAGGACTTTGACGGATTTCTGCGCAGGCTGGAAGAATACCCGGATATTGAATATCTGGGAGAAGTGATCGAACATAGCTGGGGCCAGCGGGTGATCCGTTTTTATGATCTGGACGGGCATATCATAGAGGTCGGTGAGGATATGAAAATGGTGATAAAGCGTTTTCTTGCTTCGGGTATGACGATGGAGGAGATCTCTGTGAAAATGGACGCTTCCGTGGAGGATTTAATGAAACTTCTGGATAGTGAATGCATGGTGGACGAATAAACAAATCGAGAGTTGAGGAAGGGAAAGAATGAAACGAGAATTAGGAATTGCAAGGTGTGGGCTTGGCTGTTGCCTGTGTTCAGAAAATGAAAAGAGAGGAATCCTATATCATCGTAAAGGAATGATTGGCGATTGTGATGATTTTGACGATGTGGAAAAGCTGATAGAATTTATTAAGACGGGGAAACGCTAAATTAGGATTTTTAGGAGGTACATAACCATGAGAAATATGATTGCATACTGCGGTCTGGATTGTGAGGAATGCGACGCATATCTCGCAACAATCAATGACGACCAGGCGTTGCGTGAGAAAACTGCAAAACTATGGGCCGAGTTAAATAATGCCCCCATTCTGCCTGAACATATCAATTGTGAAGGGTGTCGTGTTGATGGAATGAAAACGGTATTCTGTGATGGCCTTTGCGGAATTCGTCAGTGTGCATTGAAAAAGGATGTGGAAACATGTGGCAACTGCCCAGATATGGAAAGCTGTCAGACTGTTGGAGAGATCATCTCAAATAACCCAGACGCCCTAAAAAATCTGAGGGGATAGACGGCAGATCAGTTTGACAACTTACGGCCTGTAAAAACTTTAAACAGGGGGCAAAACGTGATTCAGAGGGAGGATTATTTCATGAAAGAATTTAGTCGGGAAGCAGAACAGATCATGATGGAACGTTTTGGGAAAGATACCATTATCTCATTGGCAACAGCGGAAAACGCAACACCTTATGTGCGATATGTAAATGCCTATTACGAAAATGGTTCATTTTATATCATTACCCATGCCCTCTCAAATAAAATGAAACATATAAAAGCTAATCCTGTTGTCGCAATCGCCGGCGAGTGGTTTACAGCACATGGGAGAGGTGTCAGCCTGGGTTATTTCGGAAAAAAGGAGAATTGTGTGATTGCTGAAAAACTGAAAAAAGTATTTGCCGAATGGATTGATAACGGCCATACGGATTTCGATGATGAAAATACGATTATATTATGTGTTCAATTAACAGAAGGAATTCTTTTCTCACATGGAACAAGGTATGACATGGAGTAGGTAGCAAAACAATGTTTCGCATAGGAGAATTTTCAAAGCTGACACAGGTATCTGTTCGTATGCTCCGCTATTATGACGAAGCAGGCATTCTGACACCGGCAGAGGTTGACAAGTGGACGAGACACCGGCTGTATTCGGTGGAGCAAATACCGCGCCTGAATAAAATCCTGTATTTGCGGGACAGCGGACTGAATGTT
>VSOC01000373.1 GCA_009774615.1 Lachnospiraceae bacterium
GAATCTATTTTTTTCATTGAAAGTTCTATAAATTCCTTATGAGCCACAGCAATAATTACTGCATCCATTTCTTGAATCTCATCTATAGGAACAAATTCCACACCATATAACTGTTTTGCTTCTTTTGCATCTGCTATTGGATCTGTAATTATAGGATTTATCCCATATTCTTCCAGTTCTTTCACAATATCAATAATCTTCGTATTTCGGGTATCTGGACAATTTTCTTTAAAGGTAAAGCCCAGGATTACAACCTGAGCCTGTTTTACAGAAATATTTGCTTTAATTAAATTTTTTACTACATTTTCTGCCACATATTTTCCCATGTCATCATTAATTCTTCTACCAGATAAAATAATCTGACTATGGTATCCTAATTGTTCTGCCTTATAAGTAAGATAATAAGGATCTACACCAATACAATGACCACCAACCAATCCCGGCTTAAAATTCAGGAAATTCCATTTAGTTCCAGCCGCTTGTAATACTGCTTTAGTATCAATTTCCATCTTATTAAAAATAATAGATAATTCGTTCATAAAAGCAATATTAATATCCCGCTGACTGTTTTCAATCACTTTAGCTGCTTCAGCTACTTTAATACTTTCTGCCCGATAAACCCCAGCTTCCACTACCAGTTCATAAACTTTAGCAATTTCATCCAAAGTTTCTTCATCCATACCAGATACAATTTTAGTTATTGTTTCTAATCTATGTACTTTATCACCAGGATTAATACGTTCTGGCGAATAGCCAATTTTAAAATCTATACCACATTTCAATCCACTCTCTCGTTCCAGAATAGGCACACAAATCTCCTCTGTCACTCCCGGATAAACTGTGGACTCATAAACTACAATAGAACCTTTTGTCAAATTTCTTCCTAAAATCTGACTGGCACCTTCTACTGGAGATAAATCTGGTGTGTGGTCAGTATTAACTGGTGTTGGTACTGCCACAATATGAAATTTTGCTTCCTTTAATTTAGTTTCATCACTGGTAAAATTTACTCTTGTATGCTGGATAGCTTCATTTCCAACTTCATTTGTAGGATCAATACCCGATTGATAAAGCTTTATTTTATCTTTATTCAAATCGAAACCAATTACTTGTACTTTTTTTGCAAAAGCAACTGCAATTGGCATTCCTACATAACCCAAACCCACTAAACTAATTTTTTCACTTTGTTCTAGTATTTTCTTATATAAGTTCATTTTACAAACTCCTTTATTATATCTAAATATTTTTTTACAATAATAATTCTATCAAAACTTTCTTCTACTTTTTTCCGAGCAGAAAATCCCATAGCTGCCTTTTTCTCATAAGGCAGATTTATAAATCTTTCAATCATTTCACAGAGTTGTTTTCTGTTTTTTCTTTCAAATAAATATCCTGTCTTTTCATGTTCTATAATTTCTTTACATCCTGATATTCGAGAAGCTATTCCTGGTCTTCCTGTTGCTGCCGCCTCCAGCAATACATTTGACATTCCTTCATGATAACTAGGCAATACAATACAACTCATTTCTTTGTAAATATCTTCCATATCCGATACCATACCATGGTAAATTACAAGTTGTTTTTCTTGAAATTCTTTTATTTTTTGTAAATATTCTTCTTCACAGAAACCACAAATATGAAACTCTATATCAGGATATTTTTCTTTAATTTTTTTTATGGCATATAGATATTCTTCAATCCCTTTTTCTCTCATAAGCCTGCCAACAAAAACAAATTTCAAATTTTCCTTTGGATAGGTTTGAAAAGATAGATTTTTGATATTTACACCAGAACCCGGTAATAAATCATGATTTACAACACATATATTTTCCTTGCAAAAAAAATCCATATTTGATTGATTTTGAAAGAAAATATATTTTGCTTTTTTTAACGCTATTTTGTACAAAAACAAAGTAATTTTTTGTATCACTCCTTTATTTTCAATAGCTGTTCCCAGTCCGGTAATATTACATATGTAAGGAATATTCTTTTCCGCGCACGCCATACCTCCATATACATTTGGTTTAATTGTATATCCAAGTACAATATCTGGATTTATTATTTTTAAGATATATCTGTATC
>VSOC01000374.1 GCA_009774615.1 Lachnospiraceae bacterium
ACATAACATAGCATCTACCTCCGTTTCATATTTACTATCATACTCGTTTTTTAGATTTTGTAAACATTATTTGAGATTTTTTCTCATATTTTTACTTAAAATCTCTTTATCAATTTAATAATTCCTCGTATTTAACCATATTCAGCAAGAAGTCCCCCACCCTCAGTAAAAAAGAGCCATTCATCTCGAACGGCCCCCTCTTTCATTATTCTGTTTATGTATTTGTCCCGTTGCTTCTTCTTGTATCATTTTTTCCAGTTTTATCCGATTTACTTCTATCATTATTTTTACTAAAGTATTCGCGGTTTCTTCTACCGTGTTTGGATTATGAAAGCGGAAATTAAGCTTTGTTTTATTAGCGATAGAAACCCCTCCTCTCACTTACACGCTCACCCCTTTGTCCATAGTTATGTATGGTCAGGGAAAAGTAGTCCTTATTTTTTATCTTTTTTCATTTTACTTTTTTCCCTTCCATGAATCTGGTTCACTGCCAGACTGCCAGATTTACTAATCATTCTTCTTATCCATCAATTGCCTTAAATGTTCTAGCTTTCCCTGTGCGGTAACCTTTCGAAAATTTGTGCCGGATACACAAACAGGTGCACACATTTCAAGCAATCGATCATAAATCCGGGCATGTGGTGTGTCCGCAACCAATATTTCCCGCTTTCATTTCTTCCCAGTGCTCCACGTAAAAATGTGCCTTATCCATTTGTCTGCACTTGCCGTTATCATTAGCAAATGTCCACCTTCGCATAGCCAGGTCAGAAAATCCCCTGCGTTTTAATGCTTCCACAATTTCTAAGTGTCGTTGTTCCTTTTCAACAATTTCCCTTTCTATACGCTGCTTTTTCTGACATGCACATTCCTTTGGACGTCGGTCATGCCCAAATAATACTGCCTTTTCCCTGGAAAAATAAACTTCTTTTGGCTGATGACATTTTCCGCAATATAAAAGTCCATCTTTGCCGGTATAATCCTCTTCCTTTCCTTGTAGTTTTACCAAGCGTAAATTTGTATCATTTACATTCCCCATAAAACCTGCACTCATAAGCTCTGTCCCTCCTTGTATGAATAATCTGATAATCCTTTTTTGACTGCATTTTTAGCTTGATCATCACTTCCCCATCGCTGTATTGTCGCTGCATGGTTTTTATAATCTTTTCCTGTAGATGCCATATAAGTAGATAATCGGTCAATATAATACTCCCATTTATCAGGAAACTCCTTCTGCAAATCTATAAGTTCCTCTTTGCACAAAAAAACATTTTTATACCTGCCAAAAGAAGTGCGGGCATTTTGTTCAATCTTAATCTCTTCCTCTCTCTTTTTTTCTGTATCTTTTTCTTTCTCTTTTTCTCTATTTATCTCTGGTGGACAAATGTCCGCCATATGTCGTGGACTCTTATCCGCCATACTTTCTACCGCTTCTGATAATAATATTTCTTTTTTTAACCCTTCTTGTTCTGATAATCTTTCCTGTCCTGATAATGCTTCCTTCTCCCACAATATCCCTTGTTCTGGCAATGATTCTTGCCGCTGCAAAGCCTGCCTTGCCCGGCGTTTTCGTTCACCTTCAGTAGAAGACTGCCCTATTAAGAGTTCAATATTGCTCATATATAAGCCGCCATTTCTTAACAGCTCCACCAGCCCAAGCTTCATAAAAATCTGCAATGCTTTCTCCACCGTGCCAACCTGCTGCCTGGTAATCGTAGCTATCATTGGTGCAGTATATGGGATATTTTCATCAAGCTGCAGCTTTCCCCCGTTTTTAAGCGATTTTAAATACAGCTTTAAAAGAATATTTGAATATACTATGCCATCCTGCATACTTTCCAATAACACAACAGCATCTTCATCAAAGTAATTTTCTTTTAATTTCAGGTAATAATATTTACGATTATCTGCCATAATTCTCTCCATTTCTTGTATGTCTTATCGCTCTTTTTCCGACCTTACTATTCTTTCAGTTGAATTTAACATTTTATCCTTTTTTATAATATTTTTCTTTTCCTTTTCTTTCTTTATCAATTCTTTTATTCCCTTAATGGTCTGATAAGAATGTCCAGATAACG
>VSOC01000375.1 GCA_009774615.1 Lachnospiraceae bacterium
CCATTCTGCCGTCGGGCGTATCGGCCGTATTATGCGCAATCCGGTTTATATGGGAAAGGTAAGAATGAAAGAAGAATGTTACAAAGGGCGGCACGATCCCCTGGTGGACTCCGATCTATGGCAAGCTGTCAATGACCGCTTAAGCCAAAACCTCCAGGCGTTCAAGCGCTCTTACGGCGAGTCGGACGGGCTGCTCTGCGGCCTTCTGTTCTGCGGGGACTGCGGCGCCCGGATGTCGGTCCGCTCCTGGAAGAAAAAAAGCGGGGAAAAGGTAAAGAAATATATGTGCTACTCTGTAAGCCGTTCTACTCCGGCTATGATCCGCTCTGAAAACTGTAGCAATCGGAAAAAGCATCTTACCCTGGCGGAGCTTGATGCCCTGGTGCTGGAAGAAATTAAAAAGCTCGCCCTCGATCCGGCTGCCCTCGATCCCCTTATCAAAGAAAGCGCCGAAGAGGCCGCGCCCGACCTGCCGGTGTTCAAGGAGCGCCTTGCAAGCGTAGAAAAGCAACTTACGCGCCTTCTTAATCTGTATCAATCCGGGGTCATGGAACTGGAAGAAATACAAGGCCGCCTTGCTGCCCTTAAGGAAGAACGGGAAGCGGTTCAGAAGCGCCTGGACGAAGCCGAAAGGGAAAGTACCGGGAAGCTGTCAAAGGAAGCCGCTATAGCCTCCCTCGCAAGCCTGGGTGCCGTTATAGAAAGCGGGGATAATACCGCGCTTTATGACCTGGTGCATACCCTTATAGAAAAAGTCGTGTACCTCAACGGGGATATAACTATATACTGGGCTTTCTGCTGAAAACAAGCGGCTATTGTTTTTTTCACTTACTAATAGCCGCTTACCTCTTCACTTCCGCATAAGTAAGGGCAGCTTCGTCTATATCCTCACAGCTCCGTACCGGGGATTTGCTCGTCATAATCTGCCCGATGAATTTCTGCTTATTTTCAATGAGCTGCCAACTGTACGAATCGAATGTGCCTTCCGTCACATACCGGAAAATCTTTACCTTGTCATTCATATTGCCCTGTCTTAAAATCCTGCCTTCCTGCTGTTCAATGTCGGAAGGACGCCAAGGCACATCAAGGTGGTGCAAAGCGATAAGCCGATCCTGCACGTTCGTCCCGGCTCCCATTTTTGCGGTTGAGCCTAATAAAAAACGAACCTGCCCGCTCCTTACTTTTGCGAACAGCTCCGCTTTCCTTGTTTCCGTATTGGCATTATGGATAAATGCTATTTCAATCTCCGGCACTCCCTTCGCCATGAGCTTATCCCTGATGTCCTCATAAACATTAAATGTACCATCTCCCTTCGGCGTAGATAAATCGCAGAAGATAAGCTGCGCCGACTTCTGCTCTTTGGTCTGCTCCCATATCTCAAATGCTTTCTCCACACAGGTTGTGGCTTTGGAATTTTCTTCATCCGGAAGCATATCATTTATCAGTCTTTGGTCTAACGCCAGCTTTCTCCCGTCGTTGGTTATCTTGAGCATATTGTCGATGTTCGGTTGCACTTTCCTGTCCCTGACCGCTTCTGCCCTGTCTGCAAGGGAATGTACCATGTCCTGCTGGTATTCGCTCGGCTTTAACACAATATTTTCATAATCCGCTTCCGGCACAGGAAGTTTCAGCATATCCGGTGTCTGAATGTCGGCGCTCTCTTTAAATAATGCAATCAGTTCCGGCAGGTTGAAAAACTTAGCGAACCTTGTTTTCGCCCGGTAGCCTGTACCTTCCGGAGCAAGCTCTATGGCGGTCTGCGTTTCCCCGAACGATGCCGCCCAACTGTCAAAATGCCCCAATCCAAGACGCTGTAAGGTGTTATACTGGAGATAGCGCATATTGGTATATAATTCCGTCATGCTGTTGCTGATCGGCGTACCTGTTGCGAATGTGATGCCCTTCCCTCCGGTCAGTTCGTCCATGTACTGGCACTTTGCAAACATATCCGAAGATTTCTGTGCCTCTGTCTGTGCGATGCCCGCCACATTCCGCATTTTTGTGTATAAAAAGAGGTTCTTATAGTTGTGACTTTCGTCTACAAAGAGCCTGTCAACGCCAAGCTGCTCAAAGGT
>VSOC01000376.1 GCA_009774615.1 Lachnospiraceae bacterium
CGCTTAAAGGAAAATCTCGCAGTCCGGCTCCACTTTCTTGCAGGCATCCAGCACGTTCTTCATAACGTCTTTCGGCTCCTGGCCCTCGTCGAATTCCACGATCATCTTTTGCGTCATGAAATTGACCGTTGCGCTCTGAACACCAGCGGTCTTGCGGGCTGCATCCTCCATCAGATTTGCACAGTTGGCACAGTCTACCTCAATCTTGTAAGTTTTCTTCATTGCAAAGTCCTCCTCGTTATTTTTAAATTCAGTGATTAAGCACTTGTTTAATCATCATGGTTGCAGTATAATACACAGAAAGGCACCCGTCAATACCTCTCAGGCATTCCCTCCCAAATGGGCGAAAAGTATTTCCATTTGGGCGAAATGCAAACGAAAAAGAAAGGAAAAACAATATGGAACCTACAAAATTACCGCACCAGCATGGAGATGGGCAGCAAACGGAGCTGATACAGAAACAATTAAATCATGTGGATTATTTTCAAACGGTAGCCGAAGTTTTCAAGCAGCTTGGTGATACCACCAGAATCCGCATTTTCTGGCTTCTCTGCCATAGGGAAGAGTGCGTTCTTAATATTTCTGCCATGTTAGATATGTCAAGTCCGGCTGTGTCCCACCACCTCCGGCCATTGAAGAACAGCGGCCTGATTGTCTGCCGCCGTGAGGGAAAAGAAGTTTACTACCGTGCCGCAGATACGGAGCAGGGACGCCTGCTGCACCAGATGATTGAGCAGGTTATGGAAATCACCTGCCCTGAATTGTGAGGTCTGTACTATGAATGAAGAAATGCTAAAAATACGAAAAGATATAGAACGGCTTCACCCAGCAAATGTAAATGAAGTCATTCCACTTTATCCTGGTATAGAATTGTGTTATCTGACCTTATCATCTGATCCGCTTTCCGTGCAACATAAAGCCATGCCGCATATGATTCAGATAAACTATTGTAAAGCTGGACAGATGGTATGGAAAATGAAAAACGGAAACCGTATTTATCTGAATCCGGGTGACTTTTCCCTGCATACTATGAAAGCCTGTACGGATTCCGTGATTAGTTTTCCAAATGGTATCTATCAGGGACTTACTGTCTGCATTGATTTACAAGAAGCCGCCGGTAATCCTCCTGAACCATTAAAGAACAGCAGTATTTTTGAAACGATATTGCCGGAAAAATTCTGTCAGAATGACCGTCCGGTTTTTCTCGCCGGAAACGAGCAGACAGAAACTATTTTTTCTGCATTTTATAACCAGCCGGAAATGCTTAAATCACCATATCAAAGAATTAAAGTTTTGGAATTATTGCTTTATCTTTCTAAAATAGCGTTTATTCCTCAAAACAAACTGACTGAATACCAATCGGAACTGATAGAAAACATCCACAAAATCCATGACCAGCTTTTGCAGCAGATGGAACAAAGAATTACCATAGAGGAACTTTCCAAACAGTATCTTATCAATCCGACAACCTTAAAAAATGCTTTTAAGTCGGTTTACGGGACTTCCCTTGCCGCACACATCAAAGAACACCGCATGGGGCAGGCGGCAAAGATGTTGAAAGAAACAGATATGACCATAGCCGAAATTGCACAAGCTGTTGGCTATGATAGTCAGAGTAAATTTACTGCCGCATTTAAATCTTTTTATCAAGTCCTGCCAAGAGCGTACCGAAAAAAGTAATTGAGATGTAGCGCACTATTCAAAGTCGCTCCTATATAGTATCTTTGCCAACTGCCTTGTTTCAATTGGCTTTGTGGTATTTTTATTACGGACTGGAACAGATATAGCTGAAGCATATCGTAGGCAAGCAATGAGCCAGAATATCCTTTTGGGATATTCCGGCTCGCTTGTTGGGGTTCCCCCAAGCCCCAGGCATCCGCTTGCGCGTCTGACCGAACACGCCTTTCGGCGTGGCTTTGCGCTCCCTGCGGTCGCTTCCTCCTGCACATCCGCGCAGGAGAGGGGCGGCGCATTTTGCGCCGTTAGGAGGTTTCCGAGATTGGCAGAAAATATTATTCCTCTGAATCTTTGCTTGTTGCGGCCTTTGTGATAGTAAGTTGCGCCTGCTGGCATT
>VSOC01000377.1:0-1328 GCA_009774615.1 Lachnospiraceae bacterium
TGGGTGATGGATAAGCCGTCCACCTCTTCGGGAAGGACAATTTCAATCTGGTCAATCTGATATTCCAGGATTTCTCCTAAAACCTTGATGTAAAAGGTATCTCCCTCTTCCAAGCGGTCCAGGTCGGTAAAAAGCTTTGCGGAAGGAAGTCCGCGGTGTCCGGTGAGGATTGCATGGGTGCTTTCTCCGCCGATGGGGAGGGAAGAACCCAGGTAATGACCGGAAGCTACCTGGAGGACAGACTCGTCTGTGCCGTGGTAGATGGGGAGGTTGATTTTTACTACGGGGATTTTGATGGCACCGATGATGCCGTTGCCGCCAATGTTTAATAACTCGTTATAGGGGCTGTCATCCCGTTCGGTTTCGGTGGTGGCGGCAGCGCTTAGGTTAGAGAAATTTGCTAGGTACTCATTGTAGGCGGCTGCCGCTTCCAGTTCTTTGGTGTAATCCTCGGGAGCCATTTCCGTAACGGTATTATCGTAAGAGGCAATGGCTCGGGAGGAATGCAGTTCGTTGATGTAATCGCTGACTGTAGGATAGAGAAGGACAGAAAGACCAGTGAGAAAAATCAATCCTCTGAAAATGTTAATGATAATGCGTTTCATGGGGGCTTTCTGTCCTTCCTATGGTTTCTGCCATTTCAGTCATGCTTTTCATCATTTCATCCAATCGTTACCGTATTTCATAATATGATCGCTTTCGCTCCAGTCAATAAAGCCATACGTCAAATTGGCCTTTTGTTCTTTATCCAGGGAAATGGATAGGGGCTGGCCAGGAATTGGTGCGTATCCATCCTGTGCGTGGCTGTTCGTTAAATGCCGCTTGTAAACTCTGAAAAATACGTAATTTAAGTTCATTTGGATCGTTTCAAGAAGTAACTAATCGATTATCCTTAACTTTTTCTATAAAGGACAATAATTTATTCTTTAAGTTTTTATCACTATCAGTCTTATTGGCGGGAATTGATTCAATATCTTTTTTTATAAAAACCAAAACAGGTATTTCCTTTTGCTTGGCATAATTATATTCTTGTCCATACCTGAAGGAAAGCAGCCACACTCTAAAATAGCTTCCATGACTTTCTTGCGTTCGTCTTGCAAATTTGCGTAAGTTGAACTTATAAAAATTTCGGAACGTTTTTCCATAATGTTTTCTTTTATAAGATGTTGAAGCAGTGGATTTTTTGTTAGCTGAACTTTATGAGGGCAGTAAATTATTTTCGATTACTATAAAATTAGCTAGGTTAGGAGCACGCCTTTTGTGATTTTAAATTAACTAAATATTTCAATTTACTTTTATCCTATTATATAAATCAAAGCCATCTAAAA
>VSOC01000377.1:1338-2067 GCA_009774615.1 Lachnospiraceae bacterium
TTATTCGATTTATAAGGTATATTATACCACTTTTTAAAAGTATAAAAAGCATGATAATGATAATAATCATAACAATATTTATATGATTTTCAATCCAATGTATGCATCGCCATAAAATGGTTTCTTTCACAACAAATTGGGTTAATGTATCATCCTGAGAAATACCACGAAGAGTTTGAACAATTTCTTCCCAATTATTTTTATCTAAATTATTACGTGCAATATAATCAAAAAAGGCATCCGTATATTTGCATCTTTTAAAATGTATAATTCTAGAAATTGATGCTTTTAATCCCTTATGTTCGGTATACTTTATGTTTTCTAAAAGATCCATTCTCATACCGCGAATATTTTCATCTAAAGGGTTATTCGATGGAGTTTCTAAATAATGAAAAGATAATGTAGCTAATGCGTCCGATTTTGTTGTTATCCCTCTCTCTCCTCCTACATGTACTTTAATAGCTTTTTGTGTTGGATTACTTAATCCTATTAGAAGTGCACCCTCCCAATTAGGATCTATATTAGTGCTTACATGACCAAAACCATCAGATATTCTTGATACTCTTGATACTACATAACCAGCAATATTTGGTGGAACAGAAATATATTCGTTACTTATAACTAAAGCTGTATCTTTTGGTTTCACATATACATAATATCTAGTAATATTTCCCTTCTCACGATATACTGTTTCAAGCATTCCTAGTTTAGATGACATAGCTATAATAG
>VSOC01000378.1 GCA_009774615.1 Lachnospiraceae bacterium
CTTGCTTTTAATCCGGCAAAGATTAAAGTTCCAAAATCACCGAAAAAAATTGTACATATTTACACAGATACAGAAATCCAATTCCTATTTTCCTGTATCCAAACATCTGTTCCGTGGATAACAGCAAGGAACTCCGCGATTATCGCCTTAATGCTGGATTCTGGTATTCGTCAAAAAGAAGTTTGTGAACTCCAAAAAGCTGATATTGACAAAGAACGTATGCTAATGAAAGTCACTGGTAAAGGTGCAAAGGATAGACTTGTCCCTTTAGGTTATATTTCTTCTCTTTTCCTTGATGACTATTTATCACAATGCCCTTATTCCAATACCGCTTATGTATTTGTTGACCGCCTTGGCCGTCCGCTTTCCGGTAATGCTGTTCGGGTTTTTGTCAATCGTCTGCAAAAAAAATTACCTTTCGATTTATCTTCGCATAAGCTTCGTCATAATTTTGCAACAAATTACTGCGTGGATAACTTACGTAAAAACGGTAATAGCTGTGTATATGACCTTAGCATTTTAATGGGGCATGAAAGCATGGAAACCACAAAGAAATATGAACACTTTGCTCATGAAATCCTTGCGGCAGAAAATAATCATTCCCATTTAGACCAGGTATTTCAAGTTTAATTCTTATCAAAAATACAGGTTAAATGTCAAATAATCTATTTGTTTCTTTTAAAAAAGTATGTCTGGAAATTTGCTTGTTTTTAAGCAAAGAAAAAGCCGATTTCCCTTGGTTTTATTAGGAAAATCGACCTTATGAGCGTGCCGGGATTCGAACCCGGGACAACTTGATTAAAAGTCGGATAAATTTATTATATTTACTAAAAAATCAGATATTTTATAGAAAGGAGATTTATAAATGGATAAAAAGGAAATGGTTGAATTAATGATTCAGGAAAGACTTTCTCTTTACTTTATGAAAAACAATGCTCCGGGAATGGCAGAATGAAAAGAAGTGATGAATTTCTGGATTTATTAGAAAAAAAGGCTCCAGAATTGGTAAATGAATTTAATCTTTATCTTGACTGGATAGCTTCGCATGGCGGTGATGAACAGGAAGGTATTTATTTATTTGGCTTACATGATGGTATTCGCTTAATGCGGGATATTATCGGTGTAGTATAAATTTGAATTTGCAGGAATTACTATGGAAAATTTAATAAAATTCACAACATTTTTAAATCATAGTACTTTATTGGAACCTGCCGGATGCCGGTTAGCGGAGGAAATAAGTCAAGGCCGAAGAGTGAAGCGTGCCTTGAGTTATTTTTTTAGCGGCTATAATGGCAAAAGACTGGATGAATCGCTTTACCTCATCCGGCCTTGATTACCGATTTGGTCGCTGGCGGCTGTGTACTCTGGCGGGTGGTTGATAATTCTCTCCGGCATCCGGCAGGTTCTAATTGAAAAATAAACAAAAAGTTGAGGTATTGTTATTATGGTCACATTTGACGAAAGATTTTATACTGAATGGGTTGCTCATTCTCACGATGATGAGCTAATCCAAGAATATGTTGCTCTTGAAGCTTTTTCCTGTGTTCCTTTTTTTCCTGAATCTTAACTATCTGATGTTGTTTTAGATATGCTTGATATTCTTTTAAAAGAAATTGCAAACCGCTTTATTTCTGTATCTGGCTCTATTGCTTTAAATGAAGCATATCAAGCACATTTTTTCAGTTTAGAATTACAAGAATCTAATCAAGAATAGAAATCACTTCCATTTTTCGACAAACTGTGTTATACTCCCTTTGTTGCCGCCCCTAGACAGGCAAAGGAAGGGGGTGTCGTCTTGGAATTTATTCTATCTTTTATTATCGCTGTTATGGCTGATGTAGTTAGCCACTACATCAACAAATGGTTAGACGGCGATAGATAATCGGCAACTAACCTATGGACTTAATCTCTTCCATTCCAAAATTGAGAATAGAAAAACCCCAGTGTTACCAGCACCGGGGTTTTTCGTTTGTCTTGAATTTATTCTATCTTTTAGCCTATCAGCATTATAGCATATGCAGAATTAAATTGCAATATACCTTTTCAAAGAAATTC
>VSOC01000379.1 GCA_009774615.1 Lachnospiraceae bacterium
AGAAAAATAACAGCCCAACTCAATAAATTGTTTCTGAAGTATGTCAGAACCTGTATACCAGTGTAAAATACAGCGTATAGGTTTATATTTATTTATTATATATAAGGCTTCTTCGTCCGCACTTCGAATATGCACCGACATTATTTTATTCTTTTTTGAACATATGTCCATAATCTCGTCAAAAAACATAATTTGCTTATTTTTCTCTATTCCTTTTTTGTGTGTAAAATCAAGCCCAATTTCTCCAACATAATTTGTATATTGCAATAATTTTTTAAAATCTTTAAAATCTTTTGTCGTCAACTCCGAATTTAGTGGATGAAAGCCTAATGCAAATTTTACGTATTTACTATTCTGAAATAAATCTCTGCAACTCCAAAATATCCCTGGTGAATTTGTCATGCAAAGGGTATACTGCTTCTCAGTTTCAAGATATTGAAATATCTCATCATAATTTTTATACATATCTAAATGAAAATGTGAATCAATCAAGCCAACCATACTATTCTCCTATCATTTTCTTTATTTTGCTATCAGCAGAAAACAATCTATCTAAATCATCCATCGTTGACTTATATATATACAAAAATTTATTAACCTCTTCCTCTGTAAGACATCCCGCTAACCTAATTTTACTTTGGATGTTACTATCTTGTATTTTCCTATATTTATACACAGCGGATATCACTGCCCTTAAGTCGCTGGCTTTTTCAGACTCTCCATATTGATTTATAAAATGTTCGGTTTCTGCAGGGAATGAATATTTAAAATCTTTGATATCCAGTAAGGAGCTTTTTCTAATCAAACAGGGATAACAATATCCACAATTTACTGGATATCCATTATTGCCTTTCTTATTATAGCGAGCAAGACACGGGTGTGAACAAGATATTGTATCTCCATAATGGCTTTTAAAAGCCTCTGTATCCTTTACTAAACCTACAATTTCTCTCTTTGTTAAAAAGGTAAAAAAATTGATAATCGGATTATTAATTCCAACGCATTTCAGTATTTCTGAAAACCTATTCAAAAAATATGGATGTGTGGTTCTAGTGCTACAAGTTCCCTTTCGACCATTTGTAAGCGGAAGGTTCAAGCCGATAAATCCATTTTCTGGTATATAAACAGGTACATTTTCACCTAAAATTCCTGCTATTGATAATGCTGCACACAGGAAAAGAAGCGACCTTCCTCTTGATGTGTTTTCTGTTCCAACTAAATTTTCCCCCTGAGAATTTTTAGGTGCTCGTGAATTAGCCGTAAAACTCACAAATTTTACTGTCTGCTTCGGATATAACCTTTGAAAAGTCTTAGTAAATTCTTCCTGCTTCTTTCTTAACTTTGGATATTCATTATGACCTACTAAGCATGGCATATTTCCATCTTCTAATAACTTGATTGCACCACAATAAGAATCCAATCCCCCTGAAAAAAGGCTTACGCAATTACACCTCTCAAGATTTAAATGTATTCTATTGGAATTTTCTCTTTTGCTATACTGTTTTTCACATTTTCTAAAATGAATATCCCATTTATCACCCGTTAAAAAAGTAAGCATATTGTTCCACAAAACTTCTGTTTGCTTCCATTGCTCTATTTTTAAAACTGGTATATTTACGTTTATATTTCTTGTCCAGCAATCCTCAAATTTACGTCTATCAATCCTCTTATCCAACGCAAAAATACTAATACCAATAACAAATAAATCTTCATATATTTCTGGTATTGAAAGTTGATCCATTCTATACCATATGTCAGTTATATTAGTAAAAATGGTACTATAACCTTTTCTAATCAGTGAAAAAACATACGAATCTGTCCATTCCCCGTTTGGAAGCATTTCCTTTTCCTTATCAATCCAAAAGTTCATTTAATTTGTTTCCTCATAAAATAATTCAAATACTTCATAAGCATCCTTTAATACATTTTCAACAATCTTTGATGTTTTTAATTGAGCAAAATCTACGTTTTTTAATTCCTTAATGTCCAGGTTTCCACGTAATTTATTTGATATATAACCATTCATTTCTTTAAAAAGCTTATCTGTTTCTG
>VSOC01000038.1 GCA_009774615.1 Lachnospiraceae bacterium
GGGTTGATACTGTTTGGCTGCGGCGTGGGGATGTTCCATCGTCACCACGCCTGCGCTGGTTGGTTGGCAGTGGGGATTTGTATTATGGTGGAAAGCGGGGGTGTTATTTGGAATTATTTTGGTTGGGGCAGTTTTGCTTCTTTTTTGGAATTGGTGTAAGTGGTTGGTGCTGTTTTTTTGATGTGGGATAATGATTGTTTGGTTTTGGAAAGGGATGGAGGATAGGAATGCAACGTGTTAAACAGGAAGTACTTGAACATTTGAAGACGAAAATTCTCCCGTTTTGGATGAAGCTTAAGGATGAGGAACAGGGCGGGTTTTATGGATATATGGGTTATGATCTGCAGGTGGATAAGGGGGCGGTGAAGGGGTGTATTTTGAACAGCAGGATTTTGTGGTTTTTTTCTAATGCCTGTATGTGTCTTGGAGATGAAAAACTGCTTTCTTATGCGCGGCATGCGTTTTTGTTTTTGCGGGATTTTTGCCTGGATCGGGAGTTTGGCGGGGTGTTTTGGTCGGTTCGGTTTGACGGGGAAGTTGAGGACGGGACGAAGCATGTGTATAACCAGGCGTTTGCGGTGTATGCTTTGTCTTCGTATTATGCGGCTTCAGGGGATTTGGAGGCAGTTTCACTTGCCTGGGATTTGTTTGATCTGATTGAGGAGAGAGGGAAGGATGAAGGGGGGTATCTGGAAGCGTTTGCCAGGGATTTTCGGACGCCGGCGGGGAATGAGAAGCTGTCGGAGAACGGAGTGATGGCAGAGCGGACGATGAATACGCTTTTGCATGTGTTTGAGGCTTATACGGAGCTTTACCGGGTGACGGGGGATGCGCGGGTGGTGAAGCAGCTGAAGGAGATGCTTTCTTTGTTTGCGGATAAGGTGTATAATCCGGGGCTTCATCGGCAGGATGTGTTTTTTGACCGGGAGTGGAATTCGCTGATTGATCTGTATTCTTATGGACATGATATTGAAACGGCTTGGTTGATTGACCGGGGGTGCGAAGTTTTGGGGGATGCAGGGATTACGGAGAAGTTATTGAAGATTACGAAGGATTTGGCGGCGAATGTTTATCGTAGGGCCTATCATGGGCATTCGCTTTGGAATGAGTGTGAGAAAGGCACAGAGAATAAGACCAGGGTCTGGTGGGTGCAGGCGGAAGCTATGGTTGGCTTTTTGAATGCCTGGGAGAAGGCACCGGAACATATGGAGTATCTGCGGGCGGTTGAGGAGATTTGGGAATATATTAAGAAGTTTGTGGTTGATTCGCGGGAGGGGGCGGAGTGGTTCTGGGATTTGAATGACGAGGGGAAACCAGAGAGCAAAAAGCCGATTGTGGAGCCGTGGAAATGCCCTTATCATAATGGGCGGATGTGTTTTGAGGTGATTCGGAGGATAAAGTAGCAAAAGATTTACAGGCTTTTTAGAAGCTGGCAGTGATGACGGCAGTGAGAGATTTGCCAAATTTTTAGAAGTTGGCAGTGATGATAGTTAGGAGGATGAAGGAATGGTACATCAACAGTATTTTGTGGAACAGGATAAGCTTTTGAAGCTGATTGGAAAGAAGAATCGGAAGGCGGATTTTTATAATGGGATTTATGACCGGTATGTGGATCCGGTGCTGACCAGGGAGCATGTTCCGGTGCATTGGAAGTATGATGTGGATGCGGATACGAATCCGTATTTTATGGAGAGATTGGGCGTTAATGCGGTGATGAATTCGGGGGCAATACGGCTGAACGGGAAATTTTATCTGGTTGTGCGGGTGGAAGGCGCGGACAGGAAGTCGTTTTTTGCTGTGGCGGAGAGTGAAACGGGGGTTGACGGGTTTCATTTCTGGGATTATCCGGTGCAGCTTCCGGATACCTGTGCGGAGGAAACGAATGTTTATGATATGCGGCTGACTCAGCATGAGGACGGGTATATTTACGGGGTGTTTTGTTCGGAGAGTAAGGATAAGACGGATAAGGATTTGTCGGCGGCAGTTGCGGCGGCAGGGATTGTCAGGACGAAGGATTTGGTTTCCTGGGAAAGGCTTGACAATCTGACGACGCGCAGGTCACCGCAGCAGAGGAATGTGGTGCTGCACCCGGAGTTTGTGGATGGGAAATATGCGTTTTATACGCGGCCGATGGATGGGTTTATTGAAACGGGAAGCGGCGGCGGAATTGGTTTTGGGCTTTGTGAGGATATCTGCCATGCGGTGATTGATGAGGAGAAGATTATCAGTGAGAGAATTTATCATACATTGACGGAGGCGAAGAACGGGGCGGGGGCTGTTCCGATAAAGGGGAAGAAGTGCTGGATTCATATTGCCCATGGGGTAAGGAATACGGCGGCAGGGCTTCGGTATGTGCTTTATGTGTTTGGGACAGATCTTCATGATCCGGCGAAGGTGGTTGCAAGGCCGTCGGGAGTGTTTTTGGTGCCGCTTGGCTGGGAGCGTGTGGGGGATGTGTCTAATGTAGTGTTTACAAATGGGGCGGTTTCGGATGATGATGGAATGGTATATATTTACTATGCGGCTTCGGATACGAGGATGCATGTGGCGACGACTTCGATTGACAAGTTAGAGGACTATTTGTTTAACACGCCAAAGGATGCGCTTCGGTCGCCGGATTGTGTGAAGCAGAGATGTGCCCTGATTGCGAGGAATTTGGAATTGCTGGGGAAGTAGATTTGGAGTAGCCGGAAGCGGATTTGAGGTTTTGGGAAGCGGATTTGGAATTGTTGTTTGGAAGTGGAATTTTGGTTTGATTGAGGGATGGAAGAATGGTTTCAGTTTCTTTGCAGGATGAACGTCTTTTGTACAGTGGGAGAATTGATGATGAAGATCCTCAAAGGCCGGTATTTATCTTTCCGGCTTCTTCGCTGACGTTTTGGTTTTATGGGAAAAAGGCCGTGCTTGAAGTGGAAAATCATCGGGTTTTCTGGGATAATTATGTGGGCGCGTGGGTTGACGGGAAGGAAAAGAAGTGGAAGTTAAAGGCAGAGGGAAGGACGGAGATTGTGCTTCTGGATGAGGAATGGGAAGGAGAGGAAGGAAGGAAACGGCATGAGGTGATTTTTTTTAAGCGCCAGGATTGCTGTCACGGTTTTACGCTTTGTTCTCTGCAGCTTTCTGAAGGCGGATATTTGCTGGAAGGACCGCTGAAACCAGCGCGGCGCATGGAGGTTTATGGAGATTCGGTGTCGGCCGGGGAGGTTTCGGAGGCAGTGGATTATGTGGGAAAGCCCGATCCGGAGCATGAGGGGGAGTATTCCAACAGCTGGTATTCTTATGCCTGGATAGCGGCGAGGAAGCTTGGAGCAGAACTTTATGACATTGCCCAGGGGGGAATTCCTCTGCTGAACGGAACCGGATGGGTGGGGCCGACGTATCCGGGGATGGAGTTTATGTGGGATAAGCTGCATTATCATCCGGGGCTTGGGAAGGTGAAGGAATGGGATTTTTCACGGTTTCAGCCGCATTTGGTGCTTATTGCTGTCGGGCAGAATGACAGCCATCCGGTGGATGTGATGAAGGAGGATGCTCACGGGGAGCGGGCCAGGTTTTGGAAGAAGAAGTATAGGGAACTGGCGGAAAATATTCGTGGGAAGTATCCGAAGGCAGTGATTCTTTTGGCAACGACGATTTTGGAACATCATAGAAACTGGGATCTGGCGATTGATGAGGTATGTGAGGCGCTGCGGCGGGATGGAGATGAGCGGGTGTTTCATTTTCTGTATTCGCGCAATGGATGCGGGACGCCGGGGCATATCAGGATTCCCGAAGCCGAGGAGATGGCGGAAGAACTGGTGCGCTTTATTGAGGGGCTTTCGGTGAATGTCTGGGATTAGGGGAAGGAATGTTTTGGAAAGCAGAACGATGAATGTGGATAAGAAAGTTTTATGGAGAAAGCTGGCGGCTTGTATGGCCAGGGCTGCGCGGGGAGAGGAACTGACGATTGGGTTTCTGGGCGGATCGATTACGCAGGGGAGTCTGGCGTCAGCGGAGGATAAGACCTATGCTTATCGGGTATACCGGTGGTGGTGTGATGCTTTTTTGCAGGCAGAATTCCATTATGTGAATGGCGGGATTGGAGGAACCTGTTCCTGCTTTGGGGCGGCAAGGGCTGTTGGGGATCTGCTGATGTATCAGCCGGATGTGGTTGTGGTGGATTTCAGTGTGAATGATAAGGGGGAAACACCCGAAGAAGAGAGTTTTTATCAGGAAACCTATGAGGGGTTGCTGCGGAGGATCGTTTCCTGGCCTTCCTCTCCGGCGGTTCTGGTGCTGAACAATGTGTATTATGACAGCGGAAAGGCTATGCAGGATCGGCATAATGCGGTGGCAGAGCATTACCGGGTGCCGTTTGTTTCGATTAAGGACAGTATTTACCGAAAGATGAAGGAAGGGAGATATTCCCTGGAAGAGCTGACGCCGGACGGGCTTCATCCTAATGATCTGGGGCATGAACTGGTGGCCGGGGAGGTTATCCGGCTGCTGGAAGAGATTCGGGCATGGGGTGAAAAGAAAGGTTTGTATACAGAGCCGGGAGCGGATAGAAGAGATATTGACCGACAAGGAAGCAGCCGGGAAGATATTGATGGAAAAGATATTGTCGGGGGAGAAATATTACCGTTGCCTTTAACGCAAAATGCTTATGAGCAGGCGAAGCTTCTGACGATAAGAAACAGTCGGCCCGTTCTTGCAGGATTTCGGGCGGACAGCCGGGAGAAGAAAGGGCATTTGGATACATTTAAGAATGGATGGATGGGAAAGAAGGCGGGAGATAGGATTATTTTTTATGTGGATGCATCTTGTATTGCCGTACAGTATCGAAAAACGATTCAGCGTCCGGCGGTGTCGGCTCGGCTGATTTTGGACGGAAAACAGGAGGAGGCGGTTTTGCTGGACGGAAATTTTGAGGAAAGCTGGGGGGATTGTCTGTATCTTCTGCCGGTTCTTCACCATGGAGAACGGGGGGAGCATAGAGTGGAGATTGAGGTGACAGAAACAGCAAAGAGGGGCGAAACACCGTTTTATTTGCTTGGATTGATTATTGCATGATACCAGGGGCAAAAGGTCGAAAATTCGACGTATAAAAGAGATGGAGGAAATTCAGGGATGACAGAAGCAGAAAAGCAGTATGACCTTTGGTGTAGTGATTTGTATTTTGATCAGGAAACCAGAGATGAGTTAAAGAAAATTTCAGGAAATACCGGGGAGATAGAGGATCGTTTTTACCGCAGTCTGGAGTTTGGGACGGGCGGGCTTCGCGGGGTTATCGGAGCGGGGACGAACCGGATGAACCGCTATACGGTACGCAGGGCTTCTCAGGGACTGGCGAATTACATTATTAAGGAGAAGGCACAGGAGAAGGGCATTGCCATTGCCTATGATTCGCGGAGGATGTCGCCGGAGTTTGCCAGGGAAACGGCGCTGTGCATGGCGGCAAATGGCATTATTGCCTATGTTTTTCCTTCGCTTCGGCCTACGCCCATGCTTTCCTTTGCTCTGCGGGAACTGGGATGTACGGCGGGGGTGGTGATTACTGCCAGCCATAATCCGGCGGAGTATAATGGGTATAAGGTGTACTGGGAGGATGGGGCGCAGATTACAGCGCCTAAGGATAAGGAGATTATTGAAGAGGTTAATGCGATTACGGATTTTTCCAGGGTAAAGACGATGGATCTGGAAACGGCGAAGTGTAAGGGGCTTTACCGGGAAATCGGGCCGGAGATGGACGATAAGTACATGGAAGCGTTAAAGAAGCTGGTTCTTGGTTCGGAGGAGATTAAGCGTCAGGCGAAGGAATTAAAGATTGTCTATACGCCGCTGCATGGGACGGGGAATCTTCCGGTTCGGAGGATTTTAAGGGAGCTGGGTTTTGAACAGGTTTATGTGGTGAAGGAACAGGAGCTTTCCGACGGAAATTTTCCCACGGTTCCTTATCCGAACCCCGAGGATAAGACAGCGTTTGGGCTGGCGCTTGAATTGGCAAAAGAAGTGGATGCAGATTTGGTTCTGGCTACCGATCCGGATGCCGATCGGCTGGGTATTTATGCAAAAGATGCCCGGGGAGAATATCGGAGTTTTACCGGAAATATGTCAGGGATGCTGATTCTGGAATATCTGCTCTCGCGGAAAAAGGAACTGGGGATTCTGCCGGAAAACGGAGCCGTGGTTACGACCATTGTATCCGGGAAAATGTCGGTGCCGATAACAGAAAAGTACGGGGTGAAGAGGATTGAAACGCTGACCGGATTTAAGTATATCGGCGAGCAGATCAAGTGGTTTGAGCAGGAGCATTCCCGGGAATTTCTTTTTGGCTATGAGGAAAGCTACGGCTGTCTGGAAGGCACACATGCACGGGATAAGGATGCGGTTGTGGCGGTGATGGCGCTGTGTGAGGCGGCAGCTTATTACCGGGACAAAGGAATTTCTCTTTGTGAACAGATGGAGAAGCTATTTGCGGAGTATGGGTATTTTAAAGAGGATCTCTGCACGGTGACGAAGAAGGGAGTAAACGGCGCGAAGGAGATTGCCGATGTTATGGAACGGCTGCGCGCACAGACCCCGGAAAGCCTCGGCGGTTTTCGCGTGCTTTGTGTGCGGGATTACAAGACAGGGAAGATTTTGGTGAAGGAGAGCGGGGAGGTACTTCAAACCGGGCTGCCGACCTCGAATGTGCTGTATCTGGATCTGGAAGAGGATGCCTGGTGCTGTATTCGCCCGTCCGGCACCGAACCCAAGATTAAATTCTATGCCGGGGTTAAAGGTGAGAGCATGGAAGACGGGAAGATGAAGCTTGAAAGACTGATGGATGCAGTGGAGAAGCTGGCGGAGTAAGTTTTCAGGGAAAAGCAGAATAGAGGTTCGGAGAAAAGCAGAGATTGCTGTCAAATGTGAATTGGCAGCAGTCTTTTTATTGTGCGAAAAATGAAAATATCTAACAAAATGCAAAAAATACTTGACATTTTTGAATGTAAGATATATATTACATATTGTAAGGTGATTGATGGAATTGCTTTACTCCTGCAGGCAAAAAAAGTTAATGACGAAAGGTGGATGCGATGAAGCCAAAAGTAAATAAGAATGCAAATAAGAACGTAAGGATGAAGGCTGCCCGTGCGTTAAAGGAGATGTCCCAGGAGGATTTGGCCAAAGCCGTGGGTGTGACCAGGCAGACGATTGGGATGATTGAGGCGGGGGATTATAACCCGACGCTGAATTTATGCATTTCCATCTGCAAAGTGCTGGGGCAGACCCTGGATGGGTTGTTTTGGGAAGAGTGAAACCTGAAAAGACTGAATGAAAAAAACAGGAAAAAAGACAAAAAGAATGAGATTGTAATCGTAGGTAAGGATTGACAGGAGGTTTATATGGACGAGAGAGTTAGACAAGAATATCAAAAGATTTACAGTGAATTGTATTTTATTACGCTGCTGGTGTGCTGTGTTTCGGTTATTGCCAAGGTAATGTTTTTTCATCAGGGAATAGCGGACTGCTGGCTGGAATATATTGTCCTGGTGGGAAGTCCGGTGTATCGGTTTGTTCGCTGCCGTATGCTGCATGTGAGCGCACCGGTGGTTGAGAAAAAGGTATGGATGATCCGGCTGGCGGCATGTCTGGTTACGGTAAGTGCAGTCTATGCTGTCGTGACTTATGTTCGTACAGGAAGGTTAAATTTGATGGAACTGCTGACCTTCCTTGTTCCCTTTATTTTTATCTATCTTTTGGTTTGCTTCGGGTCGGTGATTGTGCAGAGGCAGTGGAAGAAGAAGTTAGAGGACAGGTATGACGAGCAGTAGTGTAAATCATGTAAGGGATCGAGGAAGGCGATTTTCATGGATTTTTGCCTGTTGCTGTGAACGTGTGAACAGTAACGTTTTTTCGGATTATGGAAGTGTTTTGGGGGCTGGTTTTCTTTACTTTTTCCCTTCATTGGCTTATAATAGGGAAAATACGGTGCAGAAAAAGATATAAGATAGATGTGCTGTGAACAGGTACGATTGATGCGGAGGAAGAGAGGATGAGAAGGAAATTTATGGTATTTATGGTGCTGACGAGTATGCTTTTAACCGCGGGGCTGACCGGGGGCTGTGTTGGATTCGTCCGGTCAGAACAGAGGGCAGAGATAACCGGAACAGATAAAACGAAATCGTTGGCAGAGGCAGAAATCACAGCCCATATTCCGGAGAATGTCGGCGCAAAAAACGCAGCCGCCGACCCGTCTGCCAATAGTTCGGAAGGCTTTGTCCTGGTGGCGGAGGCGGTTCCGGATGTGATTCAGGAGATCCGCTATTACTCCACCTATAATTTTGTCGGCGAGAGGATTGACGGCTATGAAGAGCCGTGCGCACTTTTGACGAGGGAAGCGGCAGAGGCGTTAAAAAAGGTAAGCGATGCAATGATGGCCCAGGGCTATCGGCTGAAAATTTATGATGCCTACCGGCCGCAGCAGGCGGTGGATCATTTTGTCCGCTGGGCGGCGGATACCGGTGATACCCGGATGAAACCATATTTTTACCCGGAAGTGGATAAGAGCCTTCTCTTTATCGAGGGCTATATCGGAACAAAGTCCGGGCACAGCAGGGGCAGCACGGTGGATTTAACCTTGCTGGACATGCAGACAGGCAAGGAACTGGATATGGGAGGCACCTTTGACTATTTTGGAGAACGCTCGCATCCGGACTATAACGGGGATTTAACGCAGGAGCAGAAAACCAACCGCAGGATTCTTCGGGAAGCGATGCTTAAAGAGGGCTTCCGTGCGCTGGATACGGAGTGGTGGCATTTTACCTTGAACAATGAACCTTATCCGAATACCTATTTTACGTTTCCGGTTTGTGGAGATTTGCATTAAAATACAGTGAATATAAAATTTAAGGGGATTTGATGTGATTACAGGAGAATTTTTACCACTCCACAAATATATTCCCCAACCTCCGCACCGCTTCCCGGATATCTTTTTCTTCCATATCGGCGTAGTTGAGTACCAGGACGTTCTGGTACTCTTCTTTGATTTCCCCGCAGAATTCGGAGAGGCAGGCGATGTGGATGTTCTGCTGGCGGGCGGCCCATTTGATTATGGAAAAACTGCAGTTATTCGGGCAGAAACAGACAAAAAGGAGGATTCACATGGGAGTTTATGCAATTACCGGAGGTTCCAGCGGAATCGGAGCAAAGACGGTGGAACTGTTAAAGCAAAAAGGACATGAGGTGATCAATATTGACCTGCGCAAATGCGATATTGAGGCCAATCTGGCAACGCCGGAGGGAAGGCAGAAGGCGGTTGATGAGCTGCACCAGAAACATCCTGAGGGGTTAGACGGTATGGTTTGCTGTGCTGGGGTTTCCGGGGCCTGCGGCAATCTTGAACGAATTATTTCCCTGAACTTTTTCGGCACTATAGCGCTGGTTAAGGGTGTTTACGACTTATTAAAGAAAAAAGGGGGAACCTGTGTGGTAACCTCATCCAACACGATTTCACAGGGAGCGGCCCGCATGGACATTGCGGATCTTTTAAACAATAATAATGACGACGAACAGCGGATTTTAAATGTAGTTTCCCAGTTGGATGCCACGAATTTAAGTGTGGGCAACAGCATTTATGTGGCGACAAAATATGCACTGGCCCGGTGGATGCGCAGGCATTCGGCAACCTATGCGGCAAACGGTGTGCGGATTAATGCTGTGGCTCCGGGAAACGTACATACCGCAATGACAGCGACCATGTCCGCCAATGCAAAGATGGCATTAAATGCCCTTCCTATTCCAACCAAATACGGCACGGAAACCCTGATGGATTCGGAGGAAATTGCTTCGGTGATTGTATTCCTTTCTTCGGATGATGCCAGAGGAGTAAACGGCAATGTTATGTTTGTGGACGGCGGAACGGATGCATTGCTAAATACAGAAAAAGTGTATTAAATCAAGAGATTTCTGCGGACGGCCATATCAAGAGGCTGACCGTCCGCCCGAAATAAACGTGATATTACCGCCCAGGTAGGTTCCGGGGCGGTGATCCTTGATAAAAAAGTGAATGAAATATTCTTCTTGCCATTTCAGTTCACTTCCTCCAGTAAACAGGCCGGAGAAGCTACCAGGGAATAATTGGTGTGATAAATCACAAATCCCGGGGCGGAGCCGGCCACTTTTTTTACGGATTTTTTCTGAATATAGTCGATTTCCACCTTATCGCTCTCCCTGCCCTTGGAATAATAGGCGGCAAGGGAACCGGCTTCTTCAAAAACGCGGTCAGGCAGTTCTTTTCCCTCGGCTTTAACAATCACATGGGAGCCGGGAATTCCTTTGGCGTGAAACCACCAGTCATTTCCCGCTGCCAGCTTAAAGGTCAGTTCTTCGTTCTGGTAGTTATTTTTTCCGACATAAATATGAAAGCCGTCCGAGGAAATATAGTGAAAGGGCTTGCTGGTTATTTTTGGTTTTTTTGCACCGGCATGGCGTTTTTTGATATAGCCAAATTCCATTAATTCCTCTTTAATCGGAAGCAGATCCGCTTCCTGCTGGGCGATATCTAAGGCGGTGCTGATGGATTCCAAGTGGTCGATTTCCTTCTTTGTTTCCAGGATAAGTTCGTGAAGCGCCTCGAAGGTTCTTTTTTGCTTATTGTATTTTTCAAAGAAGCGCTGTGCATTTTCCCGGGCAGTCATCTGCTCGTCTAAAGGGATAGTGATTTCTTCGTTGGTATAGAAATTTAAGCAGGTAAACTTCTTTTCTCCGCCTTGAAGTTCATAGCCGTAGGCGTTTAACAGTTCGCCGTAAATCTTATATTTTTCCCGTTTTTCTGTATCTTTTAACTGTTTTTCCTGCAGGTCATATTTCTTATAATTCCGCTCTAAGGCTGTCTGCACGATCCGGCGAAGATCTGCCGATTTCTGGCGGATGCGGGTAAAACGACTTTTCGATGCATAGTAGGTTTCTAAAACCTCGCTGATCGAAGAAAATAAGCGAACCTGGTAATTTTCCCCGGAAAGACAGGTTAAGGGAAGGGCAGAAAATTCCGCAGGTTCCCACTCGTGTTCTTCTGGGGAATGGGCGAGATAGACGATATTCGGCGAAAAACGGCCGGATCGGATATCATCCATAAGGCTTTGCAGCCGGTGGTAGAGATGGATGCGTTCCGTTTCGGATAAGGTATTTGCCGGTAAATCGGAGTCGATAGAGGCTAAAAAGCAAATTTCTTCGCCCATTACCGGGCTGATTCCCGTAAGCTTCTGGTACAGAGCTTTTCCTGTTTTTGCGGGAACCTGACCAATCACACGGATAAATTCTTCCTCCGTAACCGAGAGCGGATCAAGCTTTTGGGCAGTCTGGGGAATGAACCAGGCGCGCCCGGGCAGAACCTCCCGCACGGAACTGACCTGCGCCGAAATATGCTTGATGCTGTCAATGATTGTCCCGTCTTCCCGGCAGAAAATAATATTGCTGTGTTTTCCCATCAGTTCAATGATTAAGCGCTTTTTGCAGATATCGCCCAGTTCGTCCAAGTGTTCTAAGGTTAAGTCAATAATCCGCTCCAAACCCGGCTGGCTGACCTTTAAAATTTTTGCATTTCCGATATGTTTTCGCAGAAGCATACAAAAATTGGGGGCAGTCATCGGGCTTTGTTTATTTTCTTCCGTTAAGTACATTAAAGGAAGACTGGCACTTGCCGATACCAGGAGTTTAATGTTATTTTTATAGGTTTTTATGGTAAATAAGAGTTCATCTTTTTCCGGCTGGGCAATTTTGGAAATTCGCCCGCCTTCGATGGTCTGCTGTAGTTCATGGACTAAGTTTGCAACGGTAATTCCATCAAAAGCCATGTTTTATGCGTCCTCCCATGATGGTAAAGTTTTTATCGCCGCAGGGAAATCATGGTTACTGTGAACATGTGAACACAAACCAAAAGATCCCCTTGGTTTTGTGTAAGCATAGCACAAAATGACACTTTCTGTAAAGCATCCTGTAAAAATTATCAGGAAAATACAGAAAATAATTGCGGTAATGGGAAAAATACAGTATGATAATAAGTAGAGAAAAAGGAAGAGCTATGATTTGCGAAACACAAGGAGGAAAGGGAAGTGTATCATTGTCACATTCATTTCTATTTGGTGGGGAAAGCTTTAAGCATATTTGAAATCATAAAAGAAATGAAGCCTCTTGCGTATTTTACACATACGTTCTGGGAGAGCGAAGAGCCGGACCCTGCGCTGGCAGAAAAGGCGGATGTGATTCTGGCGGACTTACAGGCTGTTAAAGGACAGAGAGAACTGGAACTTTTTATGCAGAACAAGCCCGAAAAGGCAGAGATCATTTTTCTGGGCGGTGCAGACAGCTTTACCCGTGTAGGGAAATATCTGGAAAATACAGCGGATGTATGGATTACTCCCATGGGAGAGGAGGAGGTTCGATTCCGCTTTTTGCAGTGGCAGAAAAACTGTAAAATAAGCCAGGATTTTTGGCAGACCAGTCAGTATCTGGAGGCAACGATTAACCATATTCCCAATCTTGTCTGGTTTAAAGATAAGAACGGTATTCATGAAAAGGTCAACGACAGTTTCTGCCATACAGTGAATAAGACAAAAAGACAGGTGGAAGGGCAGGGGCACGCCTATATCTGGGATGTGGAACAGGATGATCCGGCCTGTATCGAGTCGGAGCGGGAAGTGATGGAAACCAGGCGCACCTGCGTATCCGAAGAAACCGTAAAAACCGGAGATGGGATGCGTCTTCTTACCACCTATAAATCCCCTCTCTATGATGTGGACGGAAGTGTGATGGGAACCGTGGGCGTGGCGATTGACGTGACCCAGGAACGTGCCTATGAGCAGGAGATTATCCAGAAGAACCAGACTTTAGAAACCATGTTTACGACCATGGACTGCGGTATTATGTGTCATTCGGTGGACGGCTCACGGATTTTAAGCATTAACCGTGCGGCGCTGAAGATTTTAGATTACGAGTCACAGGAGGAGATGGAAGCTGACGGTTTTGCCATGGTTGCCGCCTCCGTGCTGGATGAAGATAAGCCCAAGCTTCGGGCAGCGATCCGGGAACTGAAAAAAGAGGGCGACAGCATCAGTGTAGAATACCGGGTGTGCCGTAAAAATAAAGAAATCCGCCATGTTATGGGGAATGTCAAGCTGTTGGTGGAGAATGGGGAGCCCTACTATCAGCGTTTTTTGCTGGACTGCACGGAGAAAAAACTCCGGGAAGAAAAAGATAAACGCCGTCAGATGGAATTAATCCAGGCACTTAGTCTGGATTATAATGTTGTCTGTGCCTTTGAACTGGCCACCGGCATGGGCGAGGTTCTCCGCGTGGACGAGGAGAGCCGGCGACTGTTTTCTCAGGCTACGGAAAAGGAGATTTTTATTGAAGACTGCCTTAAACTCTATGTGAACAACTGTGTTCATGAGGAGGATCAGGAGAAGATGTACCGGATGTTTTCACGGGAGAATTTGGTGAAAGAATTAAGCGACAAGACAAAGTACTGTGCAAATTACCGTGCGATAATCGACGGGGAAGTGAAGTATTTCCAGATGAAGGCCGTGCGTGTGGGCAAACATGAAAAGCATCAGAGCATTGTCCTGGGACTTCACAGTGTGGATGAGGAAATCCGCAAGGAGATGGAAAAGAAATGCCTGCTGGAAGATGCTCTTTTACAGGCGAACCGGGCAAACAAGGCAAAAAGTGCGTTCCTTTCCAATATGTCCCACGATATCCGCACGCCGATGAATGCCATCGTGGGCTTTACCACCCTGGCCCTTTCCCACATTGATCATCAGGAACAGGTGAAGGCATATCTGGGAAAGATTATAACCTCGGGCAACCATCTTTTGGGTTTGATTAACGATGTTTTGGATATGAGCCGTATTGAGAGCGGGAAGATGCATCTGGATGAAAAGCCCTGCAGCCTGCGGGATGTTCTTGGCAACCTGTATAATATCGTCCAGGCCGATGCCCATGCAAAACAGCTAAAGCTGCACATCAATGCCTCCGGTATTGTCAATGATGAAATTTACTGTGATAAGCTGCGCTTAAACCAGGTGCTTCTCAACCTTTTGGGAAATTCGATAAAATACACCAATAACGGCGGAAACATTGACGTGGGTGTGGAGGAAAAACCGGGAAAACTTACCGGCTATGCTAACTATATGTTTTATGTCCGGGATACGGGAATCGGGATGAGCAAGGAGTTTGTCACCCATATTTTTGAACCGTTTGAGCGGGAGAAGAATACCACCATCAGCGGAATCCAGGGCACAGGCCTTGGCATGGCCATTACAAAAAATATTGTGGATATGATGCGCGGTTCGATTGAGGTGCAGAGCGAGCAGGGGGTGGGGTCGGAATTTACCGTGACTTTTGCTTTCCGTGTGTGCACCAGCAAAACCAAAGAAGAGGCGGTTTCACAGGAAAAGACGGTGGAGATTCATCCCGGAAGACTGCTTCTTGCCGAGGATAATGAACTGAACCAGGAAATTGCCGTAGAGATATTAAAAGAAGCCGGTTTTTCGGTGACGGTGGCAGAAAACGGCCAGGTGGCATTAAATATCTTAAAAAATTCCTTCCCGGGAGAATACCAGGCAGTTCTGATGGATATTCAGATGCCGGTGATGGACGGTTATGAGGCCGTCCGCCGGATCCGCAGGCTGGAGAATCCGGAACTGGCCTCTATACCGGTGCTTGCGATGACCGCGAATGCCTTTGAAGAAGATAAACGGGAGAGTCTGCGGTGCGGGATGAACGGTCATATTCCCAAACCTATCGATACGCAGTTTTTATTTGCGGAATTAAGCAAGGTACTGTAAAGTAACGAATGCTATAACGAGCGGTAAAGATAAATTTAGTTGACTTGCCTGTAAACTTGCCTTATAATGTGTGTAACTATGGCGAAAGAGAGGCTGTTTGCGATGTTAAAGAGCATGACGGGTTTTGGCAGGTATGAAAATGTAACGAATGCGTACAAAATTTCTGTCGAAATGAAGGCCGTAAATCACCGGTATCTTGATTTGAATATTAAGATGCCAAAGAAATTCAACTATTTTGAAGCTTCCATAAGGACATTGTTAAAAGCCTATCTTCAGCGGGGAAAGGTTGATTTATATATCAGCTATGAGGATTATACAGAGGGGAATCTCTGCCTCAACTATAATAAGACGCTGGCTGCGGAGTATGTGGAGGCTTTCCGGCAGATGTCCGAGCAGTTTCATATTTCCAATGATATCACCGTTTCTGCCCTGGCGAAGTGTCCGGAGGTGCTTACGATGGAGCAGGCTCCGGAAGATGAGGAATATCTCTGGAAGATCCTTTCCGAAGGGATTCATGAGGCTGCGGAAAAATTTGTGGAAACCCGGATTACTGAGGGAGAGCGCTTAAAAGAAGACCTTTTGAAGAAACTTGATTATATGCAGGAGCTGGTTTCCTTTATCGAGGAGCGTTCCCCGGGGATAATCGAGGAATACCGGGCAAAACTGGAAGATAAGGTGCGGGAGCTGTTAAGCGGCACGGCTATCGATGAGAACAGGATTGCCGCAGAGGTGACGATCTATGCCGATAAAATCTGCACGGACGAGGAGATGGTGCGTTTAAAGAGCCATATTCAGTCCATGAAAAAGAAGTTGGAGGACGGAGGAAGTATTGGCCGGGAACTGGATTTTATCGCACAGGAGATGAACCGGGAGGCGAATACCACGCTTTCAAAAGCGAATGATTTAACTACAGCCGATAAGGCGATTGCTTTAAAAACCGAGATTGAAAAGGTAAGGGAGCAGATTCAGAATATCGAATAACAGGAGGAAGAATGAGCCGTCAGGGGATTTTAGTGGTAATTTCCGGTTTTTCCGGTGCAGGAAAGGGAACATTGATTAAGGAACTGATGAAGCGCTATGACCAGTATGCACTGTCTGTGTCGGCCACAACCCGTCAGCCAAGGCCGGGTGAGATGGAGGGAAGGGAGTATTTCTTTGTTTCCCCCGATTATTTTCAGTCGATGATTGAAAACGATGCCTTAATTGAATATGCCCAGTATGTGGAAAATTTCTATGGAACACCGAAGGATTATGTGGAAAAGCAGATGGCTGCGGGAAAGGATGTTATCCTGGAGATTGAAATTCAGGGTGCATTAAAGATTAAGAAAAAATTTCCCGAAACCCTGTTGTTATTTGTTATGCCGCCCAGTGCCGAGGAGTTAAAGCGGCGCCTGGTGAGCCGGGGAACCGAAAGCCCGGAACTTATCCAGGCAAGGTTAAAGCGGGCTGTGGAGGAGGCGGTGGGCATTGAAGCCTATGATTACATTGTGCTTAATGATGTACTGGAGGTCTGCGTGGAGGAACTTCATCAGCTGATTCAGGCCCAGCACAACCGAACCTCGAACCGCCTGGAATTTTTAAATGAGATTAGAAAAGGACTGGAGATACTTTAGTGTGCAGGAAGGTAAACCGGAATAGATGCTGCCTGATTGGCGGCGGACATTCCAGGGAAAACAAGCCGGTATTTTTCAGAAGTTGAAAGGAGATTTTTCATGTTACGTCCATCCTATAGTGATTTAATTGAAGCAGTAAACAGCGAGATTGAACCGGGGGAACAGCCAGTGGTGCAGAGCCGCTATTCCATCGTTATCGCTGCATCCCGCCGGGCCAGACAGCTGATTGACGGCGCTGAACCCATGGTCGGAGGTTCTTACGGGAAGAAATCGTTATCGGTTGCCGTGGATGAATTATATAAAGGAAAAGTAAAGATTTTCAGCGAGGAAGATTCTGTGGATGAAAACCCGGCAGAGGCTTCCAGCCTGGAAGAAGCCGAAGAGATGGAAGCCATGGAAGAGGCGATGCAGACCGAAGCTAAGCAGGCAGCAGAACTGGCTGAGAATGAAGAACTTGGAGAATTTCTTCCTTCTGCGCAGAGTTTGGAGGATGCAGAAGCGAACGAACAATAGAAGAATAGATAAAGGATGGTAAAGGGGAGGATTGCGAAAACATATGGTTTTGTAACTTCCCTTTTTCACTCATGTATTTCCGTGGCATACATGCATATGGATTGAAAAAAGATAAGGATGTGAAGATGAATAAGATACTGTTTATTTCCCTGGGCTGTGACAAAAACCTGGTGGATACGGAGAAGATGCTGGGGCTTTTGGGCAGGGAAGGATTTGCATTTACGGACAGGGAAGAAGAGGCGCAGGTGATTATCGTTAATACCTGCTGTTTTATCGGGGATGCAAAGGAAGAAAGTATTAATACGCTTTTAGCGATGGCCCGGTATAAAGAAGAAGGGGAATGTAAGGCTCTTTTAGCCGCCGGCTGTCTGGCTCAGCGCTACAAAGAAGAAATCTTAAAGGAGATCCCGGAGGTGGATGCGATTATCGGAACCTCGGCCTATGAAGGGATTGTTTCGGTGGTTCGGGCGGTTTTGGAGGAAAAGAAAAGCCATGTATCCTGTTTTCGGGATATTGATGCGCCTTTCCGGGATAATCCGCCGCGGCTTTTGACCACCGGCGGGGGCTATGCCTATTTAAAGATTGCCGAGGGCTGTGACAAATGCTGTACCTACTGCATTATCCCCAGTCTTCGGGGACATTATCGGAGCGTTCCCATGGAGGAACTGGTAAAGGAAGCGCAGGAGCTTGCCGCAGGCGGGGTACGGGAACTGATCTTAGTTGCCCAGGAAACAACCCTTTACGGCGTGGATTTATACGGAGAAAAGCGTCTGCCGCAGCTTTTAAGAGAACTTGCCAGGATTCCCGGAATTTACTGGATTCGCCTGCAATACTGTTATCCGGAAGAGATTACCGACGAACTGATTCAGGTTATCCGGGAAGAAGAAAAAGTCTGCCATTACTTAGATATCCCCATCCAACATGCCAGCGATGCCGTGCTTAAACGGATGGGGCGAAGAACCGATCAGAAAAAGCTGCGGGAAATTATCGGAAAGCTTCGCCGGGAGATTCCGGATATTGCCCTGCGCACCACGCTGATTTCCGGCTTCCCCGGGGAAACGCAGGAGGATCACGAGGAACTTTACCGCTTTGTCAATGCGATGGAGTTTGACCGTCTGGGGGTGTTTGCCTACTCGATGGAGGAGGATACACCGGCCGCCCTTCTGCCGGATCAGATCCCGCAGGAGATGAAAGAAGAACGGCGGGATGAACTGATGGAACTGCAGCAGGAGATTGCCTTTGAACGGGCAGAGGCGATGGTCGGCCGCATTCTGGAAGTGATGATTGAAGGAAAGGTAGCAGATGAGGCGGTTTATGTGGGGCGAACCTATATGGACAGCCCGAATGTGGACGGTTTAATCTTTGTCCATACCGGGAAAGAACTTTTAAGCGGTGATTTCTTAAAGGTTCGGGTAACTAAGGCACAGGAATATGATTTAATAGGGGAGGTGTACGATGAATCTGCCAAATAAACTGACCGTAACACGGGTAATTTTAATTCCCTTTTTTGTCTTTGCCCTGCTTTATCAGGGCGGGGAAAACCAAACCTTCCGCTGGGCGGCAGCCGCTGTTTTTATCGTGGCAAGCTTAACCGATCTGCTGGACGGAAAGATTGCCCGCAAATATAATCTGGTGACGAATTTCGGAAAGTTTATGGACCCGTTAGCAGACAAGCTTTTAGTTTGTTCCGCCCTGATCTGCCTGATTGAACTTAGGCAGCTTCCGGCGTGGATGGTGATTATTATTATCAGCCGGGAATTTATTATCAGCGGTTTCCGTCTGGTGGCATCGGATAACGGGATTGTTATCGCAGCAAGCTATTGGGGGAAGTTTAAGACAACATTTCAGATGATTGCCGTGGTTTTACTGATTGTCAACCTGCCTGCCCTGACGTTTATTACAAACCTTTGTGTCTGGGCTGCTTTAGTGCTTACGGTGGTTTCGCTGGTTGACTATCTGTTCAAGAATCATAAGGTACTGACAGAAGGGAGCATGTAAAAGATATGGTCTGTGAATTAATTTCCGTAGGAACAGAATTGCTTTTGGGAAATATTGTAAATACAAACACCAGGTTTCTGGCAGAGAAATGTGCTCTGCTGGGACTGAGCATGTATCATCAGGTAACGGTGGGGGATAACCGGGAACGGCTGGCAGAAACCATACGCACCGCCTTAAAGCGCTCGGATATCGTGATTTTAACCGGGGGGCTGGGGCCTACGGAAGATGACCTGACCAAGGAAGTCTGCGCGGCGGTGATGAACTGCGCCCTGGTGGAAGACGCCCATACAAGGGCAAGGATTGAAGAGTATTTCCGGGGTATTTCCGTAAAAGAAATTTCCGAAAATAACTGGAAACAGGCGATTGTTCCGGACGGTGCAATCATCCTGGATAATGATAACGGCACGGCTCCCGGACTGATTATCGAAAAATTCGGCAAATCCGCAATCCTGCTTCCCGGCCCGCCAAATGAGATGTGTCCTCTGTTTATGGAACAGGTCTATCCCTACCTGCAGAAACTCCAGCCGGAGGTTATCCGCTCGCAGATGGTAAAGATCTGCGGGATTGGCGAGAGCAAGGTGGAAGAAAAGATTCTGGATTTAATTAAACGGCAGACAAACCCCACCATTGCCCCCTACGCAAAAACCGGCGAGGTTCATCTTCGTGTAACGGCAAGGGCTGAAAACGAAGCCGAAGCCGATAAGATGATTAAGCCGGTGGTCAAGGAGATAAAAAAGCGTTTCGGTGACTATGTCTATTCGACCAGGGAGGAGGAAACCTTAGAGATGGCGGTTGTCCGGCTGTTAAAAAAGCTGGAACTGACGGTATCCACCGCAGAATCCTGTACCGGAGGTCTTTTAGCTGCCCGTCTGGTCAATGTTCCCGGGGTTTCGGATGTTTTCCGTGAGGGCTTTATCACCTATTCCAATAAAGCAAAGCGAAAGATTCTGGATGTCGGCAAGGGTACGCTGAAAAAATACGGCGCAGTCAGTGAGCAGACCGCAAAGGAGATGGCAACCGGAGGGGTGTTTGCCACGGATTCCGATGTCTGCATCGCTATAACCGGGATTGCCGGGCCGGACGGGGGAACCGAAGAAAAGCCGGTAGGTCTGGTTTACATTGCCTGCTATCTTAAGGATAAAGTATCTGTGGAGCAGTATTTATTTAAGGGAAACCGGGAAAAAATCCGTGAGCAGGCCGTGGTGAAGGCCCTGGATCTTTTGCGGCGGTCAATCCTTGTGCAGTATCGCTGATTCATTACTGTTCATACATTTCAGTAACCGGGAAAAACGAAAGGAGTATAGGTTTGGAGAGCAGGAACGGAAAGCGGATGATGACGGCAGCCGGGCGTTATGCCTACAGTCGTTTTGCATTAAATTTTACGATGTATTATGAATCCATGGCGGACTATTTCCGTTTGGGTATTCAAAATGATGATAGGATTTCTCCGGCAGAAAAAGAAATGCTGGACGGATTAAAGAGAAATAATCAGGAACTCATTGCCCTGGTCTGCGGTTTTCTGCGCGGGGAAACCACCGTGGCCAAGATGCATGACTTCCGCTGCAGGATTCTTCAGGACGCAGAAAAGACGGCGGCTTATATTGACTGTTTTGGACTTTATGACTATGTGCTTAAGCGCCTGGAGGGTCGGTTTGAGGATGAAATGCCTGTGATGGAAACGGACGGAGAAATCGTCAATGAAATGATGCGGTTTGTGATTTCCGCCGAAGAATCCATGGAGAGAAACCAGCGAATTAAGATGCTTCTGGCAGAGCTTCCCATGCGTTTTACCAGGAATAAGTTTTTTTCCATGATCCGGCAGTCCCTGACCGTCTATGAGGGCGCGGATCGGCAGACCCTGGAACAGGCGATTAAGGCACTTAAACGGGAGGCTCTGCTTACCTTGCCGCAGGGGATGGAAGAAGATCATGCGCAGCTTTATAAAAACCTTAAAAAACTGGAGGAAGCCGACTATAAAAACCTGGATAAGGACGGATTTTTAAGACTTCAGAAAGTGTTTGAAGAGGCGAGGGATATTTTATTTAACCAGTCCACGGATCGAATGAGTTTAATGGAAATGGTTAATGATTTATATGTGATGTGCCTGGCCGGGCCGGATATGCTGATGGACAGCCGGGAGAAGGAAGAACTGCAGTCGCTGGTTTCCATGGTGGCAGAAAGAATGAAAAAGGATGATTATTCGCTGTCGGACGAGGAACTGGAAAAGCATCTTGTTCCGCTTGAGGGTGTGCAGGAAAACTATTACGATCAGTGGAGTCGTTTTGAGGATGCAAATGCAGAAGTTTTTCTGGGAAAGAATGCCCCGGCGCAGGATAAGGAAACGGCCGCAAAGGTTCTGCGGCTGCTTTCCACCAGTATTTACGCACCCCTAGAGCCGGAAGAACGGCCGGAAGAGGAAGGGATTTTGCTGAGCAGAAAGGCTGTGGAAGTTATGTGTCAGCCGTTTTGTGATGAACTGGAGAAGGACTGGAAAAAAAGACCCAAATGTGTTGTCCGTGCCATGATGGCAACCCTGCTTTCCAAGCTTCCGATGTTTTTCCTTACCTCGGACGAGCTTCGCGAATTTCTATTCGGATGCCTTTCTTCCTGTACGAATGCGGCGGAAAAAAGTACATGCATTGAAGAAATCCTGCGGATTATGGAGATGGAAGATGACCTGGTATGAACATCTGTATGTGGGAGAAAAAGCCCAGAAACAAAGGTTTTCAGTGATTCAAAAACTTCGGGAGAGAAAGGCCGGATCATCGGTTTATGTGATTGTTCCGGCGTCGAATGAAAAAAACCTTCTGGATATTTATTCGGCTCCGGAGTTTTTCGCCTGGGAAGAACGGGCAGTCCAGATAGGAAATAAAGAAGAGCAGATGATTTTGGGGATTGCCCTGGGATATGCAGAGGCCCTGCAGCTTGCCGGAGCGATGGTTGACGAGGTCTACCAGGCGACCGGAGGGTTTGCGGTTAAAGCGTTTTTATGCTGCAGTGAACATGCGTAAACGGCGTGAATTTTGACGTATTTGCGGTGTTGTAGGTGAATGTAAAACCTGATTGCGGTGTTGAAGGTGAATGAACTTGGGTGCTGAAGGTGGGATTGATGGAAATAGTATTCTTCATTCTAAAACTGATGGGATGGTTGGTTTTGGGGATTCTGGGGTTAATTCTTGGAATCCTGCTTTTGGTGCTGTTTTCTGCCATTGTATACCGGGTGGACGGAAAAAAAGAAGAAAAGGCAGAGGGAAGGCTTTGCGTTACCTGGTTTTTTCACATCCTT
Organism: Lachnospiraceae bacterium; assembly: GCA_009774615.1. Taxonomy (GTDB): domain Bacteria; phylum Bacillota; class Clostridia; order Lachnospirales; family Lachnospiraceae; genus Caccovicinus. The sequence continues at coordinate 22,218 of VSOC01000038.1, forward strand.
TCTGTGGTTCTTGGCTATCAGGATGAATTTTTTGCTCAGGTGAAGGTTTTTGGGAAGACGGTCTGGAAGCTTAAAAGCGAAGACGGCAGGAAAGAAGACTTTGAAAATACGGAGGGTACGGAAGGGATAAAAGATTCCGGGGAAGAATTCATAATGCCGGAAGATGCCGGGGAAGAAATCCCAGAGGCAGAAAAAGAAGAATCGGTACAAATGGCAGAAGATGCACAAGCTGTACAAAACGCAGAAGATGCTGCTATACCGGAAGATAACACACTGCCTTTGGACGATTTATTTCTGGACGAGGAAAAGCAAAGGAAAAAGCAGAAGAAAAAGCAAAAGATAAAAAACCGGATGGAAAAAAAGAAGAAAAAGCTGCAGAAACTTAAGTTTTCTTTTTCGGAAATCTGTGGTAAACTTAAACAGATAGAGGAAAAAAGACAGTGGCTTTTGGAAAAGTGGGACCAGCTTAAAAGCATGGTTCAAGATCCGGCAAACCAGGCTTCCGTGCGGCTGATTCTGCGGCAGATAAAGAAAATTTTCCGGCACATCCTTCCGCGTAAGGGATCGGCAGAAATAACTTTTGGCCGGGAAGACCCGTATCTGATGGGAAAAATTTTAAGCTATGCGGGGGCAGCTTACCCGTTTGTGCACAAAATTCTGGTGCTTCATCCCGTTTTTGGGGAGGATCGGCTGGAAGGGGAGGTGCATGTAAAGGGAAGGATTCGCCTGGGGGTAATCCTGGGCTATGTGCTCAGGCTTCTGTTTAATAAAAATATTCGTCAAAAGCTTAAGGAGGTAGTAAAGAATGGCAGATAATCCATTTGCATCTGCTCTGGATGCGTTATTTTCGGGGATGGATAAGTTTGTGACCACAAAGACCGTGGTGGGGGAAGCAGTGAAGATTGATGATGCAATTATTCTGCCGCTGGTGGATGTTTCCTGCGGGATGGCTGCGGGGGCATTTGCCGACAAGGGGAAAAATAAGGATAACGGTGCAGGGGGAATGAGTGCAAAAATTTCACCCAGTGCAGTCTTAGTGATTCAAAACGGTGTGACCAAATTAGTCAGCGTAAAGAATCAGGACCCGCTCACCAAGGCTTTAGATATGGTTCCGGATGTGGTGAACCGTTTTGTGGGCGGTCCAAAGGGAGCAGGGGAGGTTTCTCCCAGAGCTATGGAAGCCGCAGAGGAGATTGCAGGAAAGCAATAGCTGCTGTGAATGTGTGAACAGCAACAAGAAATAAGACGGGCAGCAGAAGGAACGAAAGCGGTATACTTTTCGTTTCTGCTGCATATCCTGTGTTATAAGTGTTAAAGAAGAGGGGAATCCCCTGATGAAGCGGGTTTATGGATTGATGTTATTTTCGTATAGCTGCGGGATGGTTACGCTTTTATTCTTACCGGTAACACTGACCACGCTGATCTTTGTTGTCGCCTGTTTGATCGTGGGCTATAACTTATTCTGCTGCTGAATGAAGGAAACAATAAAAAGCGAAAATAAAAAAGCAAAAAACTCCGGCTGTTTTGTCCAGTCGGAGTTTCCGTTTTCAATAAAATAGTTTAAAAATGATGTTGCTTATGCCCGCTCTACTAACCCGGAACGCAGGCAGGATGTACATACATACATCTTCTTTGTACCGCCAAGGGTTTTAACCCGAACGGATTTCACGTTAGCTTTCCATATCTTGTTCGATCTTCTATGGGAATGGCTCACCGCATTTCCGAAGTGAGCAGCCTTTTCACAGATTGCACATTTGGCCATGACTTTGCACCTCCTTTGTCGGTACTTGGGCTTTAAAAACCCACAACAAGTACATCTTAACAGAAACGCATAAAAAAAGCAAGAGAAAAATAAAAATTCGTTTCTTTTTTTTGAAAAATAGTGTATACTAAAGCCATGTAGATTTTTAGCGCAGAGGAGGCTTAAAGATGAAGGCTCGGATTATGAATAAACTTGGGGAGATTCAGATAAGTTCCGAAGTTATCGCCATGTATGCCGGGATTACGGCAGTGGAGTGTTTTGGAATCGTGGGCATGGCGGCGGTCAGCATGAAGGACGGTCTGGTGAAGCTTTTAAAAAGAGAAAGTCTGACCCATGGGATTACTGTAGATATTAAGGATAATCATATGAGTATTGATTTTCATGTGATTGTGGCTTACGGCGTAAGCATCTGTGCCGTTGCCGATAATTTAATTGAAAATGTAAAATACAAAGTCGAAGCATTCACCGGGATGGAGGTTGACAAGATCAACATCTATGTTGAAGGTGTGCGAGTGATTGATTAAGGAGGAAGCCGGTGATATGAATACCATTGACGCAAAACTGCTCCAGAAAGCCTTTTTAGCCGGAGCAGGCAGCCTTGAGGCCAAGAAAGAATGGATTAATGAATTAAATGTTTTTCCTGTTCCCGACGGAGATACGGGGACGAATATGACCTTAACGATAATGTCCGCTGCCAAAGAGGTTGCCGCTATCGAAGAACCGGACATGAAGGCTTTAGCCAAGGCGATTTCTTCCGGTTCCCTTCGGGGGGCAAGGGGAAATTCCGGCGTTATCCTGTCGCAGCTTTTCCGGGGATTTACCAAGGAAATTAAGGAGCATCAGGAGATCGACCGGGAAGTTCTTGCAAACGCCATGGTGAGGGCGACCGAAACCGCCTATAAAGCGGTAATGAAGCCCAAAGAAGGAACGATCCTTACCGTGGCCAAGGGGATGTCGCAGAAGGCGTTAGAGCTGGTTGACCAGACCGATGATATTCTGGATTTTTGTGAAAAAATTATTGCCGAAGGAGATTATGTCTTAAGCCAGACACCGGAGATGCTTCCGGTATTAAAGCAGGCCGGCGTGGTGGATTCCGGCGGTCAGGGCCTGATGCAGGTGGTTAAGGGCTGTCTGGACGGGCTTAAGGGTAAGGAAGTCGGGCTGGTTTCCGAAAACATGTCCGCACCGCAGGCCGCTGCCCGCCCGCTTGACACGGCGCAGCTTGACACCTCCGATATTCGTTTTGGCTACTGTACGGAGTTTATTATTAATACCGAAAAGGAGTTTACCGAAAAAAACGAACATGAATTCAAAGCTTATCTGGAAGAACTCGGCGATTCCATTGTCGTTGTGGCGGATGAAGATGTGGTTAAGGTGCATGTTCACACCAACCACCCCGGACTTGCCTTTGAAAAAGCGCTGACCTACGGCTCGCTTTCCCGGATGAAGGTCGATAACATGCGCGAAGAGCATGAGGAGCGGCTGATTAAAGACGCCAGCCGGATTGCCGCAGAGCAGAAGGGAAAGGAAGAAGAAGGCGGACAAAAGAAAACCGCAGAACCCAGAAAACCCAGCGGATTTATTGCCGTTTCCGTAGGCGAAGGACTGACCGAGATTTTTAAGGGAATCGGTGCGGACTATCTGATTGAAGGCGGACAGACCATGAATCCCAGTACGGAAGATATTTTAACGGCGATCGATCAGGTGAATGCCGATGAGATTTTTATTTTCCCGAACAATAAAAACATTATTCTGGCTGCACAGCAGGCAGCAGGTCTTGCTGAGGGAAAGAAGATTACGGTGGTTCCCTCAAAGACCGTTCCCCAGGGAATTACGGCGCTGATTAATTTTATGCCGGATTTAAGTACCGAGGATAATCTGGAAAATATGACGGCAGAGATGGGAAAAGTAAAGACCGGGCAGGTAACCTATGCTGTCCGCAAGACGAATATCGACGGTATGGATATCGAAGAAGGGGATATCATGGCTATCGGCGATCAAGGGATGCTGGCGGTGGAAAAATCGGTGAATGCCGCTGCCTTAAAAGCACTGGAAGCAATGATCGACGGAGAGTCTGAACTGGCAACTATTTACTACGGTGCAGAGGTGGATGAGGTTTCGGCGCAGAAGCTTTTTGAACAGGCGCAGGAGAAATTTGCCGGGGTGGAAATCGAACTGCAAAACGGCGGACAGCCCGTGTATTATTATATGATTTCGGTAGAGTAGGAAAGAGAAAGGTTATTGCGATGAAAAGAGAACCGCAGCCTGTCGAAGAGATCAAGGGAATCGGGGAAAAGACGGGAAAACTTTTCAGAAAATTAGGCGTGGAAACCACCAGGGATTTACTGCATTACTATCCGCGGGCTTATGACGCTTTTCATGAACCGGCTGCTATCGGGCAGCTTAAGGAAGGCGTCGTGGGAACGGTTTCCGGCGTCCTCTTAAAGCCGCCGGAACTTCTGCGTATTAACGAGATGCAGATTGTGGTAGCCGTACTGAAAGATTTAACCGGAACCATCCAGCTTACCTGGTATAATATGCCCTATATCCGGACAAATTTAAGGACAGGTATTTTATATGTATTTCGCGGACGGGTAGCGAGGAAAAAAAGCCGGCTGACGATGGATCAGCCGGAAATTTTTTTACCGGAAGCCTACCAGAAGCTTATCCATTCGCTTCAGCCCGTTTATGGACAGACGAAAGGGCTGGGAAATAAAACCATCAGCAGGGCCGTGGCCTGGGTACTTAAAAGTCAGGAAGAGGAACCGGAGTATCTTCCCGAAAAACTGCGAAAAAAGTATGCGCTGGAAGATTTTTCAGCCGCGTTGACACATATTCATTTCCCAAAGGACGAAAACGAACTTCTTTTTGCCCGCCGAAGGCTGGTATTCGACGAGTTTTTTTTCTTTCTTATCGGCGTGCGCAGGTTAAAAGAGCAGAGAGGTGTGAAAAAATCATCTTTTGTGATGAAAAACAGCGTCCTGACCGATAGATTTATGCAGGCGCTTCCCTATAAGCTTACCTCGGCGCAGGAGAGGGCGTGGGAGGAGATCCGCCGGGATCTGCAGGGCGGACTGGTGATGAACCGTCTGGTGCAGGGCGACGTTGGATCGGGAAAAACCATACTGGCGGTTCTTTCCCTGTTAGAAACGGCAGAGAACGGCTTTCAGGGTGCGCTTATGGTTCCGACGGAGGTTCTGGCCAAACAGCATTTTGAATCGATGGAAACGCTTCTTATTGAAAACGGCATTCATCATGAAGCGGTTCTGGTGACGGGATCGATGACCGCAAAGGAAAAGCGCATTGCCTATGAAAAAATCCGTACAGGAGAGGCGAAAATCATTGTCGGCACCCATGCATTGATTCAGGAAAAGGTGGAATATCCATCTTTAGCCCTGGTGATCACCGATGAACAGCACCGGTTTGGTGTGGGACAGAGGGAGGCTCTGGGCGAAAAGAGCAGGAATACGCCCCATGTGATGGTGATGAGCGCCACGCCGATTCCGCGGACATTGGCGATTATCCTTTACGGCGATTTGGATATTTCCGTAATTGACGAGCTTCCGGCAAACCGTCTTCCGATTAAAAATTGTGTGGTGGGAACGGATTACCGGAAAAATGCCTATGCTTTTATCACCCGCCAGGTTCTTCAGGGACGGCAGGCTTATGTGATCTGCCCCATGGTGGAGGAGAGCGAGATGATTGAAGCGGAAAATGTCCTGGATTATACAAAAAAGCTGCAGAAAGAACTTCCCTCGTCAATCTGTGTGGAATATCTTCACGGAAAATTAAAAGGAAAAGAAAAAAATCAGATTATGGAACGGTTTGCCGCCGGGGAAATTCAGGTGCTGGTATCCACAACCGTAATCGAAGTGGGCGTCAATGTGCCCAATGCCACAGTGATGATGATCGAAAATGCCGAGCGCTTCGGCCTTGCCCAGCTTCACCAGCTTCGCGGGCGCGTGGGGCGGGGAAAATACCAGTCCTATTGTATTATGATTAACTGCGCAGACGACGGAGAGGACGGGGACACGAAAAAGCGGCTGGATATCTTAAATCATTCCAACGACGGATTTTACATTGCCGCCGAAGATTTAAAGCTGCGGGGGCCGGGGGATATCTTCGGCGTCCGCCAGAGCGGAGAGATGGAATTTAAGCTTGCCGATATCTTTACCGACGCGAATTTATTAAAAACGGTTTCGGAGGAAGTCAACCGTCTTCTGGAAGAAGATCCGGAACTTGAACAGGAGGAACACCGGGAACTGAAGATAAAGTTAGAAGAATATGCGCAGGAAGGGTATGAGAAGGTGAATTTATAATGGCTGTTTACCGGGCTTACTGCAAGAATTTACGAGGAAGGATGTGTAAGTTTCTTGGGAAAGAGGCGTAAGTTTTTCAATTTCTAAAAAATGACATTTTTCGTAAAACCTTCTAGTGTATTCCTGGCCGTAAAGCACATAATAGGATTGTAGCAGAAAACAAGCCGCAAAAACATCTGAGAAATTCTGAATCACATTAAAGGAAAGAAAGATGAACAGAATGAACAGAAATAAACATCAGCGGCTCATGAAGAAAAGGAGGCACAAGTTATGGCAAGCAATTCTTCTAACACTACAAACGTACCTGAGGCAAAGGAAGCAATGAACCGTCTGAAAATGGAGGTAGCAAACGAAATCGGCGTACCGTTAAGCAACGGCTACAACGGAAACTTAACCTCTGCACAGAATGGTTCTGTAGGAGGCTATATGGTCAAAAAGATGATCGAAGCCCAGGAACGCCAGATGGCAGGTAAGTAAAAAGAAATAACTGCTGCAATCCGTGAGTAACTTTTAAAGGAAGCCAAAAGGCAGGACTTTAAAAAGAAAAACGGAAAAGAAGAACCGCCGCAGTATGGCAGATGCCTTTTTTGAGGCGCTGTACTGCAGCGGTTCTTTTATTGTGTTTATTTATTATAAGTAGTACAAAAATATTAATGTTTAACTAATAAATTTATTGGTGATTTTATTAGTGCTTTCTTGACATATTATAATCACACAGATATACTTAATGCAGGAGGTGATTTAATGCGTTCAGTTGTCAGTGCTATCCAGGATACCATCCCTTTTTCCATGTTTAACCAGGGACTTGCAGGAAAAATTTTTTCCAATGTTAAAGCAACAGGGGCAAAGGTGGTAATGAAGAACAATCGTCCGGAAGTGGTTATTGTCCCACCGGAGGAATATGTCCGTGAAAAAGAAGAACTGGAAAATTTAAGGCTTCTTCTCCTTGCTGCAGAACGAATGGAGCACTATAATGCAGATACACTTGTTTCTCAGGAAGAAGTGGATCGAAGATTTAATTTTACGGAAGAGGAACTTTCAGATTTTGAAGAGGTGGAGATAGAATGATTTGGTATATCCAGTATTTGCCGGAAGCAATTAAGGATCTTGAGCGTCTGGATGGCAGCCAGCGTATATTAATTCGTAAGGCAATCAAAAAAGTCAGTAAGAATCCTCTTCCGGATGATGAAGGAGGTTACGGTCATCCGCTTTCCAATAAGAGAAACTTAAAACTTGCAGGGTTTTTGAAAATTAAATTAAAAGCAGCGGGACTTCGTGTTGTCTATAAACTCGAGAGAATTGATGGACAGATGTTAATTATTGTGATTGGTGTCCGAACAGATGAGCAGGTTTATGAGGTTGCTTCAAAGCGGATTAATGAGTATAGAATTTAAGGGAATATAATAAATGAATTAAGCTAGTACAATGTTTCTTTGATAACCATATACTTTTTTCTTCCATTTTTTTATAAAATATGCAATAATATCTTAACA
>VSOC01000380.1 GCA_009774615.1 Lachnospiraceae bacterium
TCGATGCTGCGGTCTGACAGATCTATCCCCGCCACATAGACAGACTCCAGAAAGTCCTCGATGGAACTCCCATACTCAATCTCAAACCGGCTCCTCACCTGCTGGACGGACAGCTCCAGGCTCCACACCACATCCCTGTATTTTTTCAGCAGCTTCCAGGTATCATGGTACAGCGGGTTATCGGCAATGTTCATTTCTTCCTGATTCTTTTTCATGCCTTGCCACCCCCTTCCCTGTCTTTTTCGGTGGGAGAGAGCGTCAGCTCAAAGGTGTAGACCGGCTTATCCTCCCCGCAGGATACAGTCATTCCGAACCGTACAGCCCCCTTCTTTATGTGGGATATATACTCTTCCCTGCAGGCGTCTGATAAAGGATATAACTTATATATGGATTTCGGGCACCGGAAACAGGAAATGCCCTGTGCATCAAGGACTTGCGCCATTTTTGTGACGATAGTTTCCATGTTCGATTTTGAAACGCTGGATAATTCCTCTGAAACGCATACCTCATGCTCTGTGACCGTGTGGTCTGCCTGTGAATCCGTTTCACCTGGCAAGGTGATATTGATCTTCAGGACCATGGCAACCTCCGCTTTGTCAACGAGAACATCTGATATCTGGAACATGGTGGAAAGGTAGCTGTGCAGATAGATCACACTGCCTGTCCTTCCGGGGAAAGACATTAAGGAGATATAGTCCATATCAGCGAATTTTTTCAGCACACGCCCTGTTGTGGCTTTGGAGATGCCCCAGCGGGCAGCCATCTCACTGTAGGCTACCAACGGAGAGCCAGTGCCGTTGCGGAGATAGACAACCGGGCCGATTTCCGAACCCTGCACCTGACTGTCATTGTAGACAGCGGACATCCACAGATCCAGCAGGATATCCATTTCAGAACAGCGACCGGCGCTGACCAGTTCCGTTGCAACCACAGTCGGCATAAAGAAAAAGCCCGTATCTTTTTGACAGGGGCAGTTGTAGTCCAATACGGTATTATGTTTTTTCCAGTCACGGATTTTGTATTTAATCACTTTTCCACGGTCAAGGAAAAGATAGGAGATAAGGTGGCGTTTCTGCAGTTCGTCCAGGATGGAGACTGCCTGGCACTGGAAACGGGTACGGAACCATGCGGACAGTTCTTTCACGGTGCAGATCCACTCACCGGGATATACCGTATAGCCGATACCATCTATGCGGAGGTAAGAAGTACGGAAGTTCGCATAGTTGCAAAGTACCGTATAATAAAAAAGATCGGAACCCCCGCCTGTGCGAATGCTCCGGTCTGCCATTAAGTTCTGAATAAATTGCCGGTAAATCCGGCAGCGTGGATAGTCCACGACCTGTTTGATCTCTAATTGATATTCTGACATAGAACCCTCCATAAATTAGAGAAGCCTGTTTTGGAATAAAAGAATTCGTTTTTGTTGTCGGCCGGTGTGGGCTGTGATAGAATGAGACTATCCGATGCGGCTTAGGGCCTTCCGCCTGAGTACACATCCGCAACAAAATATAGACTTTAAAAATTGAATTGATTTGCATGAATCAGCATAGAAATCAAACGGTGATTCTGCTAATTTTCTGCTAATCGACGTTCCTAAAAACGGCTTCTGCTAATTTTTTGCTAATTTGATGAAAATGGATAGTAGTAGATAAAATTGTGCAATATGCAATAAAAAAGCACAATAAGCTGGGTTCTACGAGGACACTTTAGACATAAAAGAGCATGAAAAGATGTGTAAGGTAACCGCAGGACAAGGTATAAGTTTTCCTCCTAATATTCCGGTCATCAAAGTCCGTGGAGGTAAAAAAGCTCTTTTCATAAACTTCATATCGTTCGAGTCCTCGTAGCTCAGCTGGATAGAGCACACGCCTCCTAAGCGGTAGGTCGGGTGTTCGAGTCACCTCGGGAACGCTGGAAACATAGCCGAAAGCCTTGATTTTAGCGGGTTTTCGGCTTTCTTCATTTCAGCACCAAAACTCGGATTTGCTAATATGCTAATACATTTGAAAATCGAACCTACATGCTAATACGAGTTAATTGGTCGGATG
>VSOC01000381.1 GCA_009774615.1 Lachnospiraceae bacterium
CATAAGCATAACAATAGTGAAAAATATAAAAATTGGATTTTATTAAGCAACAATTTATAAACAAAATAATTTAAACCCGGATTATCCTCCCCTCACAGCAGATGGCGACAGAATCATGATATTAGGAAAGGTACTGGGGAAGGCGGAAGACTTGTAAACTCTAAAAATTTATTTTTTATATAATTTATATATTTTCCTTGACATTATATAAATTATATAATATAATAAGATTGTAAGGAGGTACAAATGACAGGAAAAGAGCTGGTAAAGCAATTGCAGAAAAAAGGCTGGGAAATTGAGCGGACAAACGGAAGCCATTACATCATGAAAAAAGGCAACCAGACAGAAGTCATTCCATACCACACCAAAGATCTTAAACCTGGATTGCTTCACTCAATCAAAAAACGAACGGGGCTTGACTAAGCCCCGAATTCCAACATAGAAAGGAGAATTATGTTATGATGAAGGTATATCCATCAATTATTCACGAAGAAGACGGCGGCTATTGGATAGAGTTTCCGGATCTTGAGGGGTGCCATACACAAGGCGACACAATGGAAGAATTAATGACAATGGCTCAGGAAGCCTTAGGGCTGTATTTGGTCAGCCTTGTGGAAAGAAATATGAAAATACCTGTGCCGTCTGATATAAAAAAAGTAGAAGCCTGCGGATGCCCGACAACCTATGTTACCACGGATATTGACAAATACCGCCGTGATACAAGGGCTGTAAAAAAAATGCTGTCTATTCCTGCATGGTTGGCAAAAGAAGCCGAAGATAGAAATATCAGCCTGTCCAAAGTTCTTCAGGATGCCTTAAAAGAACAACTGAATCTCGCATAACAAAAGGCAAAATTTTATCCTACTGTGCCTAATGCTAAAAAATAAAGCAAAAACCGCCCAGTGTTACCAGCACTGAACGGCTTTACATAGATTTTCTCTTGCCGGATTGCTCCAACATGATACAATCCTTAGACAAAAATATTGTACCATGTTGGAAGCATCCTGGCAAGGGTGAATTTTTTATACCCAAAAATAAAGGAGGCTACTACCACTATGGCAAAAAGAAAGAAATACCCCCGGCTCCCCAACGGCTTCGGCAGCATTCGCTACTTAGGAAAAGGTCGGCGCAACCCCTACGCCGTCCACCCGCCTACCCGCCTAGACGCTTCAACCGGAGATATTACCGACCGCCCTGCTGCCCTCTGCTACGTGGATGATTACATGGTCGGAATAGCCGTCTTAACGGCCTGGCACGCCGGCAATTACAAGCCAGGCTATGAACTCTCCATTAAACAGGAAGTAGCCCAGAACACAGACGCTGCAGCTATCAGCAACCGCCTTCTTTCCGATTATCGGAAGATTTCCGGTATTGATATGGCTAAGCCTACGTTTTCTCAGGTGTATGACCGCTTCTTTGCCAACAAGTTCCCTGAAGGGCATAAATATTCGGATGCAACGGTGAGATCTACCACAGCAGCATACAAGAACTGTAAAGAACTGCATCCATTGATTTTTTGCAGCCTGAAACACAGTGACCTACAGTCTGTAGTTGACCGGTGCCCGTTAAAACATGCCAGTCTGGAACTTATTATCAACCTGTTTCACCAGATGTACCAGTACGCCCTGATGAACGACCTATGCGAAAAGGATTACAGTAGGGGTGTAAAAATCAAAAAGGAAGACGACGATGAAAAAGGTATTCCCTTTACGATGGAAGAACTGGCTAAAATCTATGCTGCCAGAGAAGATGAAACTGCCGAAATGCTGGTGATCATGTGCCTGTCCGGCTTCAGAATCAATGAATACCGAAACATCTATCTCAACACTGATGAATGGTATTTCCAGGGTGGAAGCAAAACTGATGCCGGGAAAGGCCGCATTGTTCCTGTTCACTCCTTCATACAACCTCTGGTAATGCAAAGGATGGAACGCTACGGAAATCTGCTTCCTATTACTGCAGGTACTTTCCGCAAAAATATGAACACCTTACTAAAACAAATTGGCATCACTGAGCGCCACACTCCCCATGATTGCCG
>VSOC01000382.1 GCA_009774615.1 Lachnospiraceae bacterium
GATCCTGATTGGTATGGTGAATGGGAGCCGTGGAGATATTTACAAATAGAATGGAGGTTGAGTGCATGACACGGGCGAGTCAGGAATCGGTTAAAATGCTGGAAATGCTTCCAGAGAGTGAACAGGAATTTGCAAGCCAGTTTATCAAACGGCTGGTGCTTGCCTGGGATCCTGATTTTACAAAACTGACGCCGGAAGAGCGGAAGCAGCTGGAAGCGGCGGAACAGAGGGTAGACAGCGGGGAATATGTAAAAGATAGTGATATTAATTGGTAGAAAAAAGGCGATTGCTGGCTGAAAAAAGCGGCAATCGCCGAAAGGGCGGGGGTTGCCGCCTATCGTATTTACTTTTCCCAATTCCCTTTTGACCCTTCTGCCCTCTCCTCCCACTCCCCAACTGTCAAATACTTCCTGGAAAGCACCCAGCTTTCCCCATTAACTTCATCGGCAATATACATTTCCCCCGAAGTCTGCGCATCATCATTCCATTCGATATTGGTAATAATAAATCCGTATAGTATTGCCTATTGGGGGGTGTATGAGAATGGTGGTTTGAGTAGGCAAATAGAAGCAGAAAGAGAAGCAATAAAACCGATGTTGGAATATGAAAATATTAAACTCTAATCAAAAATAAATTTCCCAGCGACCAATCCTTAGAGAAAATGCTGTGGTCAGCCAGAAAAGACATTGCAAAAAATGACCACAGGGATACCGAGCCTGAGCCCAGGCTCGGCAATACAAATTAACCCTAAAGTTTCTTAAAATACGGCATCTTTTTTCTTCAAATAATCATAATAATATGGTTCTAACATTAATATCATCGATTCTTTTGTAATGTCCCTAAATCGGAATGAATACAAAAGTTCTCTGATATGTAATCGGTTTATTCCGTCACTTTCTGAAAATCCTTCATTATATTTCTTTAAAAGAGAAATGTATAAATGGAGCGCGAATTTTTCGTTAATTCTATCAGAACTTTTATTAGCCGGCTCAATCCACAAGGGACGTAATTTTAAAAACCAATAACAGTATAATGCGGTTTCTTTATATTCGGAGGTGATCATTTCGTTATGGAATACTTTAAAGTAGTGTTTCCTTTTGTGAACTCTGACGATGATATCTCTCAAAGTATTAATGTTAGTCTTAACCGATTCATACGGATACAGATCGCTGCCTTCGCAAAAATCATGCAGCAATTTATCCAGATTATGTACTTCATCCAGGAACTCTTGTTCAGTCATCCATTTGTATTTTTCTGACATATAATAACCATGCCTCCAAAAGATTTATTCATCCTATTCATCCAATTCGTTGTAGATCATGTGTAAAAAATCACGGTTTTCCTTTAATAATTTACTGCTTGAGTCAACTAATTGAGATAAGGTTGATGCATTTTCGATTTTGCTGTTTATATCAATTTGATCTTTGCTGTTACGGAAAATTTCTTTGATTTTTTCTTCATCATAACCAAAATACCTTGTTTTTTTCTCCATAATTTCCCTCCGTTTTATATGACACAGATGTTGTTCTTTTCGCAAAAGCTTTGTATATCGATGTTAAATTTTTGATATAATTTAAAATTCTTTTTGTTCATCTGATTCATAGACGGATTCCAAACTTTTGTAAAGTATTTATCGGCATCCTGTATAATTAGTATGTTTCGAATGATGCCATCTAAAGATCTCCATTCAGTGTTTTGGAGTTCTTTTTCAAAATCAAGGGTCACTAATTGATCTAATTCTTTAACTGTATTTAATCCAAATAATTTTAATTCTTTTAAGATCAAATCCATATCCCGGAATATTTGTGGTGATATATTAGGAAATTTCCAAGCCATATAGCGTTCTAATGACATAGAATTTAAAGGATATTTTAAACAGCCTTTGGTTGATTTCCCGTTTAAATTATGTGTTCCCCCGCCTTACCTCTCCTTATCGTATTTACTTCTCCCAATTCCCTTTTGACCCTTCTGCCCTCTCCTCCCACTCCCCAACTGTCAAATACTTCCTGGAAAGCACCCAGCT
>VSOC01000383.1:0-440 GCA_009774615.1 Lachnospiraceae bacterium
AATCATCCCCTTTAAAATCGGCTAATGAAGCAGTTTGATTCTGCTACTGAATATTTCCCAGATAGAAAATCTTCGCATACCCGGATTTTAAGTTCCGATGAATACTTTGGTTTGGACAAAAAAAACACCTCTTAAGCAGATTTTGGTTATTTACCCTGTCTGCTTAAGAGGTATCACATCAGTATCTCTAACTTACACACTTACAAGCACACATTTACAAGATGGCATTTTATAAAAAAGGTATGGGGGTTATCTTACATGAAAACTCGGAAAAAACTTAAAGCTAAGAGTCCTCTCTCAGTCCATGACTTCCGTCATCCATCGAGCAGCAGCTCCTCCACTTTACAAAAATGCTCCTTTGTTTTTCGATCATAGCTAATTCCCACGGCAAGCATCTTCCCCGTATATTTAGGCGTTTCTCCAAGCTTTCCTTTAAGGCG
>VSOC01000383.1:450-2021 GCA_009774615.1 Lachnospiraceae bacterium
CACGTATCGCTTTTCTTTTATTTGCATAATTGCTGCCTCCGGCGTACTATCCACCTTTAGTTCCAGGATAATTGCTGTATCTTCCTTATCTTCCGGGTAAAAGATAAAGTCTACATATCCTTCCCCTGCCTTATCTTCTCTTTCCACATGGTAAGTATCCCGTGCTGCCAAATAAACTAAATTCACTACTGCTGACAGCTCGATTTCATTATTGTAAGAAAAAATCGGAGATTCCGTATCATGGGCAAATTTCAGAATTTCAGCCATCGTCTTTATATTGCCTGCAAGAGTAGCTTCCAGCATTTTTTCCGATTCTTTGGCCAAACGGTATACATACCCTAGAGACTCTTTCGACATTAATAACTCATTAAACTGTCCCATCAGCTCCTTATTTGGAATATACACCTTCCCATTCCGATAAGTGAGCAAACCGTAAACCACCATCGCCGAATAAATCTCGTCTTTTGTGCCAAGTTCCATCGATGCCGCTGCATAGCTTCGGATATTAGCCTTTATCCCTTCACCGGAAACCATCAGCACAAGGTCATCCCGCACTGCTTTTATGTTATGCCGAATGTAGTAAAAAATTTCATCATAAGGTCCTGAGCTAGTCCAATAATTTGCCAATTCATCATCAGACAGGGCACAAACAACCGAACGGGGATTATAGATTTTATCCCCTTTTGCCGTGCAGTAGCCATCATACCAGCTTCTTAGCGCCTCTCTGGTAATCCCTGGATTTTCCTTTTTACTCTGATACCGTTTAAACAGCTCGTCCACTTCCCAGTCAAGGAATCCAAAATACTGGCTAAATTTTTTCTTCGTTGCCATATCATATTCCAGGAACATATTTAACTCCGATCCACTGGAATACTTTGTTATGGGCAGGACTCCTGTCATATAGGCAAACTCTACATATACTTGATCTTTCAGAAGATTTTTTAAGAAAAGCAAATATTCTTTTTGATTATCTCCCAAGATAAACGGCAAATGGAAGACTGTATCCCATTCATCCATGACAAAGATAAACTTGTCTTTCGTTTCCAGGAAGATCTGCAGAAAAATATCCCAAACTGCCTTGTCACGATTAATTTCCAGCTCTGGGTATGACTGCAAAAGCTCATCCTTTATTCCCTGGGAAATCCGTGAAATATAAGCTTGGTATTGACTGCAGTTTTCCGGAATTCTGCTAAAATCGATATAAATTACTTGGTGCATATTTAGATGTTCCAGGCAGCACTTATCCTTGGCAATGGATAAATGGCGAAACACTGAGCTGCTATCTGCTCCTTTCCCGAAAAAAGCGGCAACCATATTTGCCATTACGCTTTTCCCGAAACGCCGGGGCCTGGTTATGCAAAAATACCGATTCTTTTTGCCAAACGCCGGGATCAATTCCGTGAGCAATAACGATTTATCCACAAAGTACGGATCTGACACTGCTTCCCTATACGCTTCAAAAGGAGCAATGCTATTTAAAAATATCCCCATATTTTTCCTGTTCCATATGATTTAAAGATTACACAACAGCTTCTATCAGCATATACCTATCAAGCTTAATCTCCTTGATA
>VSOC01000384.1 GCA_009774615.1 Lachnospiraceae bacterium
GTGGTATATTGTAAAAAGCCAACGGAGGCTATGATAAATACTGCTGAAAAATGGTTTGGTAAAGATAATTGTCAAGAAATTGAAAAATTTGAAAATGATTTTGTATAAAATTATTGTGTTAATACAAAAGAAAAACGCATAGAAGCCCTTTGTTTTAGGCATTTTGTGAGACATTTAATACCAACTTAGTAGGAGGAATCCGAAATATGCATCTTAAAAATTAGTTTGATGTTTCGATGGTAGTTTGATGTTGGGTGTGGGAACACAAACGGATAATAAAGGTTTTTCACAATCAACGTGTCTATGTAGTATACACTCTGCTGATAAAATATAGGCAACAGGCTTTTAGAAACTGAATGGGATAGGCGTATCATTAGAGATAGTGGTACGCTTATTTTTTTGTCCGCTTGTATCTTTGAATATATTGTTATCTGTCTATATAATGAGAACAAAAAAGGACGGTGATATGAATGAGAGAAAAGAAAAATCATTTGTATGTGGATAGCCAAGAAAGAAGCATTTTATTACATAGTCTTGTGGAGCTGAAAAATCAGCTTATTCAACAGGGCAGATATACGGACTGCGTTGATGAGTTAATATTCAAAGTCGTAAACGCACCGATTAAGAGAATGAAAATTGAATATGTCTAAGGCACATCACAGAGCCGCTTATTCTTATTTATTTTTAAGAGTAGGCGGCTTTTTTGCGTTCTGTCGTTCTCTGATATTGTTACATAGCCACCTTGACAAAGTGGCTAAATCTATGCGAAAGGAGGACGCATCTATGTCAAATTGCAAAGTAATCGCTCTGACAAACCAGAAAGGCGGTGTCGGCAAGACCACTACGGCGGTCAATCTGGGAGTAACTCTGGCACAGCAGGGTAAGAAAGTCCTGCTCATTGATGCCGATGCACAGGCAAATTTAACCATGTCGCTCGGTTACAGCCGACCAGATGATTTACCCAATACACTCTCAACCATTATGCAGGATATTATTGATGATAAACCTGTCGATGTTTCCAGAAGCATCCTGCACCATGACGAGGGCGTTGACCTGCTCCCATCCAACATTGAACTGTCGGGGCTGGAAGTAAGGCTCATTAACGCCATAAGCCGTGAAAGCGTACTGAAAACCTGCATCAATGAGGTAAAAAAGAATTATGATGTGGTTCTTGTGGATTGTATGCCAAGCTTGGGTATGCTCACAATAAACGCACTTGCAGCGGCTGACAGCGTGGTTATCCCGACACAGCCCCATTATCTTTCTGCCAAAGGCTTAGAGCTGTTGCTTCGCTCCGTGTCTAAGGTCAAACGGCAAATCAACCCCCATCTGCGGATTGACGGTATTTTAATGACGATGGTTATGCCACGCACAAATATTTCAAAAGAAATTACTGCTACGGTAAAAAGTGCCTATGGGCAGAGGATAAAGGTATTTGATACCCAGATACCCCATTCCATCCGTGCGGTAGAAGCCACCGCAGAGGGAAAGAGCATTTTTGCCTACGACAAAGGCGGCAAGGTAGCCGCAGCTTATGAGCAGTTCGGAAAGGAGGTAGCAGAGATTGGCGAGAAACAAAAGAACAGGAATCGAGCTGACCGCATACGATGACCTCTTTGAAACAGACGAGAGCCGAGCAGAAGCGAATCTAAGCAAGATAAGGGAGATACCCATTTCCGAGATTGACGAGTTCCCAGACCACCCATTCAAGGTTTTAATGAATGAGGATATGGAACAGCTTGTGGAAAGTGTCAGTCGGAGCGGCGTAATGACCCCTGCGACAGTTCGGCAAAAAGAGGACGGACGGTACGAGCTTATCAGCGGTCACAGGCGGAAAAAGGCTTGCGAGCTTGCAGGGCTTGAAACGCTGAAATGTGAGGTTAAGGAGCTGACCCATGATGAAGCGATTATTGTCATGGTTGAGAGCAATCTCCAACGCTCTGTTATCTTGCCAAGTGAGAAAGCCTTTGCTTATAAGATGCGGTTAGAAGCAATGAAGCGGCAGGGAC
>VSOC01000385.1 GCA_009774615.1 Lachnospiraceae bacterium
TGATAATGCTATTATATGAACCATATATATGGATTGATAAAATAAATAATAATATTAACCTTTATTCTACAGGGTTTAATTTTTCAAAGGGAATATGGAATGATAAATGGACACCGGATTTTATAATAAAAATATCATGCAATAATAGAGATTATTATTATATTTTAGATGCAAAATACTCGAATGAATTTAATGTAAAAAAAAGGTATATGTCTGAATTAGTGTTAAAATATAGTACTCAGATAGCATCAAAAGATAAATTTTTTTCAGATATAGTGGGTGTTGGCGCAATTTATCCTGGAGAGAAAGATAAAATATATTTCTTCAAAAAGAATACTGTAGAGTCGAATAAAAAATCGCTTCCTCAGTATTTTTCTTTAGCAATTGTTGATGGAGATTTAGGAGATGTAATACTAAAAAAGAGAATGAAACAATTATTAGAAATCATTGATAGTATAGAAATTGAAAGAGAACAGGGTGATACTCATATATCAATAACTGAAGAATCTCATAAAGATGATATATTTCAAAAATGTGAGAATATAGAAGAACCCAAAATGATAAAAAAAGGGGATGTAAGATATAATAAGGATGAAAAGAGAAATTTATTAAACAATGATTCTCATGGTTTACAAAATCATATTACAGTTGTGATAAATGGAAAGAAATGTTTCTACTATGGAAAACGTCTTTGTCTTTATAAAAAAACTAGATGCGATGCAGGAGAGAAGCCTTGCGAGCATTATATCTTAAAAAATTCAAAAAAGTTATTAATGGAAGAGGATACATGCAGGAATTTTATACGTTATACTAGGCGAGGAAAAGTAAATAGGGTGGAATGTTCTATTTCGGGACTTCCGGGATGTGTTGGACCAGAGAACTGCAAATTTTATATGATGAAAATTAAAGCAAGAAATAATTGATAATGATGATAATATGAAATTTAGTATATTTATTGAAAAGAAATTATAAGTGTTAGATACACAAAACAGAAATATGTATAAAAAAGAGTATGAAAAGTAGACAATAACGACTTTGGAAAATATAAAATTGGGTGATTTTCGATGAAATAAGCAGTAAACTATGCTAAAAATCATGAAGAAACATTGATGAATTATCTTCTGAATAGAAGATGTAAGATTTTCAATAATGTTACTGAATGTAGAGCAGAATCCTATATCATTGGTCAGAAAAACTTACAGTTTTATGCGGGAAACGGAAGGTGAAATTGTACCAAACCTTATGTAAATAGTACCAGAAGAATACTTCAATATTTAGCTATGCCTAACAACTTATGCTGTGGGGTAACTTTATTAGAGATAGGTGTTCTGAAATAACAGATACATAAAAATAAATATTGGAAAACGTGGGAACCTCCTAATTTGAGGTTCCCTGGAAGGTATAAATGTGAGATTATTCTGTGTTTGCTTTTGAATTTTAGGAAAGGTTTATCGAATATAATTTACCTTCCCGATTCTCTCCTTAGGCTGGATGGGTGTGTCGTCGCGATAGCCTAATGCGGCCATGCCATAGATAACGTGGCTGGATGGAATTTCCCAGGCATCTAAGATTTCACGGATGGCCGGAGCCTGGCAGATGGTGCGGATCTGGTTGATCCATACACAGCCGATACCCAGAGCCTCTGCAGCCAGATAGATATTTTCCATGGCACAGGCATTATCTTCCATACCAAAAGGGCTGTCCTGCTCGTTTGAAGGGATGATCAGCACTTCCGGCGCATACATATTGTAGCCTTCTCTTCCCAGTTCTTTGCCGATAACTTCAGCCAGCTGCTGAATCTTTTCGCGGTTTTCAATAACCGTAAACTTCCAGGTCTGCCGCCCCATGCCGCTGGGAGCGTGAAGAGCACATTTGACGATGGTCTGGATATCCTCGTCGTTTAAGGGTTTTTGTAAAAAGCTGCGGGTGCTTCTGCGGTTTAAAATGGTTTCAATGGTTGGGTTCATGATAATTGGCTCCTTTCATTTATTGGTTTCTTTATT